>JAEWVQ010000352.1 GCA_023459095.1 Pseudomonadota bacterium | reverse complement strand
GAGGGCCGGGCAGCGGGTAACCACCTGCGCAATGCCGACGGCAGTTTCATGCGCCAAGGAGAACTCGAGGCCTCGTTCTCGGCGGGCGCCGGCGCGCAAGGGCGTCGCGGAATCAGCAGCAATCCGATCACCGAGGCCAGTCTGCTGCGCGCGCTCGACCGACAGTTCCCGGGGCTGGCGGCGCCGGCACGGGTCATGCTCGAGCGCGGTCGGCGCGGCGAGAAGGGCGGGCTGGTGGTGATCGACTCGGCAGACCCGGCGGAGATTGCCCGGATCTATGCCGAGAAGACCGGGCGCGATCTGAATGCGACCGCGGAGTCGCTGTCGATGGGCAGAGTGGTGCACGGGGTATTCAACCGACCGACCGGCACGACATTCCTGATCGGGCCGACCCTTGACCGCGTGACCGCGCCGGCGGTGCTGCTGCACGAGATGGTCCACGGCCAGCAGCGCGCGCAGATCGACGCCCGGGCAATGGCGATGATCGACGGCCGGGCGAACGAGAAGGATCCTGACCTGCGGGCCTTCCTCGATCGCGTTGCGGCGCGGATGGAGGCCGCTGGAGCTGCTGGTGACGCGAAGGAGGCGGCGGCCTACATCGTCGAGCTGGCGGTGATCGAAGGGCGCAGCGCGGGTTACAAGGTGGTGAATGGGGCGTTCTTCGAGTGGGCCGACAAGGTGCTCGGGAAGAAGGTGGGCGCCTTGCTGCGTAGCTTTGCGATGATGGTGCGCACCTGGGTGATTCGCCACGGCGGCGCGAAGACCCTCACGGTCGATGACTTGGTGGGCTACGCGATGGCCGGCCTTGAGCGTGCATCAAGGGGGGATGTTGACGGGCAAACGGGCCGGTCAGTCGGGCCGATCAGCGATGAGGTCGTGGCCGGCGTCGAGGAACTGCACCGCGTTCTGACCGGTGATCCCGTTGCCACCCTGCAGACCAGCGAAGCGCCCCACCAGGGTAAGGCCAAGCTGCGCGAGTGGGCGGTGGGGATCTTCCGAGACTACGGGTTCTACGCGAAAAACCCCAAGCTCGGCCGCGTGTTGATGGATGAGCGATCCGTGCGGGACTCGCTTGGGCACAGCCTGAATCCGTTCAAGGCCGTTGCCTTCAAGGCGGTGCCCGATGTGATCGAGCGAGGGGCTATTGCCCACATCGAAAAACGCGGGGACATGGACTCGATCTACATCTCCGCGCCTGTCGTGATCAATGGCGCCGATGACATTGTGACGGTGCTCGTGCATCGGGACATCAATTCGCAGCGCATGTATCTGCACAGCGTCACGACAAAAGAAAGCCTCCTTCGATCCAGCCAATCCAGTGCCGATGCCGAAGCATCCAAGCGGTCTGGGACAGTCACCGAAGGAGGCGTTTCCAAGATACTTCGAGACGCCTTGAATTACAAGGCCGACCGGTTCAGCCGCGCCGGCGGCACTGGCTCAAGCAGCATCAGCCCCACGGACAAGGCCGTCTATGGCATGGCCGCCGAGGGCAAGAGCGCCGCGGAGATCCTGAAGTTCGTCGCGTCGGCTTCGCGCTCGCCGTTCAACCGGCAGGTGGCTCGCCTGCTGACGAAGACCGGCATTGCGCCGAGCGTGGTGGTCGGCGACGGCAAGGGCTGGCGGTTCCAGGCCGAAGCCGGCGAAGGCAATCGCTACGCCGCGGCCTACAGCCCGAAGACCGACACGGTGGCCCTGTTTCGCCCGGCTGCGGCCGAGCGACACATGCTGCACGAACTGATCCACGCGGCGACGGTGGCGGCGCTCAAGAAAAAGGGAGCGGCGTCGATGCAGATGCGGGCACTGTTCAACCACGTGAAGAAGTCGGGCAAGCTCAAGGGCATGTACGGCATGGCGAACGTGGATGAGTTCGTCGCCGAGGCCTTCACCAATCCGGACTTCCAGCGCAAGCTGCGCGAGGTGAGCGCGCCGGCAGGCAGTTCGCTGCGCACGGCCTGGGATTGGCTGGTGCGGGTCATCAAGAATGTGCTCGGGCTACCGGCGGACCAGGAGAGCGCGTTGTCGCGCGCGCTGGGTGATGGCGTCGCGCTGATGCGCGAGAACATGCGGCTGGCGCAGTCCGCTGCGCGCGGGAAGGGCGCCGCGCTCGGTAGCGCGGTGGACTCAATCACGCTTCGGACGGGCGATGCGAACGCGGGTGTTCAAGGGGTCGTCAGCCGAGAAGAGGCAGATGCTTTCCTGCGAGACTTCCTGAGCCGGTACGCTGGCGCACCCGAAATCGTGGCTGTCAGCACGTTTGACCAGCTTCCGGCGTCGATTCAGGAAGAAGCCAAGCGCCAGAACAGCGACGAGCGCAGCACCAAGGGCGTATTCCATCGCGGCAAGGTCTATCTGGTAGTGGACAACCACGCCAGTATGGCTGACTTCGAGGCAACCGTGTTCCATGAGGTCGCCGGCCATGCCGGCGTGCGCAAGCTATTCGGGGAAGACTTCGCGCAGAAGCTGAACCAGGTCTATGTCGGCCTGGGCGGTCAGGGCGGCTTGGTGCGCATCATGAGCCGCCGCGGCATGGGCGACACGATGCAGGACTACATCCGTGGCGTCCTGCAAGCGCAGCAGTACGATGCGGAGGCCTTCCGCGCTGCGGTCAAGGCCGGTGATCCGCGCGCGCGCCGCATCTGGACAGACGCCATCGCGAAGGCCGTACTCACCGAGGAGGTCTTCGCGCACATCGCCGAGACGGTGAAGGATCGTCCTGGCCTGCGCGACAAATTCCTTGAACTGATCGGCCGCGTCCGCCAATGGCTGCGCGACAAGGGGTTTGCCCATCTGTCGAACCTCGGCGAGTCGGATCTGCTGTTCATGCTGTCGAAGGCGCGTGAAACGATGCGAGCTGCCGATGGCGGGCACATCACTCGCACTGGTGCTCACGGCGACAATCAGCCGCCGGTTCTCCGCAGCAGTGGCGCCGCCCAGTCTGCCCAGCAGATCGCCAGGAGCATCGGCGACGGCCTGAAGTCGATGACGGTGCAGGACGTGAAGCGCGCCGGTCGCCACACGCTCACCGACTGGCTGAAGGTCGGGCTGCAGCTCCTGGGGCGTCGGCAGCTGGTCGACATCTACGGCAAGGCCTTGCCGCTGGCCGAGTACGACCGGCTGGTGGCGCAGATGGAAGCCGACAAGAACGACGTGGGCGCCACGGCTGATGATCTGGCGCGGCGCTGGGGCAAGCTGCCCGACGAGGGCAAGCTCGCCGACCTGATGCACGACGCGACGCTGGCGCAGATCGACGCCGACGCCGACGTGAAGCATGTGGATGGCGACGACCGCGGCAAGAGCGGGGCGCTGAAGGCGCGCTTCCGCGCGCTCAGCCCTGAAGCGCAGAAGGTGTATCGCGAGGCGCGGGACAGCTACAAGCGCCACCATGCCGAGGTGCGCCAGGCGATCATCGACCGGATCATGCGCAGCGAGCTGCGCGCCGAGAAGCGCGCGGAGCTGGTGCGGAGGATGGATGCGGATTTCTTCAAGGCGGTGAAGGGGGTGTATTTCCCGCTCGCGCGCTTCGGGCAGTACGTGGTGGTGGTGAAGGACGGCGCCGGCAAGGTGGCGAGCGTGGCGCGTGCGGAGACGATGGCCGAGGCCGAGGCGATGCGCGACGAGATGCGCCGGGCCTTCCCGGCGGCCGACGGCTACCAGGTGGGCAGGGTGACGCTGAGCAAGGAATTCGCCGCGAGCCGCGACATGGTGGGGCGCGGGTTCATGACCGAGCTCTATGACGCGCTCGACAAGCAGAACCTGCCGGCGGCGCAGCTGGCCGAGCTCGAGGACACGCTCGGGCAGCTCTACCTGTCCTCGCTGCCCGACCTGAGCTGGGCGAAGCACGGCATCCACCGCAAGGGCACGCCGGGCTTCTCGCAGGACGCCCGCCGCGCGTTCGCGCAGAACACGTTCCACGGTGCGCGCTATCTCGCCAAGCTGCGCTATGGCGACCTGATGCAGACCGAGCTCGATCGGATGCAGAAGCACGTGGACCAGTGGAGCGCGACGGAAGGGTTCGACCAGCCGCGGGCGCAGCGCGTGGTCGACGAGATGGTGAAGCGGCACGATGCGCTGATGAGCCCGAAGAGCAACCCGATCTCGACCGCGCTCACCAGCGTTGGCTTCGTGTATTACCTGGGCCTGTCGCCGGCGGCGGCGATGGTGAACCTGTCGCAGACGGCGCTGGTGGCCTATCCGGTGATGGCGGCGAAGTGGGGCTTCAAGAAGTCGGGCGAGGCGCTGCTGAAGGCGTCCGCCGAGGCGGTGGCCGGCAAGAACGACATCCGCACGCAGCTGAAGGACGCCGACGAGCTCGCCGCCTACGATGCCGCGGTGCGCGCGGGCACGATCGACGTGACCATGTCGCACGACCTCGCCGGCATCGCCCAGGGCGAGGATGCCAAGGTGGTCTGGAAAATGCGCCCGGTGATGCGCCTGGCGAGCGGGCTGTTTCACCACGCCGAGCGCTTCAACCGGCAAACGACCTTCATCGCGTCGTACCGGCTGGCGCGCGAGACGGGCGCCACTCACCTGGAAGCCTACGAGCAGGCGACCAAGGCGACCTACGACGGCCACTTCGACTACTCGGCGGGCAACCGCCCGCGGGTGATGCAGGGCAACGTGGCGCGGGTGGTGCTGCTCTTCAAGCAGTACGCGCAGAACATGATCTTCACGATTGCGCGCAACGCTTACCAGTCGGTGCAGGGCGAGACGCCCGAGGTGCGCCGCGAGGCGCGCAAGGTGCTCGGCGCGCTGCTCACGCTGCACGCGGCCGCCGCCGGCGTGCTGGGCCTGCCGCTGGTGGGGCCGTTGCTGACCGTAGCCTCGGCCCTGGGTGGCGATGACGACGAACCGTGGGATGCGGAGGTGGCGCTGCGCAACCTGCTGGCGGACGCCTTCGGGCCGAAGGCGAGCGAGGTGATCGCGCGCGGCTTCTCGCGGCTGACGCCCTGGGACATTTCCGGCCGGGTGGGGCTCGACAAGCTGCTGCTGCCGGACGTGCAAGAGGGGCTGGAGGGTCAGCGCTGGGCGGAGTCGTTCTCCACCGCAATGCTCGGGCCGGTGATCGGCATGGGGGTGAATGCGGCGAAGGCGGCGCAGAAGATGGCCGACGGCGATTACGGCCGGGGGCTGGAGGATCTGCTGCCGATCTTCGCGCGCAACCCGATCAAGGCTGCCCGCTACTGGTTCGAGGGCGCGCAGGACCGCACCGGGATCGAGATCAAGGGGGACGTGAGCCTTGCCGGCGAGCTGGGGCAGTTCATCGGCTTCTCGCCGTCCGAGGTGCGATTGGCGTTTGAGGGGCGCAGCGCGGTGATGGATGCCGACCGGCGCTTGAGCGAGCGCCGCAGCGCGCTGATGAGCCAGTTCGCGCGCGCGGCGATGGAGAAGGACGTCGAGGGCATGGCCGAGGCGCGTGAGTCGATCCGGGTTTTCAACGAGAAGAACCCGGGCCGGCGCATCACGGCGCAGCAGATGTGGCAGAGCGTGCGCAGCCGCGAGAAGCGGATTCGGGAGGCCGAGGACGGCGTGTATCTGCCGCGGACGCGGCGCGATGCGATGGAGGCGGGGCGGTTCGCGGAGGTGTGAGGGTGCAGGTCAAAGCGTAGGCCGCTTTCGTATTACCCGGGCCGGGTCACGGTATCGCTATCGTGGCCCGATGGACATCTGGACACGGGCCGACGGCCGCTACTACTGCGTGGAGCTGACCCGCGACCTGCTCGGGCCTGTCGTTGTGATCTGCCACGGCGGCCGACACCGGCCGCCGAGGGTGCGGACGATCCCGGTGTGTGATGCGATCGAAGGGGAGCGGGTGCTTGCGCGGATTGAGAGCCGCAGGGCGCAACATGGCTACGTGCGCGAGCGGCAGCGCCCGGTAGATCCGCAAGGCAATCGGGTATGATTCTTGGGCCGCGACCCGCGACCGACGAGACAAAATCGCGCGGGCTATTCAATGGCTATTTTTAACACTTGCGCGTGCCGCGTACTGCGCTGAAAACCCCTTGAGTAAAGGGAAATCAGCTTTCAGTTAAACAGATATACTCGGCGCTGCACTGAATCCGGGCCGTTTGCCGGCCGCCCCGCATGGCTCTGAACATTCCCAACACCCTGACGTGGGCGCGCATCGCCCTCATTCCGATCTTTGTCGGCCTCTTCTACCTGCCCGACAGCTGGCTGTCCCTGCCGCAGAAGAACCTGTTCGCGACCCTGGTGTTCATCGTCGCCGCGGTCACCGACTGGTTCGACGGCTATCTGGCGCGGGCGCTGGGGCAGACGTCGGCATTCGGCGCCTTCCTCGACCCGGTGGCGGACAAGTTGATGGTCGCCGCGGCGTTGATCCTGCTCGTCCAACTCGCCCGCGTCGATGCGATCATCGCGGTGGTGATCATCGGTCGCGAGATCACGATTTCGGCGCTGCGCGAGTGGATGGCGCGCGTCGGCGAATCGGCGAGCGTCGCCGTAGCCTATGTCGGCAAACTGAAGACTGCCGCACAGATGACAGCGATTCCACTCTTGCTGTATAATGCTCCGCTGTTGTCGATCGACATTCGAGTGGTGGGCAGCGTGCTGATCTACGCGGCCGCGGCGCTCACACTGTGGTCGATGGGGTATTACCTGCACCGTGCGTTGCCCCGTCTGACGCGACACTCGAATGAATAAAAAGTTGACACAAACAAAAAACTGCCTATAATGGCGGTCTTTCCCGAGCGGGAATAGCTCAGTTGGTAGAGCGCAACCTTGCCAAGGTTGAGGTCGCGAGTTCGAGACTCGTTTCCCGCTCCAAAGAATTTTTTGGGTCAGATGCATTTGCTGATCCAGAGGCGTCCAGAGTAGCGGGCGACCGGCCGAAACGGTCATGGCGCGATGGCAGAGTGGTTATGCAGCGGCCTGCAAAGCCGTGTACCCCGGTTCGATTCCGAGTCGCGCCTCCAAAGAAAATGCGGGAATAGCTCAGTTGGTAGAGCGCAACCTTGCCAAGGTTGAGGTCGCGAGTTCGAGACTCGTTTCCCGCTCCAGTAGTTGAAAACAGGGCAAGCCTTCGTGCTTGCCCTGTTTTTTGTCCACGGTACTTGATGCGCGAGGCCTTCGCCGGGAGTCCTTGCCGTCTCCGTGTCGGCCGGCGGGGCGGGTTGCCCGCGTCTCCGGCGGTCCCCTCTATTCACACCTTCCTGCTCATGGCCTGGCCTCGATCCAGGCCATCAGTTCGTCGGCGGGCAGTGCGGTGGAGAACAGGAAGCCTTGCACCAGTGCGCAGCCGCGTGCGCGCAGATAATCGTACTGGGCCTGGGTTTCGACCCCCTCGGCCACCACTTCCAGGCCGAGGTCGCGGGCGAGCGACAGCGTCGCCGCGGTGATTGCGGCATCCTCGACGTCGCCGGGCAGGTCGCGGACGAAGGAGCGGTCGATCTTGAGGCGGCTGATCGGCAGGCGCTTCAGGTAGGCGAGGCTGGAATAGCCGGTGCCGAAGTCGTCCAGCGCCAGGGTGAGTCCCATTTCTCGCAACCGCTGCAACTGCCCGTGCAACTCGGGCGAAGGCTGCATCAGCGCGCTCTCGGTGATTTCCAGTTCGATGTGGCGCGCATCGGCGCCGGTTTCCCGCAGGATCGCGGCGACCGTGTCGGTGAAGCCGGTCTTGCGGAACTGCAGTGCGGAGATATTCACCGCCACCGTCAGTGGCGGGCGTCCTGCTTGCCGCCACCGCACCTGCTGCCGGCAGGCCTCGCGCAACACCCATTGGCCGAGCGCGACGATCAATCCGGAGGCCTCGGCGACGGGGATGAAGTGCGCGGGCGGCACCATGCCCAGTTCGGGGTGGCGCCAACGTACCAGGGCCTCGCAGCCGCTGACGTGGCCGCTCGTGGCGTCCACCTGCGGCTGATAGTGCAGGGTCAGCTCGTTGCGCTCGACCGCCCGCCGCAGCGCGCTCTCCAGCATCAGGCGTTCGAACGCGCGAACGTTCATTTCCGGGGTGAAGAACTGGTAGGTGTCGCGGCCGGCTTCCTTGGCACTGTACATCGCGGTGTCGGCGTGCTTGAGCAGGGTGTCGATGTCGCTGCCATCGGCAGGGTGGACGGCGATGCCGATGCTGACCGAGAGGTTGAGGTCGTGGCCGTCGATGCGGACCGGATGGGTCAGCGCTTCGAGCATCTTGCGCGCGACCGTGGCGGCGTCGTCGGGCTGAGTCAGGCGCGGCAGCAGGGTGACGAACTCGTCGCCGCCGACGCGGGCGAGCACGTCCTCCTCGCGCAGGCAGGCCGACAGGCGGCGGGCGATGGTTTGCAGCAGGCGATCGCCCACCGGATGGCCGAGCGAATCGTTGACCGTCTTGAAATGGTCGAGATCGAGGAAGAGGACGGCGAGCGCGTGCTCGTGGCGCTGTGCGGTGCGCAGTGCGGTGTGTGCTTGCGCCAGCCATGACGCGCGATTGGGCAGGCCGGTGAGAGCGTCGTAGTGGGCGAGGTACTGGATGTGTGCCTCGGCCTGGCGGGCGGCGGTGACGTCCTGGACGGTGCCGCGCAGTTGCAGGGTGCCGGCGTCGTCCCGGGCGCTTTCGATCAGGAACTGCACGGTGCGTGGCGCGGCTCCGGCCAGGCGGCAGTCGAGCACCGCACGCTCGGCGGTATGGGCGAGGCGGGCGAGGCAGGCGGCGAGCAGCGGACGGTCGGTTTCGGCGACGGCTTCGAGGAGCGCGTCGGTGGTGAGTGCGGGGGCGTCCAGAGGGATGCGCAGGACGTGGCGCAACTCGTGGGAGGCGCTCAGATGTCTGCCTCCGGCTTCGCATTCCCAACTGCCCATGCGCGCGATGCGCTGGGCCTCGGCGAGTGCGTCCTGCTGCTTGCGCAGCGTGGCGCCAGCTGCCGCCAGTTCCGCGGTGCGCTGATCGACCAGCGCTGCGGTGCGGCGCGAGGTGCCGGTGGTGATGAGCAGGAAGGCGCCGAGCATGCCGACGGCGGCAAAGCCCAGGCCCACCATCGCCCAGCTGCCCCAGCTGCGCGCGGTGCTGCCGTACTCGGGCGTCGTGCGCAGGCGCAGCTCCCAGTGGCGGCCGGCAAAGGCCACGGGCAGGCGCTGCCCCAGGTCCTTGTCGAGCCAGGTGCTGTGCTCGCAACCCAGCGCTCCGCTCAGGCGCTGGTTGCCCGCTCTGCCGCTGCGATCGACGAGGCACAGCGCTATGTTGCGCGCGTGGGCGAGGTCGCGCACCTGGACGAGGGCGTCGTCCATGCGCAGGACGCCGGATACCACGCCGAGCAAGGTGCGGGCGCCGTCGGCGGCGGGCTCGCGTGCGAAGGCGGCGAGATAGAGGACGACGCCGCGCTGGTCGCCGTCTTCCTGGACGAGACGGATGGCCTCGCCGGCGACCGGTTGCGCGCTCGTCCGCGTTTGCCAGATCGATTCGGCCGTTGCCGGCAGCGACAAGGGGTTGAGGCCGAGCACCGAACGGTTGCGTTCGAGGGGTTCTACATAAGTGATCGGCAGGTATTCGTCGGCGATCGCGGCAGGGAAGGTGCGGCCGTCGTTTTCGCGGTCGAGGATCTGAAAACCGGGTGCGTCGGTGGCGCGCACGGCGCGTTCGAACGCCGATCGCTGGGCGCCGTCGACGAGCGGACTCCAGCCGAAGTTCTGGGCGCCGGGATGGCGCTCCAGCCAGGGGGTGACGAAATCGCGGAAATCCGTGCGGCTGACGGAGTCGCTCACCGTCATCAGGCGCTCGATCGAACGCATCATGTCGGTCTGCAGTTCGAGGCGTTGCCGGGTTTCCCCGGCGATCAGCTCGACGTCGCGTTGAAACTGGCTCTGCGCCCTCAGGTCTTCCCAGTTGCGGACCTGGTGCAGGGCGAAACCGAGAAGCACGATCGCCAGCGCCATCGGCACCGCGATGCCGAAGCGGCGCGGGCGCCAGTCCGCCGCCGGTTCGCCGAAAAAGGCGAACATCAGGGGGGTGGCGACGATCATCCCGAGGGCGTCGCCGAGCCACCAGCTCCACCAGTTGAAGGCGAGGTCGGTCGTCGCAACGGTGTGGGCGAAGTGCAGTAGCGGCAGCGAGAAGCTTGCGCTGATCATTGCGCTGAGCGGTGCGACCACGACCAGAAAGCGGACGATGTCGCGGGTGCTGTCGAGGCGATTGGGAAAGCCGATCACCCTGCGTGCGAGCAGGCTGCCGAGCACCGCCTGCAGGGTCGCGCCCAGTGGCGCGAGCAGGGTCGCCAGCCAGGCTATTGCCGAGGCGCCGGGGTCGGTCTGCAGCAGCGCGGCGCTTTGTACCAGCAGCGCGCCGATCAGCACCCCCGGCCACAGGCGCAGGCCGAAGATGAGCAGCGCGGACAGGGCGATCCCCGCGGGGGGGAACAGCGGCGCGGTATAGCCGGGCGGGACCGCTAGATACAGGGACATCCACCCCGTGCAGGCGTAGGCGAGCGCCAGGGCGGCAATCTGGATGGAGAAGACGCGCATGACGGCCAGTATAACGACCGCGGCTGGCGCTCGGCGCAGCGGGCGCGCCGGCCGCGGTGCCGTCCTTTGTTATCATCGCCGGATGAAAGCCTCGACGAGTCGTTACCTGAATATCCGCGGCCTGCGCTACCACGTGCGCGAATGGGGGCGCGAAGGCGCGCCGCGCCTGTTCCTGCTCCATGGCTGGATGGATGCGTCGGTGTCCTTTCAGTTCGTGGTCGATGCGCTCGCCGCCGACTGGCATGTGATTGCCCCCGACTGGCGCGGTTTCGGTCTGAGCGCCTGGGCGGGCGATGCGTACTGGTTTCCCGATTACTTCGCCGACCTCGATGCCGTTCTCGACGCCTGGGAGCCCGACCGGCCGGCGCGCCTGGTAGGGCACAGCCTGGGCGGCAACGTCGCGCTGATGTACGCCGGCATCCGGCCCGAGCGCGTGGACAAGGTCGTCGCTCTCGACGCCTTCGGCCTGATCGAGCGAACCGCCGCGGAGGCGCCCGCGCGCTACCGCAAGTGGCTGGACGACATCCGCGCGCCGATGGCGTTTCGTCCGTATGCCGATTTCGATGCCCTGGCCGCCCGCCTGCAGCGCGACAACCGCCGCCTCGATCCGGTGCGCGCGGCCTGGCTCGCACGCCACCTGGGCGAGGACGATGGCGCGGGGGGCGTGCGCCTGCGCGGCGATCCGGCGCACCGCCGGGTCAATCCGGTGCTCTACCGCCGTGCCGAGGCCGAGGCTTGCTGGCGCGGGGTGCGCGCGCCGGTGCTTTGGATCGAGCCCGATCCGCCGGAGCTGCGCCGACGGATCGGCATCGGCGACGATCTGCACGCGGCGGCCCGGGCCTGCTTCGCCGATCTCGAGGTGGTGAGCGTCGCCGATGCCGGCCACAACCTGCATCATGATCAGCCGCAGGCCGTGGCGCGGATCGTCGAGGCCTTTCTGTTGTCGCAGAAAGATCGAGAGGAGGCGCACGCATGAATGCCGATCTGCATTGCCATTCCACGGTTTCCGACGGCTGGCTGGAGCCGGCCGCGGTGGTGCGCCGCGCCGCCGCCAATGGCGTGGAGTTGCTCGCGCTCACCGATCACGACGAACTCGGCGGCCTCGACGAGGCCGCGCGGGTGGCGCTCGAAGAAGGGCTGCGCTTCGTGCCCGGGGTGGAGATTTCCACCTCGTTCGCCGGTGAGACCATCCACATCGTCGGGCTGGGCATCGATGCCGGCCACCCGGTGCTGGTGGGCGGGCTGCAGCAGGTGCGCAACGGTCGCGACGCGCGCGCCCGGCGCATCGGCGACGCGCTCGCCACGGCCGGCATCGGTGATGCGCTCGCCGGCGCGCGCCGCTTCGCGCGCAATCCGGCGCTGGTGAGCCGCGCCCATTTCGCGCGTTTCCTGGTGGCGAGGGGCGTGATGCCCGACGTCAAAACCGTGTTCGACCACTATCTGGTGCGCGGCAAGCCGGGCTACGTCGAGCACGAATGGGCCTCGGTGACCGAGGCCGTGGGTTGGATCCGGGCGGCGGGCGGCATCGCGGTGGTGGCGCATCCAGCCCGCTACCGGTTGTCGTCGGCTGATCTCGAGCGCTTGTTCGATCTCTTCGTCGCCGCCGGCGGCGAAGCCGTCGAGGTCGTCTCCGGCGCCCATGCCGACGATGAAATGCGCCGCTTCGCCAGCGTCGCCCGCCGCCGCGGGCTGCTTGCCTCGCGCGCCTCCGATTTTCACGGCGAAGGCGAGAGCCCGGTCGATCTCGGGCGCTGCAATCCGCTGCCGCCCGACCTGACGCCGGTGTGGACGCGCCTGCTGTAAGTTCTGATCACCGAGTGCAACGATGGCCCAATTCTTTTCCCTTCATCCCGAGCAGCCGCAGCCGCGGCTCGTCCGTCAAGCGGCGGAAATCATCCGCGGGGGCGGACTGGTCGCCTTGCCGACCGATTCCGCCTACGCGCTGGCCGGGCGCACCGGCGACGCCGAACTGCTCGATCGCATCCGCCGCATCCGCGACGTCGACGAGCGCCACCACTTCACGCTGCTGTGCCGCGACCTCTCCGAAATCGCCACCTACGCCCGCGTGGACAACGTCCAGTACCGTCTGCTGAAGGCGACCACGCCCGGCCCTTACACCTTCATTCTCGAGGGCACCAAGGAGTTGCCGCGGCGCATGCTGCATCCGAAGCGCAAGACCATCGGTCTGCGTGTGCCCGAGCACGCGGTGGTGTCGGCATTGCTCGCCGAACTGAACGCGCCGCTGCTGTCGTCCACGCTGCTGCTGCCGGACGAGGAGTTGCCGCTCACCGACGCCGAGGACATCCGCGACCGGCTCGGCAAGCAGGTCGATCTGGTGATCGAGGCCGGCTATTGCGGGCCGGAGGCGACCACGGTGATCGATCTCACCAGCGGCGCGCCCGAGTTGGTCCGTCTCGGCCGGGGCGATCCCGCGCCCTTCGGCCTGGCGGCGGACTAGCCGACCGCGTGCAGGCAGGGGCCTCTGTTAAGATGGCGCGCTTTGGTCTGCGACGGGGCTTGCAGGATTCATGGACTCGCTGATTTCCACGCTCGCGATCTGGGCGCTGCCGGTGCTGCTCGCAATCACCCTGCACGAGGCCGCGCACGGTTACGTAGCCCGCCACTTCGGTGATCCGACCGCCGCCCAGGCCGGGCGCATCACGCTCAATCCGCTGCGCCACATCGACCCCGTGGGCACCGTGCTGGTGCCTGGGCTCATTCTCGCGGTCAGCGTGCTGTTCGGCGGCGGCGGCATCCTGTTCGGCTGGGCCAAGCCGGTGCCGGTCAATTTCGGCCGCCTGCGCAAGCCCAAGGCCGACATGCTGTGGGTGGCGGCGGCGGGGCCGTTCATGAACCTGGTGATGGCGCTCGCCTGGGGCGTGGTCTACACTCTCGCGTTCGGCAGTGCGCCGGGCAGCTACGGCTATGCGCTGACGCTGATGGCGGTGGCCGGCATGCAGATCAACGGCGTGCTGATGCTGCTCAACCTGCTGCCGATCCCGCCGCTCGACGGCGGGCGGATCGCGGTCAGCCTGCTGCCCAACCGCTACGCGTGGCAGTTCGCGCGGCTCGAGCCTTACGGTTTCCCGATCCTGCTGATCCTGCTGTTTACCGGCATCCTCGGCGCGATCCTGGGGCCGCTGCTCGCCGCCTTTCATTCGCTGCTGGGCGCGTTGTTCGGTTTCTAGCCGCGCATGAACCTGCCCCTGGAACTGGCGCCGGCGCCGACTCCCGCAGCGGATGCCGCGGTCGCGCGCCTTTATGGCGAACCCCTGCTCGAACTGCCCAAAGACCTGTATATTCCGCCCGATGCGCTGCAGGTGTTCCTCGAGGCGTTCGAAGGTCCGCTCGATCTGCTGCTGTACCTGATCCGCAAGGCCAATCTCGACATCCTCGACATCCCGATGGCGCCGCTGACGGTGCAGTATCTGGAGTACGTCGAGGCGATGCGCGCGACCAATCTCGAGCTTGCCGCCGAGTACCTGCTGATGGCGGCGATGCTGCTCGAGATCAAGTCGCGCATGCTGCTGCCGCGGCCCGCCCGCGAGATCGACGTCGAGGACGATCCGCGGGCCGAACTGGTGCGCCGCCTGCTCGAATACGAACAGATCAAGATGGCCGCAGTCAGGCTCGATACCTTGCCGCGCGCCGAGCGCGACTTCGAGTGGGTCGGAGTGTTCGTGGCCGAGAAGGTGGTCGAGCGTCTGCCCGAGGTCAGCCTGCACGACCTGCAACTCGCCTGGCTGCGTATCATGAAGAAGGCCCGGCTGACCCAGCACCACCGTGTCGGGCGCGAACAACTCTCGGTGCGCGAGCACATGACGCAGATCCTGCGCAAGCTCGGCGGCGGCGCCTTCGTCGTGTTCGACACCCTGTTCGACGCGAGCCTGGGAGCGGCCGGACTGGTGGTGAGCTTCCTCGCGGTGCTGGAGTTGGTGAAGGAAAGATTGGTCGAGGTGACTCAGAACGAGGCGTTTGCGCCGATTTACGTGAAACTGGCCGATGGATCGCGCGACCACGCCTGAGGATCTCAAGCGCGTCATCGAGACTGCGCTGCTCGCCGCCACTGCGCCCTTGCCGGTCGCCGAGTTGCGTCGGCTGTTCGAGGACGACCCCGGCGCCGATCTGGTGCGCCGCGTGCTCGACGAGTTGCGCGCCGAGTGGCAGGCCGCGGCGCGCGGCGTCGAACTCGTGCAACTGGCTGGCGGCTGGCGTTTCCAGACGCGGGCCGAATATCAGGTCTATCTGGACCGGCTGAAGGAAGAACGGCCGCCGCGCTATTCCCGCGCGGTCATGGAAACGCTGGCCATCGTGGCCTACCGGCAACCGGTGACCCGCGGCGACATCGAGGACATCCGCGGCGTCGCGGTGTCGCCCAATATCATGAAGACGCTGGAGTCGCGCGGCTGGATCGACGTCGTCGGCCATCGTGACACCCCGGGCCGCCCGGCGCTGTTTGCGACCACGCGGCGTTTTCTCGACGACATGGGGCTGCGCAGCCTCACTGAACTGCCTGCGCTGACCGAAATTGAAAGGATCATGGATCTTGTCGACACCTCGCAAATCGAAACGGCCGCTGCGGCCGCCCACCCGGAAGACGCCTGAAGCGGACGTGCGCGACGAGGGGCGGCCCGCCCCGCGGCCGCGCCGCGACCGCGATGAGGCTCAGGCGCTGCGCCCCGATGCCCATCGTTCCGCACTCGGCACGCCGGAGGCGATGAAGGCCGAAGGCCCTGGGCCGGCGCGCCGCCGTGGTGGCAGTCGGGAGCCGGCGCCGACCTTTACCGAGCCTGAGCGGCTGCAGAAGGTCCTGGCCCAGGCCGGCATCGCCTCGCGGCGCGAGATCGAGGAACTCGTGGTCGCCGGGCGCATCTCGGTCAATGGCTTGCCGGCCGCGCTGGGGCAGAAGATCGGCCCCGGCGATCGCGTCAAGCTCAACGGCAAGCTCATTCCGTTGCGCTTCTCCCAGCGCACGCCGCGAGTGCTGATCTATCACAAGCAGGAAGGCGAGATCGTGTCGCGCGACGACCCGGAGGGGCGGCCGACGGTGTTCGAACGCCTGCCGATCCTGCGCAAGGGGCGCTGGCTCGCGGTGGGGCGTCTTGATTTCAATACCTCCGGGCTGTTGCTGTTTACCAATGACGGCGATCTGGCCAACCGTCTGATGCATCCGCGCTACGGTATCGACCGCGAATACGCGGTGCGCCTGCTCGGCGAACTCACCGAAGAGCAGGGGCAGTCGCTGCTCGACGGCATCGAGTTGGAGGACGGTCCGGCGCGTTTCAACACGCTGCGCGACGCCGGCGGCGAGGGCGCCAACCACTGGTATCGGGTCACGCTCTCGGAGGGGCGCAACCGCGAGGTGCGGCGCATGTTCGAAGCTGTGGGTCTGACCGTGAGTCGTCTGATTCGCGTGCGTTACGGGCCGGTCGAGCTGCCCTCCCGACTCAAGCGCGGGATGTGGATGGAACTCCCCGAGGCCGAGGTCTGCGCGCTCGCCGGGCTGCCGCCGCCAGTGCCCAAGCAGGGCGAGCGCAAGGCGCAGCCGCCGAAACTGCGGCGTACGGTGCCGCGCATGTAAGTGCCCGCCCGGGCGCGTCGCGCCCCTGTCACACTCGTTCGGATGTCGCCCGCCGGGCAGGCCTTGCGCACGCAAAGGTTTGCCCGGTCGGGCGTTTTTACGCTATACTCGCCGGGCTTTGATGGGCGAGGACCCTGGTCGGGTCGCCCATTGCTCCGGTTGTATCAACAGGGATGGGCGTTTCGCCCATTTTTTATTTGTGTCGTGGGTGTGCGGGCATGCGCGTAGGCGTCGAAGAACTGGTCGAACAGGTGGTCACCGGGCTCGGATATGAGCTGGTCGATTTCGAGCTGTCCCCGAAGGGCAGGCTGCTGCGCGTGTTCATCGACATCGAGCGTGGCATCACGGTGGACGACTGTGCCACCGTCAGCAATCAGCTGACCCGCGTGTTCGAGGTCGAGAACGTCGATTACGACCGCCTCGAGGTGTCGTCCCCCGGGTTGGATCGGCCGCTCAAGAAGCTGGCCGATTTCGAGCGCTTCGTCGGTCAGGAGATTCAGCTGCGGACGACCCTGCCCATCGGCAATCAGCGTAATTTTGCAGGCGTGCTGCAAGGGGTGCGTGAAGGCGCGGTTGCGCTCGCCACCGAGAAGGGCGAGATCGTCGTTCCCTTCGAAGAAATCGAAAAGGCACGCCTTGTTCCGAAATTTTGAGACTCTGGATGTGGAGGTTTTCCTGAAATGAGCCGCGAGATTTTGCTGCTGGTGGATGCGCTGGCGCGTGAAAAGAACGTTGCCAAAGAGATCGTGTTCGCTGCGCTCGAGTCGGCGTTGGCCTCCGCGACCAAGAAGCGGGTTCATGACGATTCCGACGTGCGGGTGACGATCGATCGCGAAACCGGCGATTACGAGTCCTTCCGGCGCTGGGTGGTGATGCCCGACGAGGAAGTGACCAACGATGAGGCCGAGATGGGCATCATCGATGCGCGCGAGATCAAGGCCGACGTCGAACTCGGCGACTATATCGAGGAGCCGCTCGAACCGATCGATTTCGGCCGCATCGGCGCGCAGGCCGCGAAGCAGGTGATTCTGCAGAAGATTCGTGACGCCGAGCGCGAGCAGGTGCTCAACGATTTCCTCGATCGCAAGGAATTCCTCGTCTCCGGCTCGATCAAGCGCATGGAGCGCGGCAACGCGATCATCGAGGTTGGCCGCATGGAGGCGGTGCTGCCGCGTGATCAGCAGATTCCGCGCGAGAACCTGCGTGTCGGCGATCGCGTCAAGGCCTATCTGCTGAAGATCGACCGCGGCGCGCGCGGTCCGCAGCTGATTCTGTCGCGTACCGCACCCGAATTCCTGATGAAGCTGTTCGAGCTTGAGGTCCCGGAGATCGAAGACGGTCTGCTCGAGATCAAGGCCTGCGCCCGCGACCCCGGTCTGCGCGCCAAGATCGCGGTGAAGTCGAACGATCCGCGCATCGATCCGATCGGTACCTGCGTCGGTCTGCGCGGCTCGCGGGTGACCGCGGTGCGCAACGAGATCGGCGGCGAGCAGATCGACATCATCGTGTGGGCGGCCGATCCGGCTCAGTTCGTGATCGCCGCGCTGCAGCCGGCCGAGGTCGTGTCCATCGTCGTCGATGAAGAGGCGCACGCGATGGACGTCGTCGTCGACGAGAACAATCTCGCCATCGCCATCGGTCGCAATGGCCAGAACGTCAAGCTCGCCTCCGAGCTCACCGCCTGGACCATCAACCTGATGAGCGAGCAGGAGTCGGCGGAGAAGTCGGAGCAGGAGCGCAGCGGTCTGCGCACGCTGTTCATGGCCAAGCTCGACGTCGATGAAGAAGTGGCTGACATCCTGATCGACGAGGGCTTCTCGTCGCTGGAAGAAGTCGCCTATGTGCCGCTTGCCGAAATGCTCGAGATCGAGGCCTTCGACGAGGACACCGTAAACGAACTGCGCAACCGTGCGCGCAACGTCCTGCTGACCGAGGCGATCGTGACCGAGGAACAGCTGGAGAACGTGGCCGATGATCTGCTCGGCCTCGAAGGCATGGACAGGGCGCTTGCCGCCAGGCTGGCGAGCAAGGATGTTCGCACCCGGGACGACCTCGCCGACCTCGCGGTCGATGAGTTGGTCGACATGGCCGGGATTGACGAAGAACGGGCCAAGGCGCTGATTTCTGTTGCACGCGCTCACTGGTTCGAGGAATGAGGGGAGGGCATTAATGGAACAGATGAGCGTGACCCAGTTTGCCGGCGAACTGAAGATGCCGGCGGCGACGTTGCTCGAGCAACTCAAGCGCGCCGGGGTCGAGAAGTCCGGCGCCAACGATTTGCTGACTGAACAGGACAAGGCCCGCCTGCTCGAATACCTCCGCCGTGCGCACGGCGACACCGAGCCGAAGGGCAAGATCACCCTGACCCGCAAACAGACTTCCGAAATCCGCGCCACCGATTCCACCGGTCGTGCGCGCACGGTGCAGGTCGAAGTGCGCAAGAAGCGCACCTTCGTCAAGCGCGACGGTTTGCTGAGCGATGCGCCGCAGGCCGAGAGCGGTGCCGAGGGCGCCGATGATGAACTGATCGACGAGGTCGTGGCGTCGGCGGCGGTCGATGCCGTGGTCGAAGCCGCGGCGGTCGAAGCCGTGCCGGCGGTCGAGCCTGCGCCGCAGCCCGAACCTGAAGTGGCGCCTGAGCCCGAACCTGAGCCCGAGCCCGAAGTGATTCCCGTGTCCGAGCCTGTTGAGGCCAAGGCCGAGGCCGCGCCGCCGGCGGAGAAGCCTGTTGAAGCCGCGCCGGCTGCCGAACAGAAGCCGCGTGTGGTGGTGCGCCCGCGTCCGCTGTCGATCAACGAGATCCTCAGTGAAGAAGAAATCGCCGCGCGCAAGCGCGACGAAGATCGTCAGCGTGCGCTCAAGGAGCGGCAGGCGGCCGATCTGCGCGCCCGCCAGGAGCGCGAGGCGGCGGCGAAGGCTGCAGCCGAAGCGCGCAAGGCGGAGGAGGAGGCGCGCGTCCGCGCCGAGCAGCAGAAGAAGGAAGAGGCTGCGAAGCCGGCGGCCAAGCCGACCACCGGCACCTTGCACCGTCCGGCGAAGGCTGAGGACAAGGGTGCCAAGGATGCCAAGCGTGGTGCTGCGCGTGAGGCCGACGGCGCCAAGCGCCGCGGTATCAAGACCCGCGGCGAGGTCGGTGGTGCGGCGGCGGGCAATGCCTGGCGCGGCGCCAAGGGCGGCGGCCGCCATGGCCGTCACCAGGACGACCGTCAGGGCTTCCAGGCGCCGAGCGAGCCCATCGTGCACGAGGTTCACGTGCCGGAAACCATCACTGTGGCCGATCTCGCCCACAAGATGGCGATCAAGGCTACCGAGGTGATCAAGGCCCTGATGAAGATGGGCTCGATGGTCACGATCAACCAAGTGCTCGATCAGGAAACGGCGATGATCATCGTCGAAGAGATGGGGCACAAGGCGTTTGCCGCCAAGCTCGACGATCCGGATGCCTTCCTCGAGGAGAGCGAGGCGCACAAGGATGCCGAGTTGCTGCCGCGGGCCCCGGTGGTCACGGTGATGGGTCACGTCGATCACGGCAAGACCTCGCTGCTCGACTACATCCGTCGCGCCAAGGTTGCTGCCGGCGAGTTCGGCGGCATCACCCAGCACATCGGCGCCTATCACGTGGAAACTCCGCGTGGCATGGTCACCTTCCTCGATACGCCGGGCCACGAGGCCTTTACCGCGATGCGGGCGCGTGGTGCGAAGGCGACCGACATCGTCATCCTGGTGTGCGCGGCTGATGACGGCGTGATGCCGCAGACGCGCGAGGCCATCCACCATGCGAAGGCGGCCGAAGTGCCGGTGGTGGTGGCGATCACCAAGGTCGACAAGCCTGAGGCCAACCCGGAGCGGGTCAAGCAGGAACTGGTCAGCGAGAGCGTGATTCCGGAAGAGTACGGTGGCGACACCATGTTCGTGCCGGTGTCGGCGAAGACCGGGGCGGGCATCGACGAACTGCTCGAGGCCGTGCTGCTGCAGGCAGAGGTGCTGGAACTGACCGCGCCGGTGGAGGCGCCCGCCAAGGGGATGGTGATCGAAGCGCGCCTGGACAAGGGGCGCGGCCCGGTGGCCTCGCTGCTGGTGCAGTCGGGCACGCTGCGCAAGGGCGACGTCCTGCTGGTCGGCGCGACCTTCGGCCGCATCCGCGCGATGATCGACGAGAACGGCAAGTCGGTCGATGAGGCCGGGCCGTCGATTCCGGTCGAGATTCTGGGTCTGTCCGACGTGCCGGCGGCGGGCGACGAGGCGATCGCGCTCGCCGACGAGAAGAAGGCGCGCGAAATCGCGCTCTTCCGTCAGGGCAAGTTCCGCGACGTCAAGCTCGCCAAGCAGCAGGCGGCGAAGCTGGAAAGCATGTTCGAGCAGATGGCCGAAGGCGAGGTCAAGAGTCTGCCGCTGATCATCAAGGCCGACGTCCAGGGGTCGCAGGAGGCGCTGGTGCAGTCGCTGGTGAAATTGTCCACCGACGAGGTGCGGGTCAATGTGATTCACGCCGCGGTCGGCGCGATCTCCGAGTCCGACGTCAACCTTGCGCAGGCTTCGGGTGCGGTCATCGTCGGCTTCAATACCCGCGCCGATGCCGGTGCACGCAAGCTCGCCGAGAGCTTCGGGGTCGATATCCGCTACTACAACATCATCTACGACGCGGTGGATGAGGTGAAGGCGGCGCTGTCGGGCATGCTGGCACCGGAGAAACGCGAGGAAGTCATCGGTCTGGTCGAGATTCGTCAGGTGTTTACCATCTCCAAGGTCGGCTCGATCGCCGGTTGCTACGTTCTCGAGGGGCTCGTCAAGCGGGGTTCGAGCGTACGCCTGCTGCGCAACCACACCGTGATGTGGACCGGGGAGCTGGAGTCGCTCAAGCGCTTCAAGGACGACGTCAAGGAAGTCAAGTTCGGCTACGAGTGCGGCTTGCAGCTCAGGAACTACAACGACATCCAGGAAGGCGACCAGCTCGAGGTGTTCGAGATCAAGGAAGTGGCGAGGACGCTCTAAGTCATGCCCAAGGAGTATTCCCGCAGTCAGCGCGTGGTGGAGCAGATTCGCCGCGAGCTGGCCGAGCTGATCCGGCTGGAGGTGAAGGACCCGCGCGTCGGGTTCATCACCCTGACCGATGTCGAGATCACGCCCGACTATGCCCACGCCAAGGTGTATTTCACCTCGATGACGGGCGAGGCGAGTGTCCCCGAGATTCTGCAAGGCCTGCGCCGGGCGAGCGGCTTTTTGCGCCGCGAGCTCGGGCGGCGGGTCCGCATCCACACCACCCCGGAACTGCACTTCCACTACGATCGTTCGGTGGAAGAGGGGAGCCGTCTGTCGCAGCTGATCGACGAAACGGTACGAGAGGATGAGGCTCGCAACCAGGATCAGGGTGCGGACACCGGCGACGGCGACGGCGGTACGCGCTGAACGATGTCTGCGCCACAACGCAAGATCCCGCGCCGTCGGGTCGATGGCGTACTGTTGCTCGACAAGCCTCAGGGCATGAGTTCCAACGGTGCGCTGCAGAAGGCGCGCTGGCTGTTCAATGCCGCCAAGGCGGGGCACACCGGCACGCTCGATCCGATGGCCAGCGGTTTGCTGCCGCTGACCTTCGGGGAAGCGACCAAGTTTTCGCAGATGCTGCTCGATGCCGACAAGACCTACGTGGCGACAGTGCAGCTGGGTGTGGAAACCGATACCGGTGATGCCGAAGGGGTGGTGCTCGCCACCCGTCCGATCGAGGCGGGCGAGGAGGCGCTGCGCGAGGTGCTGGCTCGCTTCGTGGGAGACATCGAACAGGTGCCACCGATGTACTCGGCGCTCAAGCGCGATGGCAAGCCGTTGTACGAGTATGCCCGCGCCGGCATTGAGGTCGAGCGCGCCGCGCGCCGTGTGCGCATCCATGCGTTGAGGCTGCTGCGCTTCGACGGTGGGCACTTCGACATCGAAGTGGCGTGCAGCAAGGGTACCTATATCCGCACGCTGGCGATGGACATCGGCGCCGCACTCGGGTGCGGCGCGCACCTGAGCGCGTTGCGCCGCACCCGCATCGGCGCGTTCGACATTGCCGATGCGGTTGCGCTCGAAACCATCGAAGGGGAGGAGGGTGCAGCCCGCGACCTGTTGCTCGCGCCTGCCGACGCCCTGGTGGCCGGTTTCGCCCGCCTTGATCTGTCGGCCGCGGAGACGCGTGCGATGCTTCAGGGCCAGGCCTTGCGGCACGAGCAGGGCGGTGCGGGGCTGGTACGCCTGTACGGACCGCCCGGCTTTCTCGGCCTGGGGGAGTGGAAGGCAGACGGCAAGCTGTGGCCCAAACGCCTCGTCGCCACTAACGAAACGCAGCAAAGTACGTGATATAGATTGAGTTTTCGACACGGCGACGGGTATAATCCGCCGCTTCTGATTGGCAGAAAGAAAAGAGTAAATACGCACATGGCTCTCGATACCGCAACCAAGGCGCAAGTCGTTTCCGATTTCCAGCGCGCCCCGGGCGACACCGGTTCGCCGGAAGTTCAGGTCGCTCTGCTGACCGCCCGCATCAACGGCCTGACCGGCCACTTCAAGGAACACGGCAAGGACCATCACTCCCGCCGCGGTCTGCTGAAGATGGTCAGCCAGCGCCGCAAGCTGCTTGACTACCTCAAGGGCACCAACGCCGACAGCTATCGCACTCTGATCGAGCGTCTGGGCCTGCGCAAGTAACAGTCGCTGGTCGTGACGAGCCCGACAGCGTCTGAAGCGGCGGCTTAATTCGTCAGAGCCGGGGCGACCCCTAGCGGGCCGCGCCGGCTTTGTCGTTTTCTGTTCCCGGAATGAAGCCGGGGCTGCCGCGGGGGCGACGCGGGCTTGTTTTCGCAGTTGTAGCCTGCTGCATTCACTGAAAAGAGAGGATTCCCTTGCCTAACGCCATCAAAAAGAGCTTCACCTACGGCGCCCACACCGTCACCCTGGAAACCGGCGAGGTCGCTCGCCAGGCTGGTGGCGCCGTCATCGTCAACATGGACGACACCGTGGTCCTCGCCACTGTCGTCGGCGCCAAGGATGCGAAGCCGGGCCAGGACTTTTTCCCGCTGACGGTCGATTACGTCGAGAAGTTCTACGCCGCCGGCCGCATTCCGGGTGGCTTCTTCAAGCGCGAAGGGCGCCCGACCGAGAAGGAAACGCTGACCTCGCGCCTGATCGACCGCCCGATCCGTCCGCTTTTCCCCGATGGCTTCTACAACGAAGTGCAGGTCATCGTCACCGTGCTGTCGCTGAATCCGGAGGTCGATGGCGACATTCCGGCGATGATCGGCGCCTCTGCCGCGCTGGCGATTTCCGGCATCCCGTTCAACGGTCCGATCGGCGCTGCCCGCGTCGGTTACGCCGATGGCCAGTACTTGCTCAACCCGACGACCGAACAGCTCAAGACCAGCCAACTCAATCTGGTCGTGGCCGGTACCGAAGCCGCAGTGCTGATGGTCGAGTCGGAGGCCCAGGAGTTGTCGGAGCAGGTCATGCTCGGCGCCGTGGTGTTCGGCCATGAGCAGATGCAGGCGGCGATCCGCGCGATCAACGAGTTGGTCGAAGTGGCCGGCAAGCCGGAGTGGAACTGGCAGCCCGCGGCGAAGAACGAGGCGTTGATCGCCCGGGTCGGCGAGTTGGCCCGCGCCGAGGTCGAAGAAGCCTTCCGCATCACCAGCAAGCAGGCCCGCACCGAGCGCCTCGCCGAGATCCGCAAGCGCACCATCGCCGCGCTCACCGAAGGCGTCGAGAATGCGCCGTCGGACAACGAGATCAAGGACATCTTCTTCAATCTCGAGTCCGAGATCGTTCGTGGCCGCATCCTCAGCGGCGAGCCGCGCATCGACGGTCGCGACACCCGTACCGTGCGCCCGATCGACATCCGCGTCGGCGTGTTGCCGCGCACCCATGGTTCGGCGCTGTTTACCCGCGGCGAGACCCAGGCCCTGGTGGTGGCGACGCTGGGTACCGGCCGCGATGAGCAGATCATTGATGCGATCGCCGGCGAGTACAAGGAGCGCTTCATGCTCCATTACAACTTCCCGCCGTTCTCTACCGGCGAAACCGGCCGCTTCGGTGTCACCAAGCGCCGCGAGGTCGGCCATGGCCGTCTTGCCAAGCGCGCGCTGGTGGCCATGCTGCCGGGTAGCGCGGAGTTCGGTTATACCGTGCGCGTGGTTTCCGAGATCACCGAATCGAACGGCTCGAGCTCGATGGCTTCGGTGTGCGGCGGTTCGCTGGCGCTGATGGATGCCGGCGTGCCGATGAAGGATCATGTCGCCGGTATCGCCATGGGCTTGATCAAGGAAGGCAATCGTTTTGCCGTGCTGACCGACATCCTGGGCGACGAGGATCACCTCGGCGACATGGACTTCAAGGTGGCGGGTACCGAGAACGGCATCACCGCGCTGCAGATGGATATCAAGATTCAGGGCATCACCAAGGAGATCATGCAGGTCGCGCTCGCGCAGGCTGGCGAAGGTCGTCTGCACATCCTCGAACTGATGAAGCAGGCTCAGGGTGGTGCTCGCGGTGAGGTGTCGGAGTTCGCGCCGCGCATGATCAACATCAAGATCAACCCCGAGAAAATCCGCGACGTGATCGGCAAGGGTGGGGCGGTGATCCGTGCGCTGCAGGAAGAGACCGGCACCGTGATCGAAATCGAGGACGATGGCAACGTCACCATCTCGTCGGTGTCGTCCGAGGGGGCGCAGGCTGCGAAGGCACGGATCGAGGCGATCACCGCTGAGGTCGAGGTCGGCAAGGTCTATGACGGCACCGTGATCCGTTTGCTCGATTTCGGCGCCATCGTCAACATCATGCCGGGTCGCGATGGCTTGCTGCATGTGTCGCAGATCGCCAACGAACGCGTGAATAACGTTGCCGACTATGTGAAGGAAGGCCAGGCGGTCCGCGTCAAGGTGCTCGAAACCGACGAGCGCGGCAAGATCCGTCTGAGCATGAAGGCGCTGCTGGGCGAGAACGCTGGCTGATTGCGCTGCTTAAGAATGAAAAGGGACGCCACGGCGTCCCTTTTTTTGTCCGGTTCCGGCGCGGTCGGCGCCGGCTTGTCCCCGGAGTGCAGTCTGTCGTGCCTTATTTGGCGACTTGGCGCTCGCGCATTTCCTCAAGCGTCTTGCAGTCGATGCACATTGTTGCTGTCGGGCGGGCCTCCAGCCGCTTCAGGCCGATCTCGACGCCGCAACTGTCACAGTAGCCGTATTCGCCGGCGTTCAGGCGTCCCAGGGCCTCATCAATTTTCTTGATCAGCTTGCGCTCGCGGTCGCGGTTGCGCAACTCCAGTGCGATGTCGGACTCCTGGCTCGCGCGATCGTTTGGGTCGGCAAACACCGTGGCTTCGTCCTGAAGGGCGTGGACGGTGCGCTCGATATCGTCGGCCAGTTCTTTCTTGAGCGCCTCGAGCATGACGCGGAAGTGGGCCGCTTGCTTCTCGCTCATGTACTCCTCTCCGGCAGCCGGAACATATGCGGGAAACTGCTTGTGAAGGAGATCTTCAGCCATGACTGGACTTCCGTTGGTAATAGGTGAGTTGGGGGGATGGAGGTTAATAGCAGAAAGCTTGGCGAGGGGCAAGGCGAAGTCGATGTATCGTTCGGAATGAAAAGTGACTGAAGTTGGCGAAAAAATTTGACACGTCAATTTCGTGTGTGTATATTGTGCGGCTCTCGGGGTGTAGCGCAGTCCGGTAGCGCGCTTGCTTTGGGAGCAAGATGTCGGGGGTTCGAATCCCTCCACCCCGACCAGCTTCACCCCGAATGCCCGCGGGAATCTGCCCGTAGCTCAATTGGATAGAGCACCGGCCTTCTAAGCCGGGGGTTGCAGGTTCGATCCCTGCCGGGCAGGCCACGAAAAGTTTTTCCGATCCCGAGATTTCGGGATTTGGATGGCGGCGGCATTAGCTCAGTTGGTAGAGCGTTGGATTGTGGCTCCAAAGGTCACCGGTTCGAAACCGGTATGTCGCCCCAAGCTATGCAGGAATTAGTTCCTTCAAGAAACCGCCTTATGGGCGGTTTCTTGTTTTCGCGCGTCCGGTATGGGTGCGGCTCTGTGGGCGCAGGGCCTGCTGTATGGCGGCGAACGACGTCAAGTGCGTCGGTTCGTGTCAGTGGGCGGGGCTAATTGAGTGGCCGCAAGCAGTTGGTGCTGGTGGCGTGAACCCGATGCATGCTTATTGACTGCTTTGGCCTGCAATCGGCTTTGATTGCTGGGCCGCCCGGTGCGGTATGTAGTTCGAGTGATGCGGGGCGAGGGTGTGCCGGCTAGTGGGGTGCCCTTGCCCTGTTCTCATGTCGTTCAATGGGGGGGATGTTCTGATCAAGTCATCCGCAGCCCCTTCGGCTTAAAGCGGTGACGACAAGCAAAAGGCCACTCTGGAGAGTGGCCTTTTGCTTGATTCTGGTCGGGGCGGCGGGATTCGAACTCGCGACCCCTTGCACCCCATGCAAGTGCGCTACCAGGCTGCGCTACGCCCCGACAAGCAATAATTATAGCACATGCTTTGGAAATGGCAATT
>JAEWVQ010000351.1 GCA_023459095.1 Pseudomonadota bacterium | reverse complement strand
CGATCGCGATTGAACCCCCGTTAGCCAGCGGCTATCGGGCAGGGCCCGCTCGCGCCCGTTTTCCGCACCCGATCGCACCCGATGCGTCGGCGTGCGCGGGACGACGCGCGCCCGCAACACCGAGAACATGATGATGAGCACGTCTTTCACTTCCTCCGCTTCCTGCTTCGCGCGCTTCAAGCGCATTCCGCTGGCGGCCGCTCTGGCGGTTGCCTTTCCCGCATTCGCCGCGGACGCCGGCACAGCGGCGGTCGACGAACCCGCCTCACTGGCCCGCGTCGTCGTCACCGCGCCGGCGATGGACGCGCCGCTCACTGTGGTCACCGATCCGAAGGCGCCGCGCCAGCCGATCCCGGCGCACGACGGCGCTGATTTCCTGAAGAGCATTCCGGGCTTCTCGGTGATCCGCAAGGGCGGTACCGACGGCGATCCGGTGTTTCGCGGCATGTCCGGTTCGCGGCTCGGCATCCTGCTCGACGGCCAGGAAATCTACGGTGGTTGCGGGGGCCGCATGGACCCGCCGACCGCGTACGTTTACCCGGAGGCCTATGACCGCGTCACCGTGCTCAAGGGTCCGCAGAGCGTGCGCCACAGCCCCGGAAAATCCGCCGGCGTGGTGCTGTTCGAACGCGATTCCGCGCGTTTCGATGCCCCTGGCATGCGAGTCACCGGCAGCCTGACGGCGGGAGCCTTCGGACGCAACGACCAGATGCTCGATGTGCGCGGCGGCACCCCGCAGTTCCAGGCCCAGGCCGCTGCGACGCGTTCCCGCATGGACGACTATCGCGACGGCAACGGCGACGAGGTGCATTCCGCCTATGAGCGCTGGAGCACCAGCGCCGCCCTGGGGTGGACGCCGGACGAGAACAGCCGTTTGGAGCTTGCCTTCGGCGTCTCCGACGGCGAAGCCGCGTATGCCGATCGCGCCATGGACGGCGCCCGCTTCGCGCGCGATCATGTCGCGCTCAAGTTCGAGCGCCGCGCGGTGTCGCCAGTGATCGACAAGGTCTCGGCGCAGGTCTTCCACAGCTACATCGACCACGTGATGGACAACTACAGCCTGCGCGACAAGCCGGCGAAGGCGATGTACATGATCTCCAACCCCGACCGCATCACCACCGGTGGGCGAGCCGAGCTGAGGCTGACCCCGACTTCCGCGCTCGCGCTCACCGTGGGCTTCGACACCCGCCACGACATCCACCGCGCACGGAGCGGCAGCGGGATGAGCGAGGCCGCAGCCGAGGCGCTCAACCGTGGGCGTCCGCGCACGGAGGATGTCTCGTTCTCACAGTGGGGCGTGTTCGGCGAGGCGAGCTACGCGCTCGACGATGCGCGGCGGGTGATCGGCGGCCTGCGCATCGACGACCACGTTGCCCGCGACCGCCGGGCAACCGTTGGCGGTGTGGCCAACGCCGAGCGCGGCGAGCGCGCACATGAGGCCCTGGAGAGCGGATTCGCGCGTTACGAAGCCGACTTCGCCGGTGGTGCCGGCACCTGGTACGCCGGCCTCGGTCACGCCGAGCGCATGCCCGACTACTGGGAACTGATGCGCACCGATCCGGCAACCGGCGAGCGCTTCACCAGCCTGAAGCCGGAGAAGACCACCCAGCTCGATATCGGTGCGCTGTGGGCGACGGACACGGTCTCGCTGTCGGCCTCTGCGTTCTACGGCAAGGTGCGCGATCTGGTGCTGCTGCGCTGGGTGCCCAGCGTTGGCGTGCGCAACGTCGACGCCACCGTGCTCGGTTTCGAGGCCGAGGCGAGCTGGCGCTTTGCGCGCAACTGGCAGACGAGCGCGACCCTGGCCTGGGTGCGCGGCGAGAACGACACCGACGACACCGCGCTCGCCCAGCAACCGCCGCTCGAGGCGCGCCTGGGGCTCGACTACGACGATGGCACGTGGTCGGCGGGGGCGCTGCTGCGCCTGGTCGCCGATCAGAAGCGGGTCGATGTCGGCGCCGGCGGTATCGTCGCCAATAGCTACGACCTCGGCGACAGCGGGGGCTTTGCCGTGCTGTCGCTCAACGGCGGCTGGCGGGCGTCGAAAACGGTGCAGGTCACCGCGGGCATCGACAACGTGTTCGATCGCGCCTACGCCGAGCATCTGTCCAAGAGCGGCGCCGCGATCACCGGCTACGACACACCCACCGGCCTGCGCATCAACGAACCGGGCCGCAACATCTGGGTGAAGGCGCAGATCGCCCTCGACTGAGTCCGGAGCGGGTAGGGAAGGGCGCGCGCCGACCGGCAGCGCCTTGCGTGTTGCGTTGCAATATTCAGTCAGCAGGTTCAGGCTTGCGCCTTTGGCCGCAGCGCCGCCCTTTCCCTTCCACGCCGATCATGAACACGGTCATTTCACCCCGTAGCACCCGTTTTGTCCCATTGTTGCTGAGTGCGATGTTGGCTTTGCCAGCGTCGGCCGACGAGGTCGTGCTCGTCAATGGCGACCGCCTCAGTGGCAAGGTCGTGAGCAAGACCCCGGAAGGCCTGCACATCGAGACGCCCTACGCCGGCAAGGTCAAGCTCGA
>JAEWVQ010000350.1 GCA_023459095.1 Pseudomonadota bacterium | reverse complement strand
CTGCACCGCCGGCGCCTGCGCCTGGGCGACCACCACCGGCGCCGCCGCCGCGGATGGCGCTGCCGGCTCGCCACCGCGCCCGCGCGCATCGGGCACCGGTACGCGCAGGCTGCTGCGCAATTCGGCGAGCGCCGCCTCCTGGCGGGCGAGCGCCGCCTTCAGGCGGTCGATCTGGCTGTTCTGCGCGTCGATCTGCTGCTGCAGCCGGACCAGTTCCGCCTCGTCGGCGGCGAGCGCGCACGGCGCCGCCATCATCAACACGCCCGCCAGCCCGCCACCCAGGGCCTGCACGGGACGCAACGAGCCTTTACGCTTCATCATGCGCCACCCTCCCATTGTCCGCGGCACCCCGCGCGCCGCTGCGTGACTACAGAACGATCTTCAGCCGGTCGATCATGCGATACAGCGTGACCCGCGACACCCCGAGCTGGCGCGCGGTTTCGGAGACGTTGTTGCGGTATTTCTTCAGGCTGGTCTCGATCACCTCGCGCTCCACCGACGCCCGCAACTCGTCGAGCGTGGGCGCCGCGGCCAGGCCTTCGGCCACCGGCAGACCGAGGTCGGCGACGCTGAGCAGCCGGTTCTCGCTCATGATCATCGCGTGCTGCACGCGGTTGATCAGCTCGCGCACATTGCCCGGCCAGTGGTAATCGACCATCGCGCGCAGCGCCTCGGGGCCGAAGCCCCGCACCTGCGGGCTCTTCTGCGCCAGGTTGTCGGCGAACACCTGCTGCGCGAGGAGCACGATGTCCTCGCCGCGCTCGCGCAGCGGCGGCACCTTGAGGTGGAGCACGTTGAGGCGGTAGTACAGATCCTCGCGGAAGCGGCCGTCCTGCACCGCACGCTGCAGATCGACGTGGGTGGCGGCGATGACCCGCACATTGACCCGCAGGCGCTCGGTGGCGCCGACGCGGACGATGGTCTTTTCCTGCAGGAAGCGCAGCAGGCTGGCCTGCAGGTCGAGCGGCAGGTCGCCGATCTCGTCGAGGAACAGAATGCCCTCGTTGGCGGCCTCGATGTTGCCGATCTTGCGCTGGCTGGCGCCAGTGAACGCGCCCTTCTCGTAGCCGAACAGTTCGGAGTGGATCAGGTGCGGCGAGATCGCGCCGCAGTTCATCGCCACGAAGGGACCGCGCGCGCGCGCCGAGTACTGGTGGATGGCGCGCGCGACCAGTTCCTTGCCGGTGCCCGATTCGCCGCCGATCAGGACCGGCGCATCGACGGTGACGATCTTCTCGATCTGCCGATAGAGCTGGACCATCTTCGGACTGAGCCCGGTCATGCCGAAGCGGCCGCTCTCACCTTCGACGCCGCGCTCCCGGTTGCGGATCACCGCCCGCCCGTGGGCATGCCCCAGGGTCACCAGCAGGCGCTCGCGATCGAGCGGCAGCGAATGGAAATCATGGAAACCGCGCAGGATCAGCGGCGACCACACCGGATCGCTCAACAGGCTGCGGTCGAGGAGCGCGATCCAGTCCAGTTCGTGGCTCGACAACAACTCCTCGATGCCGCGTCCGGGCCAGGGCTCGCCGCCGTCGAAGACCACCAGCCCGACCACCGCCGCCGGCGCGGCGGCACGCAATACGCGGTGCGCGGCATCGATCGTGGTCACGACCTGGAAGTCCCACTCCGGCAGCGCGAGCGCCTCGAGCGCCGCCGCAACCCGTCCCCGGCGGTCCAGCACGACCCCTTTTCGACTATGCATAAAGCACTATTCCTCCTCCCCTCTTCCCACCCTCGGAAGGCGTGCGCCGGCAGGTCGGCGCGCGGTCTCCCCCTGGAACGCAATCCAGCCCGCCACCTGTATTTTTTTGTAGCAGCCCCCGGCACCTGGAGGGTCGATGGAAAACGGCTGGAACCGAGTCGTCCCGGCATGCTTCATTTTTTCTCGAAGCTTATCGCGAAGCCTATTACCTTAGTATTAATGCGGACATCCCTCGATAGCCTGTTTATAGTTCTGGAATCACCCGCCCGCAACGTCGGAAAATCTCCTGAAAAGGCGTCGGCGCGTCACTCGCGCACCGTCACCGGACGCAGCGCGGTCGCGCCAGCGCGGTTCCGTCGCGGCGCGCGTTCTGCAAGAATCGGAGCCCTCCACGCCCTGGCCGCAGACGCCATGCCCGGGCGCCCCCAGCTCAGGACCCACCCATGCCACCCAGCCGCTCCGCCCTCGCCCACCGCCTGTTGATCCCCCTGCTCGCCGCCGGCGCGCTGCTCCACGCCGGCGCCGCGTATGCCGGCCCCACCGTCGAGCGCATCAAGCAGCGCGGCGAAGTCGCCTGCGGGGTCAGCACCGGGGTGCCGGGTTTTTCCGCCGCCGACGGCAAGGGCCAGTGGCGTGGCCTCGACGTCGACGTGTGCCGCGCCATCGCCGCCGCGGTGCTCGGCGACGGCGACAAGGTCAAGTGGGTGCCGCTCGGCTCGCAGCAGCGCTTCTCCGCGCTGCAGGCCGGCGAGGTCGACATCCTGTCGCGCAATACCACCTGGACGCTGACCCGCGACGCCTCGCTCGGCATCGTGTTCGCCGCGATCACCTATTTCGACGGCCAGGGCTTCCTGGTGCCGAAGCGCTTCGGCCTCGCCGGCGCGCACCAGCTGAAAGACGCCGAGATCTGCGTGCAGTCGGGCACCACCACCGAGAAGAACCTCGCCGACTACTTCCGCGCCCGCGGCATCCGCGTCAAGCCGGTGGTGTTCGAGAAGTTCGACGCCTCGCTGAAGGCCTTCTTCAACGGCCGCTGCGCCGCCTACACCACCGACGCCTCCAGCCTCGCCGGCATCCGCGCGGGCGAAGCGCCGAATCCGGACGATTACGCGATCCTGCCCGAGCTGATCTCCAAGGAGCCGCTCGGCCCCGCGGTGCGGCGCGGCGACGACGAGTGGCTGGCGATCGTCAAATGGGTGGTGTATGCCCTCGTCGAAGCCGAGGAGCTGGGTGTCACCCGTGACAACGCCGACCAGAAGCTCGACGGCGGCGACCCCACGGTCGGCCGCCTGCTGGGCAAGGGCGAGGATCTCGGCAAGGCGCTCGGCCTCGACCGCCAGTGGGCCTACCGCGCGGTGCGCAGCGTCGGCAATTACGGCGAGATCTTCGAGCGCAATCTGGGCGCGGGCTCGCCGCTCAAGCTGCCGCGCGGCCTGAACGCGCTGTGGAACCAGGGCGGCCTGATGTACGCCCCGCCGCTGCGGTGAGTCCGGTGCGCGCGCCCTGGCGGCGCTGGCTGCTGCAAGCGGTGCTGCTCGCCGCGCTCGGCGTCGCGCTATGGCTGCTCGCCGGGCTCACCGCCGAGCACATGCGCGCACGCGGCATCCGCAGCGGGTTCGACTTCTTCCTGGAGCCTGCGGGATTCTGGATCGCCGAGGGCGTGTTCGACTTCGACCCCGCCGACAGCTACCTGCGCGCCTTCGTCGCCGGCCTCGCCAACACCGTGCGCGTCGCGCTGCCGGCCACCCTGTGCGCACTCGCGCTCGGCTTCGCGGTCGGCCTCGGCCGGCGCTCGCCCAACCCACTGCTGCGCGCGGCCTGCACAGGCTACGTCGAGACCGTGCGCAACATCCCGCTGCTGCTGCAACTGCTCGCCTGGTATTTCGCCCTCACCGCGCTGCTGCCGCCCGCGGCCGACGCGCTCGAACTGCTGCCTCACGTGTTCCTCGGCAAGGGCGGCCTCGCCCTGCCCTGGTTCGCCGACGGCGCGCTCGAACTGCCGCAGCGCACGCCGTTCTCGATCAGCGGCGGCGCCACGCTGTCGCCCGAGTTCCTGGCGCTGTTCGCCGGCCTGGCGAGCTACGGTGCGGCCTACATCGCCGAATCGGTGCGCGGGGCACTGCAGGCGGTGCCGGCCGGGCAGTTGCAGGCCGCCGCCGCGCTCGGCCTCGGCCCGCGCCAGACGCAGACCCTGATCGTGCTGCCGCAGGCCCTGCCGGCGATGGTGCCACCGCTCGCCAACCACGCCCTCAACCTGGTCAAGAACAGCTCGCTGGCGGTCGCCATCGGCTATCCCGAACTGGTGTCGGTGGCCAACACCACGCTCAACCAGACCGGCCGCGCGCTCGAGTGCATCACCGTGGTGATGGCGGTGTATGTGCTGATCTGCGCGCTCGGCATCGCCCTCGCCCACCTGCTCGAACACCGCGTCCGCTTCTGGGAGGAACGGCGGTGAGCGCGCCGCATCCCGCTGCCCGGCGCACGCGGCTGCACGCACTCCCCGGACGGCTGCGGCAGAGCCTGTTCGACGGCCCCGCGGCAACCCTGGCCACGGTGCTGATCGCGCTCGCCGCGGCCTGGCTCGCACCCGCGCTGCTGCGCTGGGCGCTCATCGACGCGGTGTGGACCGCCGACGCCGACGCCTGCCGCGCCGCCGCTGGCGCGTGCTGGGGCATGATCGGCGAGAAGTACCGCGCCATCCTGTTCGGCCGCTACCCCTACGACGCGCAGTGGCGCCCACTGCTCGCCACCGCCGTGCTGCTCGCCGCCCTCCTTGCCACCCTGCGCCTGCCTGCACGGACGGGCCAAGCCGGGCATCTGCGCCGCACCGGGCCGGCGCTGCTCGCCGGCTGGGCGATCGCCGCGGCGCTGTTCGGGGTGCTGATGGGCGGCGGGGTCGCCGGCCTCGAAGCCGTGCCCACCGAACTGTGGGGCGGGTTGCCGCTGACCCTGCTGCTCGCCCTCGGCGGCATCGCCAGCGCGTTTCCGCTCGCCGTGCTGCTCGCACTCGGACGCACCGCGCCGCTGCCCGCGATCCAGGCGCCATGCGCGGCCTACATCGAACTGATCCGCAGCGTGCCACTGGTGCCGGCGCTGTTTCTCGCCTCCTTCCTGGTGCCGCTGTTGCTGCCCACCGAGCGCGAGGTGGACGTGCTGCTGCGCGTGCAGGTGGCGATCACCGCATTCGCCGCCGCCTATCTCGCCGAGGCCATCCGCGGCGCGCTCCTCGCCGTGCCCGCGGGCCAGCGCCAGGCCGCCGCCGCGCTCGGCCTGGGCTGGTGGCAGACGCAGCGCCACGTGCTGCTGCCGCAGGCGCTGCGCGCCGCCGCGCCGTCGATCGCGAACAGCTTCATCAACCTGTTCAAGGACACCTCGCTGGTGGTGGTGGTCGGCCTCTACGAACTCACCGGTGCGCTCGACCTCGCCCTGGCCGGCGACCCGCAGTGGCGCCCCTACCAACTCGAGGGCTATGTATTCATCGGCGCGCTGTACTGGGTAGGGTGCTTTGCGCTGTCGCGCGCGAGCCGCCGACTGGAAGGCCCGCACGCCGCTCAGGCGCCACGCCCGAGCTTGCGGTAGAGCGTGTTGCGGCTGATGCCGAGGCGGCGCGCCGCCGCCGACACGTTGCCGCCGACTTCGGCCATCACCGCGACGATGGTGGCACGCTCGATCTCGTCGAGCTTGCCGCCGGCTGCCGGCAGCCGCGGCTCGGGCACGGCCGGCGGCGACCAGCGCGCCGGCTTGCTGTCGTCCATCGGGTCGGCGCCGAACAGTTCCTCGGGCAGATGCTGGGGCAGGATCTCGGTCTCGTCGTCGTCCACCAGGGCGACCGCGACCCGGATCACGTTGTGGAGCTGGCGCACATTGCCCGGCCACGGATAGGACAGGAAGAAATCCATCACCTCGTCGCCGACGCGCAGCGCGCTCCGCCCGCTGTCGGCGATCTCGGCGGCGAGCAGGCGCGCCACCAGACGGTCGATGTCGCTGCGCTCGCGCAGCGGCGGCAGGGTGACGCTGAGGCCATTGACGCGGTAATACAGATCCTCGCGAAAAGTGCCGGCCCGCACCGCCTCGCGCAGCACGCGGTGGGTGGCGCAGACCAGCGAGATGTCGACCGGCAGCGGACGGGCGCCGCCCACCGGGGTCACGCAGCGCTCCTGCAGCACGCGCAGCAGCCGCGCCTGCATGGCGAGCGGCATGTCGCCGATCTCGTCGAGGAACAGGGTACCGCCGTGCGCCTGCTGGATGCGCCCGGTCGCCCCTTCGCGGCGGGCGCCGGTGAAGGCACCGCCGACATAGCCGAACAGTTCGGACTCGATCAGGTTCTCCGGGATCGCCGCGCAGTTCACCGCCACGAAAGGCCCCTCGCGGCGCGGTCCGCTGTTGTGGAAGGCGTGCGCGAACAATTCCTTGCCGACGCCGGACTCCCCCTGGATGAGCAGCGGGATGCTCTTGCCCTGGGTGCGCGCGGCGCGGTCGAGCGCGCGCTGCAAGCCGGCATCGCCGGTGGCGAGACGGTCGAGGGTG
>JAEWVQ010000349.1 GCA_023459095.1 Pseudomonadota bacterium | reverse complement strand
GCCTTGACGCCCTCGTCGCGCAGGTCGAAGAAGCGCTCCACCCAGTCGCGCGCCTGGGCGAGATCGCCACCGTAGGTGCGGCCGTCGCGCGACAGCAGCGCCAGGCGCGCAGTGAGCAGGCGCAGCTTGAGGTTCTCGCGCAGGAAGGTGTGCTGCTCCGGCGCCAGCAGCACCGGATCGGCCTGATCGAGACGCTCGACGCGGATCAGCGCGCGCAGTTCGCGCCACACGTCGCGCCCGAGTTCGGTGGCGAAAGCGAGCGCCTGCGCAAACGCGCCGTCGCTCGCCGGCGCGGAGGCTGCGGTGCTGTCGTCGGCCGCGGGAGCGGCAGCCTGCGGCGCGCCCTCGAAGGCGAGCGGCAAGGCCGCGGTGCGTTCGAGCAGACGCTCGAGCCGCAACGCGATGTCGGCGACATCGACCCCGGGCTGCTGCTTGAGCTGGTCGATGTCCTTGGCGAGCGCCCGGCGCAGCGCCGCGAACTGGCCGCCGTCCTGCGCCGCGAGCCGCGCTTCGGCGCTCTGCAGCGCGATCAGCGCGGCGCCGACGTTGCCGGCGAGCTCGAGCTGCTGCGCCGCCATCGTCACTGCCTGTTCGACCTCGGCGACCAGGCGGTCGTCGCGCGAGCGCGAGAATTGCTGATACAAGGCTTCGAGCGCATCGGCCTGGCCCTCGGTGGCCTCGACCTTGGCGCCCAGCGCACCGATCTGGCCCTGCAGCGCCGCCAGCGACTCCTGCTGCTGACGGGCGATGGCACGCGCCTCGGTGGCCACCGTGTCGCCACTGGCCAGCCGGCTGGCGAGTTCGGTGCGCAGCGCATCGACGCGCGCGCGCATCTCCCAGGTCTGCCAGCCCGCCGCGCCAGCGCCGGCGAGGGCAACGATGGCGAGCAGCAGCGCCCACCCACCCGTGGCCGACGAGCGCGCCACCGGTTCACCGGCCGGCGGCGACGCCGAAGGCGCCGGAGAGGACGCAGAGGAGGACGGCGTCGCGTCCGGCGGCATGGCCTCCGCCGAAGCATTCAGAGCAGCGGATTTTTCTTCGTTCATGCGTGGAGTTTAACCAAAGTGTTGTTCGAGCGCGTGCAACAGGCCGGCGTCACCCGCTGCCGTTTCCACCACGGATGCGAATCCGACCGCGCGCGCGTGCGCGGCGATGCGCGGGTGCGAGGCGAACACCGGCACCGCGCGCAGCACCGCCATTCCGGCCTCGCCGACGAGGGCGGCGAGGTTGCGCACGCCCTCGCTGCTGGTCAGCAGGATCGCTGCCAATCCGCCCGCCGCCGCGGCCTGCAGCAGCGGCGCCGGATCGGCGGCGGGGAGCGCGCGCCGGTAGCAGGTCACGTATTCGACCTCGGCGCCGCGCTCGACCAGGGTCGTGCCGAACAGATCGCGACCACCGTCGCCGCGGAAGATCACCACCCGCCGCCCGCACACCGCCGGCGACGCGAATTCGGGCAGCGCGAGCACCGCCTCGCTGTCGAACCCGGCGGCGGGCGCGATCACGCGCTCGAAGCCGAAGGCATGCAGCGCGCGCTCGCTGCCCTGGCCCACGGTAGCCACGGCCAGCCGCGGCGGCCACCGGCGCTCGGCGAGGAGCGGCGGCAGGGCGTGGCCGACCGCGTTCGGACTGACGAAGAAGGCGATGTCGAACTGATCGAGCCGCGGCGCGATCGCGGCGAGTTCGCCGCAGTCCGTGGCGGGCTCGATGACCAGCAGCGGAAAGCACAGCGGCTCGCCGCCGCGCTGCCGGATCGCCGCGCACAGCGCCGCGGCCTGGGCCGCGGGACGGGTGACGACGATGCGTCGCCCCTGCCAGGGCGCGGCCCCGGCGCCGCTCATGCCGCTGTTCATCGCCGGCTGCGGGCGCGCCGCGCTCAGCCCAGGCGGGCGAGGATGTCGGCGGCACCCTGTGCGCGCAGATCCTCGGCAAGCGCCGCGCCCAACGCCTCGGCGGTGGCCGGCTCACCTTCACGCTCGGCGCGCACGATACGGCTGCCGTCGGGGAGCGCGACAAAGCCGCGCAGCCACAGCCGCCCTTGCCGGATCTCGGCATAGGCGCCGAGCGGCACCTCACAACTGCCGGCGAGCGCACGCGCCACCGCGCGCTCGGCGCGCACGCAAGCGGCGGTATCGGGGTCATTCAACGGCTGCAACCATTCGATGACGTCGGCGCGTGCCGCCAGGCATTCGATGCCGAGCGCGCCCTGCCCGGCTGCGGGCAGCGACACTTCGGACGGCAGCGTGGCGCGGATGCGCTCGCCCAGACCGAGGCGCAACAACCCCGCGGCGGCGAGGATGATTGCGTCGTACTGGCCCTCGTCGAGCTTGCGCAGGCGGGTATCGAGATTGCCGCGCAGGCTGGTGACGCCGAGAAACGGGTACTGCGCGTGCAACTGCGACTCGCGGCGCAGCGAAGAGGTGCCCACCACCGCCCCCGGCGGCATGTCGGCGAGGCTGGCGTAGCGGTTGGAGACGAAGGCGTCGAGCGGCACCTCGCGCGCCGAAATGCAGGCCAGAGCGAAATCGCCGGCCATCTCCATCGGCACGTCCTTCATCGAATGCACGGCGATGTCGGCGCGGCCGTCGAGTAGCGCAGTCTCCAGTTCCTTGACGAACAGCCCCTTGCCGCCGACCTTGGCGAGCGGGCGGTCGAGGATCTGGTCGCCGCGCGTGGTCATGCCCAGGAGTTCGACGCGGCAGCGCGGATACAATGCCTCCAGCCGGGCCTTGACGTGCTCGGCCTGCCACAGGGCCAGTCGGCTCTCGCGCGTGGCGATGACGATGCGCTCGGGGGCGGCCACGGCGGCCGGCAGGGAACCGGGGTGTGCTTGACTCACGATAGGGAACTCATGCGGAGAGATCGGATTTCATGCTGTTGAATGCAAACACTTGTCGCAATGCAGCATCAGGGTTCGCACCAATGGCGCGCAAATTGGCGGCGATTCTAGCATGCGTGCCTGTAAGCCTGTCCGCTGCACCTGCGCTGGCACCGGCCGGCGACCTCGCCGCTGATGCCAAGTACATGCGCCGCGAGCAGGTGCCGATGGTGGTGCTGTACAGCCGGGCCGACTGCCCGTGGTGCGATCAGGCGCGCGCCTACCTGGTGCCGATGGCGAAGAATCCAGCGACGCGCGAACTCGCGCGCTACCGTCAGATCGACCTCGACACCGAGCGCGCGCTCACCGACTTTGCCGGCCGACGCACCACCCACCGGCGCTTCGCCGACGAGCGCAAGGTGGCGCTGACGCCGACCGTGGTGCTCTACGACGCCGACGGCCGGCAGCTCGGCGACCCCATCGTCGGCATGCGCCTGCCCGATTTCTACGGCCAGTATCTGGAACAGGCCATCGACAACGCACGCCGGACGCTGCAGCACGCGCCCCGGCCCTCCCAACCCGAACGCCCTCAACCTCAGCCGCCCCGCCCATGACCCAAGACAAGGACGCGCCCCTGCGCGACGATATCCGCCTGCTCGGCCGCCTGCTCGGCGACACCGTGCGCGACCAGCAAGGCGCCGCCAGCTTCGAGCTGATCGAACGCATCCGCCAGACCTCGGTGCGCTTTCGCCGCGACGACGATCTCGCCGCGCGCCGCGAACTCGAAGGCCTGCTCGACGCCCTGTCGCGCGAGCAGACCCTGCAGGTGGTGCGCGCGTTCAGCTACTTCTCGCACCTGGCTAACATCGCCGAGGATCAGCACCACATCCGCCGCTCGCGCGCCCACCTCATCGCCGGCTCCGCGCCGCGTGAAGGCAGCCTCGCCCACGCCTTGGAGCAGCCCCTCAAGCCCGGCGCGCAGGATGCGACCGCACTCGCCGCCTTCTTCGACAGCGCGCTGGTGTCGCCCGTCCTGACCGCGCACCCCACCGAGGTCCAGCGCAAGAGCATCCTCAACTGCCAGACCGTGATCGCCCGCCTGCTCGACGAGCGCGACCGCATGCAGCTCACCCCGGAGGAGGCCGCGGCCAGCGACGACGCGCTGCGCCGCGCGGTGCTCACGCTGTGGCAGACGCGCATGCTGCGCCCGACCCGGCTGTCGGTGATCGACGAGGTCAGCAACGGCCTGTCCTACTTCGAGACCACCTTCCTGCGCGAACTGCCCCACCTCTACGCCAGCCTCGAAGACCGCCTCGCCGCCGCCGATCCGGCGCTCGGCGCGCTCGAACTGCCGGTGTTCCTGCAGGTCGGCAGCTGGATCGGCGGCGACCGCGACGGCAACCCCTTCGTCACGGCCGACGTACTCGAGCGCGCATTCGCGATGCAGGCCGCGACCGCGCTCGGCTACTACCTCGACGAACTGCACACGCTGGGCTCGCAGCTGTCGCTCGCGCTCGGCCTGGTGAGCGCCTCCGATGCGCTGCTGCAACTCGCCGAGCACTCGCCCGACCGCTCCCCGCACCGCGCCGACGAACCCTACCGGCGCGCGATCTCCGGCATCTACGCGCGCCTCGCCGCCACCCATCTGGCCCTGCTCGGCAGCGCGCCGCCGCGCCACGCGGTCGCAGCGGCCGAGCCCTACGCCAGCGCCGAGGCGCTCGCCGACGACCTCGACGTCGTGCACCGCTCGCTGCTCGCCAACGGCTCGGCGGCGCTCGCGCGCGGCCGCCTGCGCCACCTGCGCCGTGCGGTGCGCGTGTTCGGCTTCCATCTGGCACCGATCGACCTGCGCCAGAACGCAGATGTGCACGAACGCGTCGTCGCCGAACTGCTCGAAGTCGCCCGCCCCGGGAGCGCCTACGCCGCCCTCGACGAAGCCGGGCGCTGCGCGCTGCTGCTCGAAGAGCTCGCCAGCCCACGCCCGCTCGCCTCGCCGCACGTGCGGTACTCGGCAGAGACCGAATCCGAGCTGGCGATCTTCCGCGCCGCGCGCAGCGCGCACCTGCGCTACGGGCGCGCGGCGATCCGCCACTGCATCATCTCCAAGACCGACGCGGTCTCCGACCTGCTCGAACTCGCCCTGCTGCTCAAGGAGGCCGGCCTGCTGCGGCCGCTGGAGCAGGCGCTCGACGTGAATATCGTGCCGCTGTTCGAGACCATCGGCGATCTGGAGAACGCCGCCGCGATCATGGACCGCCTGTTCGCGCTGCCGCTCTACCGCCAGCTGCTCGCCGCCCGCGGCGATGCCCAGGAGGTGATGCTCGGCTACTCCGACAGCAACAAGGACGGCGGCTTCCTGACCTCGGGCTGGGCGCTGTACAAGGCCGAAGGCGAGCTGGTCGCGGTGTTCGCCCGCCACGGCGTGCGCCTGCGCCTGTTCCACGGCCGCGGCGGCTCGGTGGGGCGCGGTGGCGGCCCCAGCTACCAGGCCATCCTCGCTCAACCCGAAGGCGCGGTGCAGGGCCAGATCCGCCTCACCGAACAGGGCGAGGTGATCGCCGCCAAGTACGGCAACCCCGAAGTCGGCCGCCGCAACCTAGAAGTGCTGGTCGCCGCGACCCTGGAGACGAGCCTGCGCCCCAGCGGTGCGGCGCCCACGCCGCCGGCGTTTCTCGATGCCATGCAGGCGCTGTCGGACGCGGCTTTCGCCGCCTATCGCGGGCTGGTGTACGAAACGCCGGGCTTCGAACAGTACTTCCGCGAATCGACGGTGATCGCCGAGATCGCCGGGCTCAACATCGGCTCGCGCCCGGCCTCGCGCAAGAGCGGCTCGCGCATCGAAGACCTGCGCGCGATCCCCTGGGTGTTCTCGTGGTCGCAGTGCCGCTTGATGCTGCCCGGCTGGTACGGCTTCGGCAGCGCGGTGAAGGCCTTCCGCGCCGCCCATCCGGACGACGGCCTGGAACGCCTGCAGGCCATGCACCGCGAGTGGTCGTTCTTCGCCACCCTGCTGTCGAACATGGACATGGTGCTGGCCAAGACCGACCTCGCTATCGCCTCGCGCTACGCCGCGCTGGTCAAGGATGCGACGCTGCGCGCCAGCATCTTCGAGCGCATCCGCAGCGAATGGCAGGACACCGTGACAGCGCTGCTCGCGATCACCGGCCAGCGCGAACTGCTCGACGGCAACCCGCTGCTCAAGCGCTCGATCCGCAACCGCTTCCCCTACCTCGATCCGCTCAACCACGTGCAGGTCGAACTGCTCGCCCGCCACCGCGAGGACCACGACGACGAGCGCATCCGCCTCGGCATCCACCTGTCGATCAACGGTATCGCCGCCGGCCTGCGCAACAGTGGTAGAACGGCGCCAGCCGTCACCGGGCCGCCCCAGGACGGTTACGCGCCCCCTTGGAGGGGCGCAGCGGGCTACAGGCCGAGCGCCTGCCGCACCGCCGGCCACTGCCGGCGGCTCACCGGCAGGCGCTCGTCCACGCCGGCGAGCAGGATCTCCCAGTGCGCATCGCCCTCGTGCTCGCCGACGCGCTCCACGCCGCGCACCGCCGCGCGTGCCACCAGGCAGCTGCGATGCACGCGCAGGAAGCGTTCGCCGAACTCCTGCTCGATCTGCACCAGCGACTCGTCGAGCACGTAGTCGCGCGCCGCGGTGCGCGCGGTGACGTACTTGAGTTCGGCGCGCAGATAGATCACGTCCGCCACCGCCAGCAACAGGATGCGGCCGCGCTCGCTGACGCTGAAATGCCGGCGCGGCGCGGGCGCAAGCGCGGCGAGCGCCTCCGCCCCCGGCAGCGGCGCTCGCCGCACCTTGCCGAGCGCCACAGCGAGACGCTCGGCGCGCACCGGCTTGAGCAGATAGTCGACTGCAGCGAGCTCGAAGGCCTGCACCGCGTACTGGTCGTAGGCGGTGGTGAAGATCACCGCCGGCGGTTGCGGCAGTCGCGCCAGGTGGCGGGCCAGCTCGACGCCGTCCATCACCGGCATGCGGATGTCGACCAGCACCGCATCGACCCCGCCGGCCTCGACCAAGCGCAGGGCCTCGACTCCGTTCGCGGCCATGCCCGCGATTTCGTTGGGCTGCAAGGGCGCGATGTCGCCAAGCAGGTCGCGCAGGCGGGTGCGCGCGGGCGCCTCGTCATCGACGATCAGGACGCGCATCGGCCGGGCATCGTTCATGCGGACGCTCTCCTCCACGGCAGGCGGATGCGGACTCGGTGGCGGCGGCCGCCGCTGTCGATGTCCAGCCCCGCTTCAAGATCGAAAAACAGCATCAGGCGCTCGCGGATGTTGTCGAGCGCCATGCGGTTGCCGGCGCGATGCTGATCGACGTCGGCCACCGGGTTGTCCACCTCCAGGCGCAGTTCGTCGCCGTGGCGGGCGATGCGCACGACGATCTCGCCGGCCTCGGCGGCGGGCTCGATGCCGTGATAGACCGCGTTCTCGATCAGCGGCTGCAGCATCAACGGCGGCACCAGCGCCCGCCCGAGCGCATCGCCTTCCGCCCCGCCCCGCGCCATCTCCCAGCGCACGGCGAGACGCTCGCCCAGACGCAGGCGCTCGAGGTCGATGTAACGCTCGCACAGCGCGATCTCTTCGGCGAGCGGCACCAGCTCGCGATTGTCCTGCATCAGCGCGCGAAACAGCTCGGCGAGCTCCTCCAGCCCGCGCTCGGCACGGCGCGGATCGGAGCGGATCACGCCAAGAACGCCGTTCAGGCTGTTGAACAGGAAATGCGGCCGGATGCGCGCGGTGAGCGCCAGCAGCCGGGCCTCGGTGAGCGCGGGCGACAGGCGCCGGCTGCGATATTCGAAGTAGAACAGACAGATCGCCGCCGCCGCCACCGCCCAGCCCAGCGCCCGCCCCAGACTGCCGCTGCCGCCGTCGAGCAGCGGCCAGCTCAATGCCACCACGGCGGCGACCGCCGCGAGGATCGCGACCTCGCCCGTACGCGCGCTCGTGCGTGCCAGGCGCGGCGCGAGCAGGTAGAGCAGCAGCACGACGATGAACAGCGGCAGCTCGACCCGCCCCGCCATCAGCAGCAGCTCGGCGACGAAGGCCTCGCCGTGGTCGACGCGGATCAGCACGGTCAGCACCAGCAGCACGTTGACCAGCAGCAGCACGCGCAGCAACACCCCGAGATTGCGGAAATCCGGCAGCGCCGAGGCGGCAAGGCCGCGGGCGGGCAAAGAAGGCTTTTGCTTTATACTTTCCATGACATGAGCGGGGCGCAGCGCCTGCGCAAGTCCCCCGTCGCAGCCGCCGGACGGAACCGTTCCGGCGGATATTCCTAGGCTATCCCCGAGCACAGACACCAGGCTGGCATCCAGCACGAGCATTATGACAGACAACACTTCGCCGTCGGGCACCGACGCCTCCCCGCAGACCAAGGCCTGGTCGGGCCGTTTTTCCGAACCGGTCTCCGATCTCGTGAAACGCTACACCGCGTCGGTGTTCTTTGATCAGCGCATGGCGCGCCAGGACATCCGCGGCTCGCTCGCCCACGCCAGGATGCTCGCCCGCCAGGGCATCATCGCCGCCGCCGACCTCGCCGACATCGAGCGCGGCATGGCGCAGATCGCCGGCGAGATCGAACGCGGCGAATTCGCCTGGAACCTCGACGACGAAGACGTCCACCTCAACATCGAAAAGCGCCTGACCGCGCTGGTCGGCGACGCCGGCAAGCGCCTGCACACCGGGCGCAGCCGCAACGACCAGGTCGCCACCGACATCCGCCTGTGGCTGCGCGACGCGATCGACCAGATCCTCGCGCTGATCGGCGACTTCCAGAAGAACCTGCTCGACGTCGCCGAAGCCAACGCGGCCACGCCGATGCCCGGCTTCACCCACCTGCAGGTCGCCCAGCCGGTCACCTTCGGCCACCATCTGATGGCCTACTTCGAGATGAGCCGGCGCGACGCCGAGCGCTTCGCCGACTGCCGCCGCCGCGTCAACCGCCTGCCGCTGGGCAGCGCCGCGCTCGCCGGCACCAGCTATCCGATCGACCGCGAATTCGTCGCCGCCGAGCTCGGCTTCGACGAGGTCTGCTACAACTCGCTCGACGCGGTGAGCGACCGCGACTTCGCGATCGAATTCTGCGCCGCCTCGGCGCTGCTGATGACCCACCTGTCGCGCTTCTCGGAAGAACTCATCCTGTGGATGAGCCCGCGCTTCGGCTTCATCGACCTCGCCGACCGCTTCTGCACCGGCAGCTCGATCATGCCGCAGAAGAAGAACCCGGACGTGCCGGAACTCGTGCGCGGCAAGACCGGCCGCGTGAACGGCAGCCTGATCGCGCTGCTGACCCTGATGAAAGGCCAGCCGCTGGCCTACAACAAGGACAACCAGGAAGACAAGGAGCCGCTCTTCGACACCGCCGACACGGTGATCGACACCCTGCGCATCTATGCCGACATGATCACCGGCATCCGCGTCAAGGCCGACGCCATGCGCGGGGCGCTATCCCAGGGCTACGCCACCGCCACTGACCTCGCCGACTATCTGGTGAAGAAGGGCCTGCCCTTCCGCGACGCCCACGAAGCGGTGGCGCTCGCGGTGCGCGCCGCCGAGGGCCGCGGCTGCGACCTGCCGCAATTCACCCTCGACGAACTGCGCGCGGTGATGGCGCACGTGCCGGGCGCGGCCGAACGCGTCGGCGACGACGTGTTCGCGGTGCTCACCATCGAAGGCTCGCTCGCCTCGCGCAACCACATCGGCGGCACTGCGCCGGAACAGGTGCGCGCCGCGATCGCGCGCGCACGCCAGCGCCTGGGCTGAGCGCAGCGTGGCCGGCGAACGGATCGGCAAGTACGAGATTCGCCGCTTGCTCGGCGAAGGGGCCACCAGCACCGTCCATCTGGCCTGGGACCCCTTCAACCAGCGCGAAGTCGCGCTCAAGGCGCTGTCGCCGGAAGCGCTCAACGATCCGCGCCGCGGCCGCCTCTACCGCCAGCTGCTGCTCAACGAGGCGGCGCTGGCGGGCAAGGTCAACCATCCGCACATCGTCCAGATCTACGACGCGGTGATCGGCGACGACGAAGCCTACGTGGTGATGGAATACGTGCCCGGCGGCACCCTCGAGGCGCTCACCCGCCCCGGCGCGCTGCCCACCTTCGGGCGCCTGATCGAGATCGTCTTCAAGTGTTCGCGCGCGCTCGATTACGCCTTCCACCGCGGCATCACCCACCGCGACATCAAGCCCGCCAACATCCTCCTCGCCACCCCCGACGGCAGCGACATCCGCATCTCCGATTTCGGCGCCGCGCTGCAGGCGGCGAGCGACGCCACGCAGATTTCCGGCATCGGCTCGCCGGCCTACATGTCGCCGCAGCAGGTGCGCGAGATGCCGCTCGACCACCGCACCGACATCTATTCGCTCGGCGTGGTGATGTACCAGTTGCTGACCGGGCACCTGCCCTTCGAGTCGGACAACAACTACACCCTGCTCTACCGCATCGCCAACGAAGTACCGCTGGCGCCCTCCGCGCTGCGCCCGGACGTGCCGGGCGCGCTCGACGCGATCGTGCGGCGGGCGATGGAGAAGGAACTCGACCGCCGCTACCAGAGCTGGGCGGAGTTCTCCCACGACCTCGCCCTCGCCTTCCGCAACCGCAGCATCGATCTGCCGCGGCAGGCGATTCCTGAGACCGAGAAATTCCAGACCCTGCGCGGCATGAGCTTCTTCCGCGAGTTCTCCGACGCCGAGATCTGGGAGGTCATCGGGTTGTCGAACTGGGACCGCGTCCAGCCCGGCACCGTGGTCATGAAGGAAGGCGAGAGCGGCGACCATTTCTGCTTCCTCTCCGAGGGCGAAGCGCGGGTCAAGAAGCGCGGACGCCTGCTCAACGTGCTCAGCCCCGGCGAGGTGTTCGGCGAAATGGCGCTGTTTTCCGCCGGCGGCGGCGTGCGCTCGGCCTCGGTGGAGGCCGAAACCGAAGTCGCCATCATCACCGTGCGCGCGGGTGCGCTGCAGCGCGCCTCCGACGTGTGCCGGATGCACTTCTACAAGGCCTTCCTCGAGGTGCTGTCGACGCGGCTGTCGCTCGCCAGCGCACGCATCGCCAACCAGTAGGGCGCCGCGCGGCTCACGCGCCCTGCCGCGCGGTGCCGCGGCGTACCCACGGCAGCGCCAGCCGCAGCTTGTGGCCGGCATGGCGCAACAGCAGCGCGGGCGGCATGCGCATCCAGTGATAGCGCGCCTGCGCCGCGCGCCGCGCCAGACGCTCGGCCACCGTGGGCGGGACATCGGGGAGACGCGGCAGGCACACCCGCGGCACGATCCAGTCCAGCGCGCGGCGCTCGAAGGCCGCCGGTGCAGCCGGCCAGGCCCCAGCCGGCACCGCGGTGGCCAGCCAGCGCCGGCAGTGATGGAGGGCGTGCCACACCAAGGGCCCCGCCCCGTGCGCGTCGGCCCTGCGCAGGAAACGGCCACCGCCATCGCTGAAGTCCACCGCGGCCAGCAGGCCGTCGAGGTCGACCAGATCGCGCAGACGCACGTCGAGTTCGGTGTCCTGGAACAGGTGGATCGCCGCGTGGATGAACTGGTCGGCGGCACAGGGCACCGCGAAACGCGTTCGGGGAAGCCTGATGGCGTCGGCGAACAGCAGGTCGGCGTCACCGCGGCAGCGGCTGGTGACCGGGGCGATGGCATGGTGCAGATCGACCTCCAGCGCATGCCCGGGAGCCCGCATCGGCGGCAGCTCGTGGCTCCATTCGCGGTAATAGCGCTGATCGTAGTCGTCGGCGACCTGCGACACCCAGCCCGCGGCGCACAACGCCTGCTCGACCTCGTCGAGATGGCCACGCGGCACCAGCAGATCGACGTCGCCCGGCAGACGTCCGTGAGCGAGCGCCAGGTCCTGCGCGAGATAGGCCGCGCCCTTGAGCAGCACCACCGGAACGCCCGGCGGCAAGGCCGCTTCGAGGGCGCGCAACGCCATGCGCAGCAACTGCGCGCGGTGCGCAGCGAAATTGCGCGCCGCGCGCAGGTGGCCCTGCACCGGCGCCGGCACCTGCGCCCAAAATGCGGCATCCGCCATCAGGCGCCGGGCGAGGGTGCCGAGAAGGCGGGCCGCGCGTGCCAAACGCACGGTTTCGTCCCAGTCGCACAGCTGCATCGATGCGACATGGCTGCCATCGCGCAACAAAGGCAGCAGGTGGCGGCTGGCCGGGGGCTCGCGCTCAACCATGAGTGGCTCCGCTGCCGAGCAGTTCGCGCACGCAGGCCACTGCCTCGTCGAGCCGGCCATAGGTCAGCTGGTAGGCCGGACAGGCCGCGGCGAGTGCGGTCACCGCCTCGAACGACACCCGCCC
>JAEWVQ010000348.1 GCA_023459095.1 Pseudomonadota bacterium | reverse complement strand
CGAGCTTGTAGCCCTGCTGCTCGGCGAGTTCCTCGGCACGCTCGTCGGCGACCTGCTTGACCACCGAGGACGGCAGCAGCTTGGCTTCGACGCCGAGCGCGATCAGCCACTGCCCGCCGACCGCATGGACGAGCACGTCGTTGCCCAGCGGCGACACCCAGCCGCGGCTCTCCATGTCCTGGCTGCCGCAGGGGTGGAAGCGCTTCTTCCCCAGTTGCTCGTCGAGGCGGTCGACGTCCATGTCCCAGTTCTCGGGTAGACGGTAGACCTGCAGATTCTTGAAATACATGTGTTTTTTCCTGTTGGTGAACGACAAGGCGCCCGCCGCGAACGCAACGGGCGCCAAAGGAGAAGCAGTTACTGCAGCCGCCCCGATTCGGCGATCATGCGGATCACCTTGAGCGTGTCGACGTCGGACTGGTGATAGGCCGAACGCACGTAGGCGGCGTAGCGCGCATCCTCGCCCGCGCCGCTGTCGACCAGGCTGGTGGCGTACAGGAAGCGCAGGAAGAAGGCGCCGGGTTGCGGTTCTTCGATGCGGATGGTCAGACTGCCGCCGGCGTGCTCGGCGGTGGCTTCGGTGTCGAAGCGCACCCACTCCATGGCCGACAGCGTGACGCGATCGCGGATCGTGGCCTGGCCGAAGCGCAGTTCCCGCAGCAGGCTCTGCTCGTCGCGCTCGAGGATGGTGCAGGCCTCCAGGCCGGGGAGGAAGGGGCGCGCGTCCTCGGCCCGGCACAGCAGGCCGAACCACAGCTCCTCGCGACTGAGCGGGGTGAGGGTCGGATCGGCGAGATCGTTGACCTCGACCAGATGTTCAAACTTCAAGATGGGCTCCTGAACCGGTCGGACCGACAGTTTACCCCGAGGCCGCGGCGCCCCCGCGTTTCGGCTCGTGTCGGGCGCGCGTTGCGGGATACCATGCCGGCCATGCAGATCGAACGAATCCTCCACTCCCAAGGCATCGGCAGCCGCAAGGAATGCCGTGGCCTGATCCGGGCCGGCCGCGTCAGCGTCGCCGGCGTGCCCTGCGACCACCCCTACGCCGAATTCGACCCCGGCAGCGACGATGGTTCCCCCGGCCTCGCGTTCACCGTGGACGAGCAGGCCTGGCACTACCGCGCCCGCGCCTACCTCATGCTGCACAAGCCGGCGGACTACGAATGCTCGCTGCGCCCGCAGTTCCACCCCTCGGTGTTCGCCCTGCTGCCGCCGCAGTTCGTTACCCGTGGCGTGCAGTGCATCGGTCGCCTCGACCAGGACACCACCGGCCTGCTGCTGCTGTCCGACGACGGCCAGTTCATCCACCAGTGGAGTTCGGGCAAAAAGCGTACGCCCAAGGTCTACGAGGTCACGGTGAAGCACGAGATCACCGCCGAACTGGTCGACCACCTGCTCGCCGGCGTCGAATTGCACGACGAGCCGGCGCCGATCGCTGCCGCGGCCTGCGTGCCGACCGGCAGCCACACCCTGCAGCTGACCATTTGCGAAGGCAAGTATCACCAGGTCAAGCGCATGATCGCGGCGGCGAGCAATCGCGTCGAAGCCCTGCATCGCAGCCGCGTGGGCGGACTCACGCTCGATCCGGCGTTGCCGGTCGGAGCCTGGCGTTGGCTCGAAGCCGACGACCTGGCGCAGCTCGCCGATTACGCCTGAGCCCTTTCCTTTTCCTGCATGACGAGCCCGCGTTTGCGGGCTTTTTTGTGTCCGGCAGGGGGAGTGTTTTGTTTTATTGTTTTTCTTTTATTTAAAGAAATAAAGAAGTTAACAGTGGACCGAAATCTGTGGATATCTGCACCAAGCCCAGTCCAGGCACGAGATTCGTCGACCGTGAACCCGGTGGGCAAGTACCGTCGACCAATGTGGACCGAATGTCCATGATTTTTCCGCTTTTGGCCAAAAGGCCCTTTGTCCACAAGCTTTCCCGATTCCGTCCACGCAGTTGTCCACGCCTATGAATGCCCTGCCTCATTCCATCCCCGGTTCCTGGGAAATCTTTTGCCGTGTTGTGGATAACTATGGGGATATCGGCGTGTGCTGGCGGCTGGCGCGCGAACTCGTCGCCCGCCATGGCGTCGCGGTGCGGCTGTGGGTGGACGATTGGGCCTCGTTCGCGCGCTTGTGCCCGGCGGTCGCGGGGCGGTCCGAGGCGCAGGTCGAGGGGGTGGAGGTGCGGCTGTGGACGAGCGCCTTCGCGGCCGTGGATATCGAGCCCGCCGAGGTCGTGATCGAGGCCTTCGCCTGCGAACTGCCCGAGGCCCAGGTCGCGGCGATGGCGCGCCGTTCGCCGCCGCCGCTTTGGATCAATCTCGAATACCTGTCGGCGGAGGACTGGGTCGGCGGTTGTCACGGTCTCGCCTCGCCGCATCCGCGCCTGCCCCTGGTCAAGCATTTCTTCTTTCCCGGCTTCGGCGCCGACACCGGCGGCCTGCTGCGTGAAGCCGGCCTGCTCGCGGCGCGCGACCGGATGCAGGGCGCGCCCGCCGTGCGCCGCGACTGGCTGGCCGCCCACGGTCTCGGCGCACTGCCGGACGACACCCTGGTGGTGTCGCTGTTCGCCTACGCGCAGCCGGCGCTCGATGGACTGCTCGGGGTCTGGTCGCACGGCGCGCGTCCGCTGCTGCTGCTCGTGCCCGAAGGCAAGGTGGTGGGCGATGTCGCGCGCGCGCTCGGCGCCGGTCCGCTGCAGGCGGGCGCGCGCCTGTGCCGGGGTGGGCTGACCGTGGCCGTGCTGCCGTTCTCCGACCAGGACGCTTACGACCGCCTGCTGTGGATCTGCGACCTCAATTTCGTGCGCGGCGAGGATTCCTTCGTGCGCGCGCAGTGGGCGGCGCGGCCTTTCGTGTGGCACATCTACGCGCAGCACGACGATGCCCACTTTGCCAAGCTCGACGCCTTCCTCGCCCGTTACGGCGTCGAGCTCGCGCCTGCGCCGCGCGCCGCGCTGCAGGCGTTCTGCCATGCCTGGAACGGCGACGGCGACCCCGCCGCGGCGTGGCCGGCGTTCGCCGCGGCGCTTCCAGCACTCGCCGCGCATGCGCGACGCTGGAGCGGAAAACTCGGCGCGGAAGAGGATCTGGTTACCAGATTGACCGCATTCTGCAACCACATCCGCGGCGGGGCAGAGTAGAATCGCGCGTTTTTATAAAGACTTGCGGCTCCGGCCGCAGCCGTTCGACGTCAGGAAACCGCATGAAAACCGCTCAGGAACTCCGCTCCGGTAACGTCATCATGGTCGGCAGCGACCCGCTGGTGGTGCAGAAATCCGAATACAACAATCCGGCCGCAACGCTGCGGTCGTGAAGATGAAGCTCAAGAACCTGCTCACCGGCGCGCCCTCGGAGTCGGTGTACAAGGCCGACGACAAGTTCGAAGTCGTCCAGCTCGATCGCAAGGAAGTGACCTACTCCTACTTCGCCGATCCGATGTACGTGTTCATGGACGCCGACTACGAGCAGTACGAAGTCGAGGCCGAGAACATGACCGACGCGCTCAAGTACCTCGAAGACGGCCTGCAGTGCGAAGTGGTGTTCTACAACGGCAAGGCGATCTCGGTCGAACTGCCGACCAGCGTGGTGCGCGAAGTCACCTACACCGAACCCGCGGTCAAGGGCGACACCTCCGGCAAGGTCATGAAGCCGGCCAAGATCGGTACCGGTTTCGAGCTGCCGGTGCCGGCCTTCGTCGAGATCGGCGACAAGATCGAGATCGACACCCGCACCGACGAGTACAAGAACCGCGTCAAATAAGCGCGACGCCGGCAGCATGAAAAGGGCCCGTCAGGGCCCTTTTTGTTTTCAGGTGTTGCACGGCGGGGTTGCGGGCTTGCCTTTGGCGGTGGACGCCGTAATCTCGCGCGTTCCCTGCTTTGTCCCCGGTTTGTTCCGGTTCACCAGCACTTCGAGGTCATGTCGATGAAACCCGTGTCGGGCGCCGCGCTCCTGTTTTCCGTACTGATCCTCGCCGCCTGCGGCGGGCCGGAGGCGGACGAGGCCGGGCGGTCCGCGCGCGAAGCGGCCGGCGCCGCCCGGGAGGCGGTGGACAAGGCCGCGGAAGCGGCGCAGAAGGCGGGCGAAGCCGGCAAGGCGCTTGCCGACGCGGTGGCGGGTAGCGTGGAGACCTCGGTCGAGGCCACCGTCGGCGAGGCCGCGGCGCAGGCCGGCGCCGTCGCCGAAGCCGCCGGTCCGATCGAGCGCGATGCCAAGATCGCCACCGAGGAGGCGGCGCGGCGCATCGCCGATGCCACCCGGGGTGCTGCGCAACTGCTCAAGGAGGCGAGCCGCGACGCGGTGGAGTCGGTGCGTGGGCGGCCCGGCGAACCTGCGGCAGCCGCGGCGGCGGATTGAGCCGCGGTGGCTGGATAAAAAAACAGTCAATGCTGTGCGCCTGCGGCGGCGCGGACTAGAATCGCTCCTTTACCCGACTCTGCCCGTTCCGGCTCCGCCATGTCCGCCGCCCCGAAAGACAGCATCCGCATCCGCGGTGCGCGTCAGAACAATCTGCGCAACCTCTCCCTCGACCTGGCGCTGAACCGCCTCACCGTGGTCACCGGCGTGTCCGGGTCGGGCAAGTCCTCGCTGGTGTTCGACACCCTGTACGCCGAGGGCCAGCGCCGTTACGTCGAGACCTTCTCGCCCTACGCGCGCCAGTTCCTCGATCGCATGGACAAGCCGCAGGTGGATCGCATCGAGGGCGTGCCGCCGGCGATCGCGATCGACCAGACCAACCCGGTGCGCACCTCGCGGTCCACGGTGGGCACGATGACCGAGCTCGCCGACCACTTCAAGCTGCTCTACGCGCGCGCCGCGCATCTGCACTGTCGCCGCTGCGGTGCGCCGGTGCGGCGCGACACCCCGGCCAGCATTGCCGCCGATCTCGCCCGCCGCTGCGCGGAGAGCGGCGACCCGCGCCTGGTGGTGTGCTTTCCGGTGAGCGTGCCGCAGAACTTCAGCGAGGCCGAAGTCACCGCGCTGCTCAACGCCCAGGGCTACACCCGCATCCAGCGCCGCGAGGCAGGGGCCGACGGCGACGTGCTGCAGGTCGTGCAGGACCGTTTCCGGCTGTCCAACGCCGAACCGGCGCGCCTCGGAGAGGCGCTGGAGGCCGCCTTGGCGCGTGGCCACGGCCGGCTCGCGGTGTTCGCCGCGGGCGAGGGCGTGGCCGGCGGCGAGGCGGTGTGGGCCTATTCCAGCGGGCTGCACTGCGCGCCCTGCGACATCCATTACAGCGAAGCCAGCCCGGCGCTGTTCTCGTTCAATTCACCGGTCGGCGCCTGCGATACCTGCCGCGGTTTCGGCCGCGTGATCGGGGTCGATTTCGGGCTGGTGATTCCCGACGAGTCGAAGACGCTGGCCGAAGGCGCGGTCAAGCCGTGGCAGACCGCGTCCTTCCGCGAGTGCCAGGACGATCTGGCGAAGATGGCGAAGAAGCGCGGCGTGGCGATGGACGTGCCGTTCCGCGACCTGCCGCCCGAGCACCGCCACTGGGTGCTCGAGGGCGATGCGCAGTGGAAGAACTGGGACAGTTCGTGGCCGCGCTACTGGTACGGCGTGCGCCACTTCTTCGACTGGCTGGAGAGCAAGGCCTACAAGATGCACATCCGCGTGTTGCTGTCGCGCTACCGCAGCTACACCGAGTGCCCGGCCTGTCATGGCGCCCGCCTCAAGCCCGATGCGCTGCTGTGGCAGCTGCCGCAGGCGGGGGGCGGCGGTCTCGCGATCCACGCGCTGATGGCACTGCCGGTGGCGCGCATCCGCGACGCGATGGCGGCGATGGCACCGGTCGAGGAGGCGGACGAGGCCACCGCGCTGGTGCTCGGCGAGATCCGCAGCCGTCTCGACTATCTCGTCGACGTCGGTCTCGGCTATCTGACCCTCGACCGCCAGTCGCGCACGCTGTCGGGCGGCGAGGTGCAGCGCATCAACCTGACCACCGCGCTCGGCACTTCGCTGGTGAACACCTTGTTCGTGCTTGACGAGCCGTCGATCGGCCTCCATCCGCGCGACATCGGCCGCATTCTCGGGGTGATGACGCGGCTGCGCGACGCCGGCAATACTCTCGTGGTGGTCGAG
>JAEWVQ010000347.1 GCA_023459095.1 Pseudomonadota bacterium | reverse complement strand
GCCTCCGCCACCCCCCGAGCCCAGTTTCGTCGATACGCTGATGGGCGACCCGACCCTGCTCGCGGCTGGCGGTGGTGTGCTCGCGCTACTGCTCGGTTACGGCGGCTATCGCGTGCGCCAGCAACGTCAGGCAAAAGCGGCCGCGGCCGCCGACTCGTCGGCGCTGATCAGCGAATTCCCGCCCGACAGCAGCGCGGTGTTCGGCTCCACCGGCGGGCAGAGCGTGGATACCGGCAACAGCAGCCTGTTGCAGACCGATTTCAGCCAGTCCGGACTGTCGTCGATCGATGCCGACGAGGGCGTTGATCCGGTGGCCGAGGCGGATGTCTACATGGCTTACGGGCGCGATGCCCAGGCCGAGGAGATCCTGCTCGATGCCTTGAAGGCCGACCCGACGCGTGCCGCGGTGTCGCTCAAGCTGCTCGAAATCTATGCCAAGCGGCAGAGCGTGCAGCAGTTCGAGACCACGGCTTCGGAGCTCTACACCCGTACCGGTGGCGAAGGAAACGACTGGGATAAGGCGGCGCAGATGGGGCGCGCGCTGGATCCGCAGAATCCGCTGTATCGCGCCGCCGCCGATGGGGTCGAGCCTTCGGCCGCGGCGGGCTCCTCGGCGCCGCTCGCCGCGGGTGCGGCGGCGGCAGGTCTTGCGGCTGCTGCGGCTGCAGCGGTCGATGAGGAAGAAACTGCGCCTTCGCTCGCCAGCCTCGACTTCACGAGCTCGATGCCGGTGACGCCGAGTGCCTCGCAACTCAAGAACACGTGGACGATGCCGGGTGATCTCAATCAGCTGGCGCAAGGCGACGTCGAGCCGGTACCCGATGTCGCCGCCGTAGTCGATGAGATCCCGCAGGCGCTCGATGTCAGCTCGATCGATTTCGATCTCGACCTCGGCGACATGGCGCCGCCGATCGCCACCGAGGCCGAGCCGCCTACGGCTGAGGCCGCTGCGGTGGCGGAGGGCGTGGTCGAGGCGGACGCGCCTTTCGTGTTCGAGGAGCCGGTCACCGAGCAGCCGGTTTCGGCGGCCGCCGATCTGGTGTTCGATCTTGAACTCGACGCCGGTGACGAGCCTGCGGTTGCGCAAGGCATGGGCGGCGAGGTGGATTCGTCGACAGTGCCGGCCGACGACGCTGCGATCATGGTGACGATGCTCGGTGACGAGCCGCTGATCGCCGCCGAAGAGCCCCCGCCGCTGGCCGCGGAAGCGCCTGCGCCGGCGTTCGACATGAGCGCCACGGTGTTGCAGACCGAGCCGCTGGAGGCCGAGAGCGACGACGAGGCGGTGCTCGATCTCGAGAAGACCAGTTTCGACAGCAGCCTGCTCGACTTCGAGTTCAATCTCGAGTCCTCGATGCCGAGCGCCACCGCCGATGCCGCCAATTTCGATCTGACCCGGATCGATCTGGATCTCGATCCTGCGGCCGCGGTCGGGGATGACGGCGACGTCGCCCTCGACAACGAGGTCGAAACCAAGCTCGAACTGGCGCGCGCCTACGACGAGATGGGTGACAAGGAAGGTGCCCGCGAGTTGCTCGAGGAAGTGGTTCGAGAAGGCAGCGCGGCACAGCAGCTTGCCGCGCGCGACCTGATCGCCAAGCTCGGCTGAGCCAACGCGACCGACCGCCGTGGAGCTCCGGCTTCGCGGCGGTCTTTCCTTTTTCAGGCATGCATTCCGGACTTCTGCTCAGTGGCTGGCTCGTGATCGTGGTCGGGCTTCAGGTCCTGCCGGCCAGCGCGCTGGGGGCGTGCGTGGCGCTCTCGCTGGTACTTGCCTTGCTTGCCGCGCGCGCGCGCGCGGTGCGCCTGCTGCGCCGGGTCAGGGTGCTGCTCGGCGCGATCGTGCTGCTGTTCGCCTGGTTTACGCCAGGCGAGGCGGTGCTGCTCGACTGGCCAGCGCTGAGCCCGACCCGCGAGGGGCTGGTGCAGGCGCTCGAGCACGGTGGTCGGCTGATCGCGGTGGTGTGCTGGGTGGCGCTGCTGCTCGAGCGCCTGCCAACCGAGCGGCTGGTCAGCGGGCTCTATGCGCTCGTGCGCCCGTGCCGGATGCTTGGGCTGTCGGCAGAGCGGATCGCGCTGCGCTTGTTGCTGGTGTTGCGCTACGTCGACGCCGGGACGGCGACGGCGGGCGGCTGGAAGGCCTGGCTTGTTGCGGCCGATGAGGGCAACGATGCCGGCGACGAGGGGCCGGTGCGCTTGTACCGCGAGCGCTTCGGGGTAACCGAATGGGTCGTCGTCGCGGTGCTGGCGGTGAGCATGGGGTGGTGGCTGTGGTGAGGATTGCACTGGGTGTGGAGTACGCCGGCGATGCGTTCGAGGGCTGGCAAAGCCAGCGCCATGGCCGCACCGTGCAGGATGCGCTGGAGGTGGCGCTGGGCTCTGTTGCCGGCGCTCCGGTGCGCCTGCATTGCGCTGGGCGCACCGACACCGGCGTTCATGCGACTGCCCAGGTGGCGCATTTCGATACTGCCGCGGCGCGTCCGCTCAGCGCCTGGGTGCGCGGCGCTAACAGTCGTCTGCCGCCGAGCGTTGTGGTGCGCTGGGCGACGGAGGTGGGCGAGGGCTTTCATGCGCGCTTTCTCGCCAGCGAGCGGCGCTACCGCTATGTGCTGTACAACGCGCCGACGCGCCCGGCGGTGCTCGCCGGCAAGGTGGGTTGGTTTCATCTGCCGCTCGACGAGGCGCGCATGGCGATGGCGGCGACCTGCCTGGTCGGTCGTCACGATTTTTCGGCCTTTCGTGCCGCGCAGTGTCAGGCGAGGAGTCCGGTGCGCGATCTGCGCGAAGTCGTGGTTGCGCGCAGCGGCGCGTATCTGAGCTTCGATTTCCGCGCGGACGGTTTTCTGCACCACATGATCCGAAATCTCGTCGGCGCGCTGATCTATGTCGGCAAGGGGCGCTATCCGCCGGCTTGGCTGGCCGAGGTGCTCGCCGGGCGCGACCGCGCGCGCGCGGCGCCGACCTTCGCGCCGGATGGGCTGTACCTGTGCGGGGTGAGCTATCCGCCAGGCTGGCCGCTGCCGGACGATGGGCGTATCATCGCGCTGCCCCGGCTCCCCCTCGTCTGAATGCTCCGTACCCGTATCAAGATCTGCGGCCTGACCCGGCCCGAAGACGTGCGCGCCGCGGTTCACGCCGGTGCCGACGCGATCGGCTTCGTGTTCTATCCGCCCAGTCCGCGCAACGTCTCGGCCGACGAGGCCGCCGCGCTCGCCGCCCTGTTGCCGCCCTTCGTCACTGCGGTGGGGCTGTTCGTGAATCCGGAACCGGCGTTCGTCGACGCGGTGCTGCGTGCGGTGCCACTGCAGTTGCTGCAGTTCCACGGCGACGAGGGCGAAGCGGAGTGTGCGCGTTACGGCCGGCCGTGGATCAAGGCGGCGCGGATGCGGCCCGGGGTCGATCTGCTAGAATTCTCCTCTTTTCACCCGGGTGCCCGCGGCATCCTGCTCGATGCCTTCGTCGACGGTTATGGCGGCGGCGGCAAAACCTTCGACTGGTCCCTGATTCCGGCCGGCTTCGAACGGCCGATGATCCTCTCCGGTGGCCTCGACGCCGACAACGTCGGCGAGGCGGTGCGGCGCGTGCGCCCGTGGGCGGTGGATGTGTCGAGCGGCGTGGAGTCGGCGAAAGGGATCAAGGATGCGGCGAAAATCGCCGCCTTCATTGCCAGAGTGAGAGATGCAGATGGCTGACCAGCCTTATCAGTTACCCGACGAACGCGGCCATTTTGGCCCGTACGGCGGCATTTTCGTGGCCGAGACGCTGATCCCGGCGCTGCGCGAGCTGCGCGAGGCCTATGACGCCTGCCGCAACGATCCGGCCTTCGTCGCGGAATTCGAGTACGAGCTCAAGCATTACGTGGGGCGGCCGAGCCCGATCTACCACGCCCGCCGCCTGACCGAGAAGTTCGGGGGCGCGCAGATCTACCTCAAGCGCGAGGATCTGAATCATACCGGCGCGCACAAGGTGAACAACTGCATCGGCCAGGCGCTGCTCGCCAGGCGCATGGGCAAGCCGCGCGTGATCGCCGAGACCGGCGCCGGCCAGCACGGCGTCGCCACCGCCACTGTTGCCGCGCGCTACGGCATGGAGTGCGTGGTGTACATGGGGGCGGAGGACGTCAAGCGCCAGGCCGCCAACGTCTATCGCATGAAGCTGCTCGGCGCCACCGTGGTGCCGGTCGAATCCGGCTCGAAGACGCTCAAGGATGCGCTCAACGAGGCGATGCGCGACTGGGTGACCAACATCACCGACACCTTCTACATCATTGGCACGGTCGCCGGCCCGCATCCGTATCCGGCGATGGTGCGCGATTTCCAGACCGTGATCGGCAAGGAATGCCTGGTGCAGATGCCCGAGCTCGTCGGGCGTCAGCCCGACGCGGTGATCGCCTGCGTCGGCGGTGGCTCCAATGCGATGGGCATCTTCCATCCCTACATCGACGTCGCCGGCGTGCGCCTGATCGGTGTCGAGGCCGCGGGCGAGGGCATCGCCACCGGCCGCCATGCCGCGCCGCTGACCGCCGATGCGCGCGCCGGCGTGCTGCACGGCAACCGCACCTACCTGATGCAGGACGAGAACGGCCAGATCATCGAGACCCATTCGATCTCCGCAGGCCTCGACTACCCTGGCGTTGGTCCCGAGCATGCCTGGCTGAAGGACGCCAAGCGTGCGGAGTACGTCGCGGTGACCGACGACGAAGCCCTGCAGGCATTCCACGACCTGTGCCGCTACGAGGGCATCATCCCCGCGCTGGAGTCCTCGCACGCCCTCGCCTATGCCGCCAAGCTTGCGCCCACGCTGTCGAAGGAGCAGATCCTGCTCGTCAATCTGTCCGGTCGTGGCGACAAGGACATGCACACGGTCGCCGAACGTTCCGGCATCCAGTTCTAACCCGGTGCGGGCCGCGTTGCGGCCCGCCGCGCAAGACCTCCGTCATGTCGAAAATCCAGACTACCTTTGATCGCCTGCAGGCGAGCGGGCGCAAGGCGCTGATCCCCTTCATCACCGCCGGCGACCCCGCCCCCGAGCTGACCGTGCCGCTGATGCACGCGCTGGTCGCCGGCGGCGCCGACATCATCGAGCTGGGCGTGCCGTTCTCCGATCCGATGGCCGACGGCCCGACCATCCAGCGCGCCTCCGAGCGCGCGCTCGCCCAGGGCATGACCCTGCGCAAGGTGTTCGACCTCGTGCGCGCGTTCCGCGCCACCGATACCGCCACCCCGGTGGTGCTGATGGGCTACGCCAACCCGATCGAGGCCATGGGCGTCGCGCCGTTCGCTGCCGAGGCCGCCGCTGCCGGGGTCGATGGCGTGCTCGTCGTCGACTACCCGCCGGAAGAGTGCGAGGCCTTCGCCGGTGCGATGCGCGGCGCCGCGCTCGATCCGATCTTTCTGCTGGCGCCGACCTCGACCGAGGCGCGCTTTGCCGACGTCGCGCGCATCGGCAGCGGCTACATCTACTACGTCTCGCTGAAGGGCGTGACCGGCAAGGGCGCGCTCGATTTCGACGAGATCGCAGCACGCATCCCCCGCATCCGTGCTGCGGTCGGCATGCCGGTGGGCGTGGGCTTCGGTATCCGCGACGCCGACAGCGCCCGGCGCATCGGCGCGATCGCCGATGCGGTGGTGATCGGCAGCCGGATCATCGAGGAAATCGAACGCAGCGCAGCCGACCAGGTGGTCGCCAATGTCACTTCCTTCGTGCGCGGCATCCGTGCCGCGCTCGACGAACTCCCCGGAGCGAACCGATGAGCTGGCTTCAGAAACTGCTGCCGCCGAAGATCAAGCGCAGCGCATCCGCCGAGCGCAACAAATCCATCCCCGAAGGGCTGTGGAGCAAGTGTCCGTCGTGTGAAGCGGTGCTCTACCGCTCCGATCTCGAGAGCAACCAGAGCGTGTGCCCCAAGTGCGGCCACCATCAGCGCCTGCGCGCGCGCGCGCGCCTCGATCAGCTGCTCGATGCCGAAGGCCGCTTCGAGATCGGCGCCGAGGTGATCCCGGTCGATCCGCTCAAGTTCAAGGATTCGCGCAAGTACCCCGAGCGCCTGTCGAGCGCGCAGTCCGACACCGGCGAAGCCGACGCCATGGTGGTGATGCAGGGCGCGATCCTCACCGTGCCGGTGGTGGTGGCGTGCTTCGAGTTCGAGTTTCTCGGCGGCTCCATGGGCTCGGTGGTCGGTGAGCGCTTCGTGCGCGGCGCCAAGGCCGCGCTCGAGCAGCGCCTGCCCTTCATCTGCATCACCGCCACCGGCGGCGCGCGCATGCAGGAGGGGCTGTTCTCGCTGATGCAGATGGCCAAGACCACCGCCGCGATCACCCAACTCGCGCAGCGCAAGCTGCCGTTCATCACCGTGCTCACCGACCCGACCATGGGTGGGGTGTCGGCCAGTTTCGCGTTCATGGGCGACGTGGTGATCGCCGAGCCCGGCGCGCTGATCGGCTTTGCCGGCCCGCGCGTGATCGAGCAGACCGTGCGCGAGAAACTGCCGGAAGGCTTCCAGCGCTCCGAGTTCCTGATCGAAAAGGGCGCGATCGACATGATCGTCGACCGCCGCGAGATGCGCGCGCGGATCGCCGAACTGCTCACCCTGATGACCCGCCAGCCCTCGGTCAATGTCGCCTGAAATTTCTGACGCGGGCCTGCCGCAGACGCTGGCGGGCTGGCTTGCGCTGCTCGAGGCGCGCCACGGCCAAGCCATCCGCCTGGGGCTGGAGCGCGTGCAGCAGGTGCGCGCGGCCCTGGGGGGCGATCCCGAAGCGGTGGTGATCACCGTCGGCGGCACCAACGGCAAGGGTTCGACCTGCGCCATGCTCGAAGCCATCCTGCTCGCCGAGGGCTATCGTGTCGGCGTGTATACCTCGCCGCACCTGCTGCGCTACAACGAGCGCGTGCGCGTCGGTGGCAAGGACGTGGACGATGCGCAGCTGGTCGCCGCCTTCGCCGCAGTCGAGGCGGCGCGCGGCGATATTCCGCTGACTTATTTCGAGCACGGCACGCTCGCCGCCTGGGAAGTGTTCCGTCGTGCAGCCCCCGAGGTCATCGTGCTCGAGGTCGGGCTCGGCGGCCGGCTCGACGCGGTCAATGTGGTCGACGCCGACTGCGCCATCGTCACCGGGGTGGCGATGGACCACATGGACTATCTCGGCGACACCCGCGAGGCCATCGGTTTCGAGAAGGCAGGCATCTTCCGCACCGGCCGTCCGGCGGTGTGCGGCGATCCGCAGCCGCCGGCCAGCCTGCTCGCGCACGCGCAGGCGATCGGTGCGCAGCTGTGGGTCAGCGGGCGCGATTTCGGTTTCGGCGGCGATCGCCAGCAGTGGGGCTACTGGCGCTATGAACAGCCGGGTCCCGCGGGGGCGCTGGTCAAGCGCGGCGGGCTGGCCTATCCGGCATTGCGCGGCGCCAACCAACTGCTCAACGCCTCCGCCGTACTCACCGCGCTCGACACCCTGCGCGCGCGCATCCCGGTGTCGATGCAGGCGGTGCGCCAGGGGCTGATGCTGGTCGAGGTGCCGGGGCGCTTTCAGGTGCTGCCGGGGCGCCCGGCGGTAGTCCTCGACGTCGCCCACAATCCGCAAGCCGCCGGCGTGCTCGCTGAAAATCTGGGAGGCATGGGCTTCTATCCGGAGACCTGGGCGGTGCTCGGCATGCTCGGCGACAAGGACGTCGAGGGTGTGCTGCGGCGCATGCAGGAGCGCGTCGATCACTGGCTGCTCGCCGACCTGCCGGGTCCGCGCGGCCTGCCGGCGGAAGAGCTCGCGCTGCGTCTGCGCGCACTCGACATCGACGCCGACGTGCGCTGCTTCGCCTCACCCGCGGAAGCCTTCGCCGCGGCCCGGAAAAGCGCTGCCGAGGGTGATAGAATCGTCGCCTTTGGTTCCTTCCTGACCGTGGCTGACGTGCTTGCGCAGATTCGTGCCGAACAGCACTGATTGAGGTTTTCGGGTGAGCGACACAGACAACCTCGACATCAAGAAGCGGGCCCGCCGCCGCCTCGTCGGCGCTGCCGCGCTGGCGCTGCTCGCTGCCATCGTGCTGCCGATGGTGATGGAGCAGGAGCCGCCGGGGCCGAGTCAGGACATCCAGGTTTCCATTCCCGATCGCGACGCCGCCGGCGAGAAAGGGCGGCCCATCGTCGGCCGTGAAGAGCCCGAGCCGCAGATCGCGCCTGCTCCCGTCGAGCAGCCGCCGAGTCCGGCGCCCGCTGCCCCGGCACCGCCAGCCGCCGCGCCCAAGCCTGCGCCGGCCCCCGCTGCCACCCCCGCCGCGCCGGGAGCGAGCTCCAAGCCTGCGACAACGGCTGCCGAACCGGCGGCGGGTGCCGATGAGGCAGCGCGCGTGCGCGCCATTCTCGACGGCGCATCGCCGCCTGCTGCCGCGGCACCGGTGGCGGCCGAGGGCTTCGTGCTGCAGATCGGCGCGTTCAGCGATGGGGCCAAGGCCGGCGCGCTTGGCGCCGAACTGAAGAAACTCGGTTTTGCCGCCTACACTGAAAAAGCGGGGACTGTAACCCGTGTTCGTGTCGGCCCATTCCGCACCCGCAGCGAGGCCGAGAGTGCTGCGGCCCGCCTCCGGGCGCAGGGGCAGAATCCGGTGCTGGCACCGCGCTGACCCCGTTCGCATGACCGTTTTCGACTATGTCTTCCTGGCCGTACTTGCGCTCTCGGCGGCCATCGGGCTATGGCGCGGGCTGGTCAGCGAGGTGATGGCGATGCTCGCCTGGGTGCTCGCCGCGCTCGCCGGCTGGCGCTTTGCCGGCGAGGCCGCAGGCCTGTTGCGCGGCTTTATCGTCGAGCCGGCGTGGCGGCAGGTGGCGGGGTTCGCGCTGGTGTTCGTCGCCGTACTGCTGATTGCGGCCTTGCTGCGCTACCTGCTGCGCGAGTTGCTGCGCGCGGTCGGGCTGGGGACGATGGACCGTTTTTGTGGTGCCCTGTTCGGGCTTGCGCGCGGCCTAGCGATCGCGTTCGCAGTGGTGTTGCTCGGTGGATTGGTGGGCGTGTCGCGCGAGGCCTGGTGGGCCAACGCGATGTTCTCGCCGCCACTCGAAACGGCGGTGATTGCCGCCAAACCGTGGCTGCCCGATGCGGTCGCCACCAGGATTCGTTTCAGATAGGCAGGGCTTTTCATGTGCGGAATTCTTGGGGTCGTTGCGACCACCCCGGTCAATCAGTTGCTCTACGACGGCCTGCAGGTGCTGCAGCATCGCGGCCAGGACATGGCCGGCATCGCGACGTCGGAGGGCGGACGCTTTCACATGCACAAGGGCTCCGGCCTGGTGCGCGACGTGTTCCGCACCCGCAACATGCGCAACCTCGAAGGCAACTGGGGCATCGGCCATGTGCGCTACCCGACCGCCGGTTCGGCCTATAACGCCGCCGAGGCCCAGCCCTTCTACGTCAATTCGCCGTTCGGCCTGCTGCTGGCGCACAACGGCAATCTGACCAATGCCGAAGAGCTCAAGCGCGAGATGTTCCTCGCCGACCTGCGCCACATCAACACCAACTCCGATTCGGAGGTGTTGCTCAACGTACTCGCGCACGAGCTGCAGGCCGCGTGCAACGGCCTCAAGCTCGACGAGGACGCGGTGTTCCGCGCGGTCGCCGGGGTGCATCGGCGCTGCCGCGGCGCCTATGCCGTGGTGGTGATGATCGCCGGCTACGGCCTGCTCGCCTTCCGCGATCCTTACGGCATCCGCCCGCTGGTGATCGGGCGCAGCGACACCGCTGACGGCACCGACTGGCTGGTGGCCTCCGAGTCGGTCGCGCTCGACGTGCTCGGCTTCAAGCTGCTGCGCGACGTGGCGCCCGGCGAGGCGGTGCTGGTCGACACCGCGGGGCGGTTCCACAGCCGCCAGTGCGCGGAGAAGACGGTGGAGGCGCCGTGCATGTTCGAGTTCGTCTATCTGGCGCGCCCGGATTCGATCATCGACGGCGTGTCGGTGTACGAGTCGCGGGTGAAGATGGGCGAATACCTCGCCGAGAAGATGAAGCGCACCCTGCCGCACGTGCACATCGACGTCGTGATTCCGATCCCCGATTCGAGCCGGCCGTCGGCGATGGAGATGGCGCACCGCCTCGGCCTGCCGTACCGCGAGGGCTTCGTCAAGAATCGCTACATCGGCCGCACCTTCATCATGCCGGGGCAGGCCACGCGCAAGAAATCCGTGCGACAGAAGCTCAACACCATCCACCAGGAATTCAAGGGCAAGAGCGTGCTGCTGGTCGACGACTCCATCGTGCGCGGCACGACCAGCAAGGAGATCGTCAACATGGCGCGCGAGGCTGGCGCGACCAAGGTCTATCTGGCCTCGGCGGCGCCTCCGGTGCGCTACGCCAACGTGTACGGCATCGATATGCCGACTCGCGCCGAACTGATCGCGTCGGACCGCAGCGAAGACGAGATCTGCCAGGCGATCGGCGCCGACGGCCTGATCTATCAGGATCTGGACGATCTGAAAGCCTCGGTGAGCGCGCTCAACCCGGCGATCCGCTTCTTCGAGACCTCGTGCTTCGACGGCCATTACGTCACCGGCGACATCACCGTGGAATACCTGAGCGGAATCGAGAACAAGCGCGGCGAGGCCAAGTCCGTGGTGCGCGACGACGGCGAGGATGGCCAGCTCGACCTCAACCTGATCACTCATCCGGAACAGTGAACCGGTGACGAGCGGCGACATGGACGAGTTCGACTTCGACACGCTGGCGGTACGCGCGGGCATCGACCGCAGCCAGTTCAACGAGCACAGCGAGGCGATGTACCTCACCTCGAGCTTCGTGTTCCGCAACGCCGCCCAGGCCGCGGCGCGTTTTGCCGGCGAGGAGGAGGGCAACGTCTATGCGCGCTTCTCCAACCCGACGGTGAGCGCGATGCAGACCCGGCTGGCGGCGCTCGAAGGTGCGGAGGCCTGCGTCGCCACCGCGTCGGGGATGTCGGCGATCCTGTCGCTGGTGATGGGCACGCTGCAGGCCGGGGATCACATCGTCGCCTCGCGCGGCCTGTTCGGCGCCACCCAGCAGCTGCTCGGCGGCATCATGGGCAAGTTCGGCATCGAGACCAGCTTCGTGCCGGCGACCGACCTCGACGCCTACCGCGATGCGCTGCGGCCGCGCACCCGCCTGTTCTTCGTCGAGACGCCGTCCAATCCGCTCACCGAAGTGGTCGATATCGCCGCAGTGGCGGCGATTGCCCATGAGGCCGGGGCCCTGCTCGCGGTGGATAACTGCTTCTGCACCCCGGCTCTGCAGCGTCCGCTCGCACTCGGCGCCGACGTGGTGGTGCATTCGGCAACCAAGTATCTGGACGGCCAGGGGCGCGTGCTCGGCGGTGCGGTCGCCGGCCGGCGCGCGGTCACCGACGAGGTGTTCAAGTTCCTGCGCACCGCGGGACCGTCGCTGTCGCCGTTCAACGCCTGGGTGATCCTGAAGGGGCTGGAGACGCTGCGCATCCGCATGGAAGCGCAGTCGGCGAACGCGCTCGAACTCGCGCGCTGGCTCGAGGCGCAACCCGGTGTTGCACGGGTGCATTACCCCGGTCTGGCGTCGCATCCGCAGCATGCGCTGGCGATGCGCCAGCAAAAGAGCGGTGGCGCCATCGTCAGCTTCGAGGTCGAGGGGGGGCGCGCGGCGGCGTGGCGCGTGGTCGATTCGACGCGAATGATCTCGATCACCGCCAATCTCGGCGACACCAAGACCACCATCACCCATCCGGCGTCCACCACTCACGGCCGCATCTCGCCCGAGGCGCGCGCGGCGGCGGGGATAGGCGATGGCTTGCTGCGCGTCGCGGTCGGGCTGGAGTCGATCGAGGATCTGAAGGTGGATCTGGCCCGCGGCCTGCGGGCATGAACGATCGGCCGCAGCGGGTGCCGTCGCGGTCAGGCAGAGGGTGAGGAGAACAGAAGGGCGCTGATCGCAGGATCTGCGCCTTTTTTACGTGCGTTTTTCTACGTGCGCGGTGTCAGTCGCCGTGGGCGACGAAGCACGTGCCGTCGAATGCGAGCCAGCGTGCGCGGCCGTGCCAGTCGGCGAGGACCCAGCGCGTGCAGGTGTGCTCATCTACTTGATGCAGGTGTTGCGCGGGGCGGTGGGTGTGGCCGTGGATCAGCACCGGGTAGTCGTGCGCGCGCAGCAGCGCGGCGATGGCGTCGGCATTCACGTCCATGATCGTCATTGCCTTTTCGCGCTTGGCGGTCTCGCTCTGCTGGCGCAGGCTCTCGATGAAGGCCTTGCGCGCGGCCAGCGGTTGAGCAAGGAAGCCGGCCTGCCAGGCGGGGTCGCGGACCTGACGGCGGTAGGCCTGATAGGCGAGGTCATCGGTGCACAAGGCATCGCCGTGACTGAGCAGGGCAGGGGTTGCGCCCAGCAGCACGCGGGAGGGATCGTCGAGCAGGCGCAGGCCGGCGGTGTCGGCGAAGGCGGTGCCGGCGAGCAGGTCGCGGTTGCCGGTCATGAAGTACACCGCGGTGCCATGGGCGGCGAGCGCGCCGAGGGCATTGCCGATGCGGCGGTTGAAGGGGGCGTCGAGATCGTCGTCACCGGCCCAGTATTCGAACAGATCGCCGAGGATGAACAGGCTGCCCGCGCTGCGCGCCGGGCCGGCGAGAAAGGCGAGGAAGGCGGCGACGGTGTCGGGCTGGTCTTCGCTCAGATGCAGGTCGGCGATGAACAGCGCCGGAAGCGCCACGGCGGCGGCTTCCGGCGGCGCCGGCCGGCTCCCGCCGGCGGCGGGAGCGCTGCGGCGCGAGGACTCAGACAACTTCGGCGCGCTCGATGATCACGTCTTCCTTCGGCACATCCTGGTGGAAGCCGCTGGAGCCGGTCTTGACCTGGCGGATCTTGTCGACCACGTCCAGCCCTTCGGTGACCTTGCCGAACACGCAGTAGCCCCAGCCCTGCACATTGGGCGCGCGGTAGTTGAGGAAATCGTTGTCGGCGACGTTGATGAAGAACTGCGCGGAGGCCGAGTGCGGCTCCTGGGTGCGCGCCATGGCGATGGTGCCGCGCTCGTTCTTGAGGCCGTTGTCGGCTTCGTTCTTGATCGGCTCGCGCGTGGCCTTCTGCGTCATGCCTGGCTCGAAGCCGCCGCCCTGGATCATGAAGCCGTCGATCACGCGGTGGAACACGGTGTTGTCGTAGTGACCGGCTTCGACGTAGGCGAGGAAGTTGGCCACGGTGACCGGGGCCTTTTCGGCATCGAGTTCGAGGGTGATGACGCCGTGGTTGGTGTGCAGTTTGACCGCCATGTCTGGCTCCTGTGGGATTACTTGGTGGCAGCCGGTGCGGCGTCGAGGACGCGCGCCGACTCGATGATGACCGGCTCGGCCGGTACGTTCTGGTGGAAGCCGACGTTGCGCGTCGGCAATTTGGTGATTTTGCTGACCACGTCCATGCCGCGCACGACCTTGCCGAACACGGCATAGCCCCAGCCATCGCGCGACGGATAGTCGAGGAAGGCATTGTCGGCGACGTTGATGAAGAACTGCGACGAGGCCGAGTGCGGATCGCTGGTGCGCGCCATGGCGAGCGTGCCGATTTCGTTCTTGAGGCCGTTCTTGGCCTCGTTCTCGATCGGGGCGCGGGTCGGCTTCTGATTCATGTCCTTGTCGAAACCGCCGCCCTGGACCATGAAGCCGTCGATCACGCGATGGAACACGGTGCCGTTGTAGTGGCCGTCCTTGACGTACTGCACGAAGTTGGCGGCGGACTTGGGCGCCTTGTCGGCATACAGCTCGACGACGATCGGGCCCTGGTTGGTCTTCAGTTCGACGGTGGGGTTGGCGGCGCTCGCGGCGAGCGGGGCGAGGCTGCAGAGGGCGAAAACGCTGAGTAGTTTGTTCATGGCTTCTCCTGACGGAATGGTGGTAAGGGCGGCGTTTCCGGTGTCAGGTCGCCGCGCCTTCGAAAATGATCTTCCAGCGGCCGTTCTCGAGCGTCCAGTACTGGCGTTTGCGCATCTTGTCGGACACCGTGTTGCTGCGGTAGTCCTGCTCGAAGGTCACGACCACGAGCTCTTCCTGGCCCGGGTTGCGGTACATGCTGATCCGGTCGACGCCGACCTTGACCCACTCGCGTCGGGCCGCCACGCGTCGCTTTTGTGCGCTCAGGGCGGCGTAGTCGACGCTGCCGGTGCTGAAGCGGGGCGAGTAGTGCGACAGGTGGCGGTCGACATCACCGCTTTCCCAGTCGCGCCGCCACGCCTCGATGGTCTCGCCGAGGCTCTGGCGTTGCGCCTGCCAGTCGTCCGCGGCCAGCCATTCGACTTCGTTGCTGATGATCACCGGGGTCTGGCCCGGCTGCACGTAGTTGGCGAGCGTGATCAGATCCTGGTTGGAGAGTACCACGCAGCCTTCCGACGATTTGGGCGGGCGGGCATAGGTGTCGCTCGGCGTGCCGTGCAGCCAGATGCCGTAGCCGGTGCGACCGTGGCGCTTGTCCCACTCGTTCGGGTAGTTCAGCGGAAAAGCGCCGCTGCCGTAGAAGTCGGGCAGCTTGGCGGGCGAGATGAAGGAGGTGACGTGATACACGCCGAGCGGGGTCTTGTTGTCGCCTTCGTACATCTTCGCAGCGCCGGCCTTGCCGTGGCTGGCGTAGTAGTCGGCGACCAGGCGCGGCCGGCCGTTGTCGTTGCGATACACGTAGAGCCGGGCGCGACGGGTGTCGACGACCACTGCGTGCTCCTCCTCGGGCGCCATCTGCAGCAGGTAGCGCGGGACGTAGCCGGATTCCGGACGCTCGCGGTAGGCGCGCAGGCGCGCGATTGCCTCCTCGCGCAGGTCGTCGATTTCCTTCTGCGGGCCGGGCGTGCCGCCGAAGCCGCTGAGCGGCTGGCTATGGGCGAGCAGCAGATCGCCCTTGATCAACTGGGCGAGACGGAAGTTCGGGTACACCGTGAGCAGGGTGTCCACACGGTCGAGCGCGGCGTCGAGGCGCTTGGCCTCGATTTCGGCCAGGATCTGCTGCAGTGCGGCTTCCGGCCCGGCGTCGGAGATGCGGCGGTCCTGAGGTGCGGCGAGCGCGCCGCCGCCGGTCAGCGCCAGGCCGACGACGAGGGCGAGGGCGCGCAGGGGGCGGGGAGGGCGGAGCGGGCGCACGGCGTTCAGCCTCCGGCGAGTTCGCGGGTGATACGCCAGCGCTCGCCGCGACGGACGAATTCCAGGGTTTTCATGGTGGTCGATTTGAAGCCGCTCGAGCGGTAGTTCTGCCGGAAGCGGACCGTGGCGGTGTCGCCCTTGAGCGTGACGTCGAGACCTTCGACCTCGACCGTGATCGGTCCGGGCTTTCCGACCCGCTGCGTGCGCTCGCGTTCCCACTCCGTGCGCGAGCGTCCGCCGGGCGGGCGGAAATCGGCGTCGTAGTGGGCGAGATAGTCCTGCACCTTTTTCGACGACCACGCCTGCGCCCAGGCCGTGACCGTCCGCCCGAGTTCGGCCTCGTGTGCACTGGGCGCGCTGTCCCCCGCCTTGGCCTGCGCTGGCGCGACGACCGGAGGCGGCGCCTTGGCGGGGGCGGCAGGCTGTGCCTGGGGTGGGTCTGCAGGGCGTGGGCCTTGCTGCGCCCGGGCCTGGTTCTCGCTCGCTGTGCTGGCGCTCGCGATGGCTGGCGGTGCCGCAACCGCAGCGGGTTGGGGGGCAGAGGGTTGGGGCGCAGGGACAGGTGTCGCGTCAGTCGGCTGCGGAGCCGGTTGGGTGCGCGGCGGCAGCGCTGCGGACTGCACTGGCGTGGAAGCGGGCGGCGCGGTCGCGATCACGGTGGGCGCGGGTGCCGACGCCGCGGCGCCGGGCGGGGCCTTGATTTCGCTGAGCAAGGCGAGCGGCGCCGGGGTTTGCGGGGTACGCGGGGCGTCCAGCGGCAGGGCTTTCTCGTAGGCCTGGCTGGCGAGGCGTGCAAAGACATCACCGAGGTTACGGTGTGCGGTGGCGTAGCTCGGGTGGGTGCGCAGCGCGGCTTCGAGGGCGCTGCGGGCCTTGTCGTAATCCTGTTGCTGGGCGTAGAGCACGGCGAGGTTGTTGTAGGGCTCGGGCTGCGCCGGGAACTCGCGGGTCATGCGGACGAACACCTCGATGGCGTCGTTGTGGCGGTTCAGCCCGGCAAGCGCCACGCCCTTGAGAAGCTGGACCTGGGCATTGTGCGGTTCGCGCTTGAGCAGGGCGTCGGCCTTGGACAGCGCTTCCGCACCCTGACCCTTGCTGATCAGCGCCTGGATTTCCGTCAGGCCATCGGCGGCGACTGCCGCTTCCGCTCCGATAAGCATCGCCAGTGCGAGCGCACTCCGGGCGGTGAAGGTGCGGATTTTCATTGTGCTATACTGCTTTTCTTTCAGGGGAAGGCCGGCGGATGGATCGCCGATTCTACCAAGACCCCTGACCCCTCACAATCGAACGCCGTCCGCGATGGGCGGCGTGGGCAAGGCGGGTCCGCTCGGAGCCCGCCTTTTTTCGCAGCGGCGGGCTGTCGCAGGACTCGCTTGGCGGATCCGGTGCGGCGGCACGCCCCGACCAACTCGCTTATCGGCTAACAGCATGCTCTCGATCTACAACACCCTGAGTCGCGGCAAGGAAGCGTTTCGGCCCATCGAGGCCGGAAAGGTGCGGATGTACGTGTGCGGCATGACCGTGTACGACTACTGTCACCTTGGTCATGCCCGGGTCATGGTGGTGTTCGACATGGTGGCACGCTGGCTGCGGGCGAGCGGGCTCGACGTGACCTATGTGCGCAACATCACCGACATCGACGACAAGATCATCCGGCGCGCTCAGGAGAACGGCGAATCGTTGCGTGCGCTGACCGACCGCTTCATTGCCGCGATGCACGAGGATGCCGACGCGCTCGGCGTGCTGCGTCCGGATCATGAGCCGCGTGCCACCGACTATGTCGCACAGATGCAGAGTCTGATCAGCCGGCTCGAGGGCAAGGGCCTGGCCTATGTCGCCGCCAACCGCGACGTCTGCTACGCGGTACGCAAGTTTCCCGGCTATGGCCGGCTGTCGGGCAAGTCGCTCGACGAGCTGCGCGCCGGCGAGCGCGTGGAGGTGGCCGGCGACAAGCGCGATCCGCTCGACTTCGTGCTGTGGAAGCACGCCAAGACCGAGGAGCCGGGCGAGGCCAAGTGGGCTTCGCCGTGGGGTGAGGGGCGACCGGGCTGGCACATCGAGTGCTCGGCGATGAGCTCCGAGCTGCTTGGCGACCACTTCGACATCCATGGCGGCGGGCAGGATCTGCAGTTTCCGCACCACGAGAATGAGATCGCCCAGTCCGAGGGCGCCCACGGCCATGCCTTCGTCAACTACTGGATGCACAACGGCTTCGTCCGCGTCGATGACGAGAAGATGTCGAAGTCGCTGGGCAACTTTTTCACCATCCGCGACGTACTGCAGAAGTACGACCCCGAGGTGGTGCGCTTCTTCATCCTGCGCGCCCACTATCGCAGTGCGCTGAACTATTCCGACGCCCATCTGGACGACGCCCGCCATGCATTGACCCGGCTCTATACCGCGCTCAAGCAGGCGCCGGCCGCGCCCGTCGAGGTCGATTGGACGGAGGCGCACGCGCAGCGCTTCAAAGTTGCGATGGACGACGACTTCAATACCGCGGAGGCGGTCGCGGTGTTGTTCGATCTGGCCAACGAGAGCAACCGCAGTGCTTCGCCGGTGCTGGCTGCGCAGTTGCGCGCGCTCGGCGGCGTGCTCGGGCTGCTCGGGCGTGACGCCACCGAATTCCTGCAGGGCGGGGCCCCGGCTGCGGGCGGGCTGGCGGTGGCCGAGATCGAGCACATGATCGCCGAGCGCGCGGCCGCGAAGAAAGCGAAGAATTACGCCGAGGCCGATCGCGTGCGCGCCGCCCTGCTGGAGGCGGGGGTCGTGCTGGAGGATGGGGCTGCAGGCACGACCTGGCGGCGGGCCTGAGCTGGCGGCGTGCCGCGGGTTCAAGAAGGGAGAAGGTTAAAGGCCGCGCATTGCGCGGCTTTTGTTTATGTGCTCGCGGCTGGGGTCAGCGCATGAAATTGCCGCGGCTGATCACGGTCAGATCGACGAAGTCGAGCCCGACGTGGTTGCGCGCTGAAAAATTCATGTGCAGGCCGCCGGCATCCCAGTTGCCCATGCTTTCGAGGGCTTCGAGCAGGCGCTCGCGCGTCAGCTCCTTGCCCGCGCGGCGCAGGCCCTCGCTGAAGGTGGCTGCGGCGACATAGCCTTCGAGCGCCGCGTAGGAATGGTCGACGCCGACCTTGTCGGCGACCTGACGGTATTCGCGGGCGATCGGGAAATCGACGCGGAATGGCGAGGGCATGACCTGGGCGAGCACCAGGCCGTGGGCCTTGGGCCCCAGTTCCAGAATCAGCTGCCGGCTGCTGATCACCGACAGTCCGTACAGCATCGGGCCGTGACCGGTGTCCTGGATTGCGCGCACGAGAGCGGCGGAGCTGTTGCCCGCGGTGATCATGATCACCGCCGCGGGGTTGCCGGCGACCGCCTGGGCTGCGGCCTTGGCGGCATTGCTGCCGTCGGAGGCGATCGAGGCTACCGCAACGGGGGTCAGTCCAAGGCGCTTCATGGTGGAGATCGCGGCCTCCAGGCCGGCCTGGCCGAAGGGGTCGGCATGATGGACCACGGCGATCGAGTGCGTGCCCACGCTGTACAGGTGGTTCACCATCTTCTCGACTTCCTGTCGGTAGGAGGCGCGCACGTGGAATACGTAGGGGTTCTGCGGTTCGCGCAGCGCGTCGGCGCCGGTGTAGGGGGCGAAGAAGGGGACGCGCGCCGCGGTCGCCAGCGGCATGCTCTTGAGGCTGGGGCCGGTGCCGAAGCAGCCGAAGAGGGCGAACACCTTGTGTTCGTCGATCAGGCGGCGGGTGTTCTGCTCGGCCAGCTCGGGCTTGTAGGCGTCGTCCAGGGTGACGATGCGGATGCGTCGGCCGGCGACGCCGCCCTTGGCGTTGAGCTGATCGAAGTAGAGTTCGGCGCCGGACAGATATTCCCGGCTCAACGCCGACAGCGGGCCTGAGAGGGCGCCGGTGTGACCCAGGGTGATGGTGTCGCTGTCTACGCCTTGTTGCGCGGACGCGGGCGGGACGGGGAGGAGGGTGGCGAGGGCGGCGAAGGCGAGGCTTGCCAGGGGGCGCAACAGCTTCATGCGGTCTCCATGAGCAATGGCAGCCCATGGCCGAAGCCGGCTGCCATTGCCTGACGCGGGTTGTCTTGTCGGGGTGTTCGTCGTTGCCGAAACGGTCGCAGCTCGGCAACGCGGCGTGTATCCGCCGCCTCAAGTATATACCGACGTGCTTGGAGGTCGGGCCGCGGGGCTGGCCCGCGGGCGTGGCGGGGGTTACAGCAGGGCGGTTGCGGAGACGAGGACGCCGTCTTCGTCGGCGTAGAGGTAGTGGCCCGGAACGAAAGTCGCGCCGCCGAACTGCAGCGGGACGTCGATCTCGCCGGTGTTGCGCTTGACCGACTTGCGCGGATGGGTGCCCAGCGCGAACACGCCGACATTCATGGCGCCGAGAGCCTTGGCGTCGCGGACGCAGCCGTACACAACGATGCCGGCCCAGTCGTTGCCGGCCGCCAGTTCGCCGAGCTGATCGCCGACCAGGGCGCAGCGCAGCGAACCGCCACCGTCGATGACGAGGACGCGGCCGTTGCCCGGCATCTCCAGGGCCTTGCGCACCAAGGAGTTGTCCTCGAACAGCTTGAGCGTGGCGATTGGCCCGCCAAAGGCGCCGCGGCCACCGTAGCTGTGGAACATGGGGCTGACCACGGTCACCTTGTCTTCATGGGCGTCGCAGAGGTCGGCGGTCTGGATGATCATCATGGCTCCGGAAAAGGCGGGATGGTAGCGGCATGATAACGGAGGGCGGGCGGGCCGGGGCGCCCGCCGATCGCAGGGCCGCCGGCCGTGCGGTGTCCGACAATCGGCGGCAGCGTGAGGTAAAGCTCACACCGGGCCGCGGGCCTCGCGAACCGCGGCGGTGCGGGTGGCGAGCACGTCGGCCCACGCCACTGCGGGGTAGCGCGGTGCGTAGTCGGCGAAGGCCTGGGCCACGGTCAGGACCTTGTCTGCGGGCGACTGACCTTTGAAATCGCCTTTCTCCAGCTTCAACTCCTCGATCAGTTCGTTCCAGACCATGCCGTCCTGCAGCGGGATCAGCACCGAGTCCTGGCCGCCGAAGGCAAGCAGCAGGGGGTGGGCGACATTGACCACGAAAAACAGCAGCTTGGCGCCGGGTGCCAGATCGTTGCCGTATTTGTCGAAGAACAGCGGGAGGTCGTCGACCGAGTCGAGCATGCCTGCGGCGAGGATCAGGCGGTCGTGCTCGGCGAGCAACACGGCGCCCTTGAGTACGGCGACCGGCGGCTTGCGGCGGCCCGCGGTGTCGCCGATCTCGCCTTCGACGAGGACGAGCTCGCCCCGGTAGGCGGCCTTCTCCGGGGTGCTGCAGGTCTCCTTGAAGTTCATGTTGAACAGCAGCCCCTGTTGCTCATAGCGATCGAAAATCATCGACATCTCCAGTCAGGTTGGGTGGGAATGCTGCTGAATGGCAATAACCATGCCTGTGACCGGGTGAGTCACGGCGGCGGGGTGATGTCGGTGAACGCGCGAGGGGCAAAAAAAAGCATGGTCCGCAGACCATGCCTCCTCGATAACTCTGCGGGCGCCGTCGCGCCCGCGATCGCGGCTCAGGCCGTGGTAGCCAGCGCTGCCTCGTCGAAGACGAGCTTGACCTTGTCGTCGTCGTCGAGGTCTATCGTCACCTTGCCGCCTTGTGCCAGGCGGCCGAACAGCAGTTCGTCGGCGAGCGCGGAGCGGATCGTGTCCTGGATCAGGCGCGCCATCGGGCGCGCGCCCATCAGCGGGTCGAAACCCTTTTCCGCCAGCCAGGTCTTGAGCTCCTCGGTGAAGTGGGCTTCGACCTTTTTCTCGTGGAGCTGGGCCTCGAGTTGCATCAGGAACTTGTCGACCACGCGCAGGATGACCTCGTTGTCGAGTGCCTGGAACGAGATCGTCGCGTCGAGCCGGTTGCGGAACTCGGGCGAGAACAGGCGCTTGATCTCGGCCATTTCGTCGCCGGCCTCACGCTTGGCGGAAAAGCCGATCACCGTTTTCTGCATGGTCTCGGCGCCGGCATTGGTGGTCATGATCATGATCGCGTTGCGGAAGTCCGCCTGGCGACCGTTGTTGTCGGTCAGCGTGCCGTGGTCCATGACCTGCAGCAGGATGTTGTAGATGTCCGGATGCGCCTTCTCGATTTCGTCGAGCAGCAGCACGCAATGAGGTTTCTTGGTGATTTGCTCGGTGAGCAGTCCGCCCTGGTCGAAGCCGACGTATCCCGGCGGCGCGCCGATCAGGCGGCTGACCGCATGCCGTTCCATGTACTCCGACATGTCGAAGCGCACCAGTTCGATGCCCAGCGTATAGGCGAGCTGGCGTGCGACCTCGGTCTTGCCCACCCCCGTGGGGCCGGAGAACAGGAAGGAGCCGATCGGTTTCTGCGGGTTGCCCAGGCCGGAGCGCGACATCTTGATCGCCTTGGCGAGCGCCTCGATCGCCGCGTTCTGCCCGAACACCACGTTCTTGAGGTCGCGTTCCAGGGTCTTCAGCGCGGCCTTGTCGTCGTTGGACACGGTGCGTGGCGGGATGCGGGCGATCTTGGCGACGATGTCCTCGATCTCGCCCTTGCCGATGGTCTTTTTCTGCCGGGACTTGGGCAGGATGCGCTGCGCCGCGCCAGCTTCGTCAATGACATCGATCGCTTTGTCCGGCAGATGGCGGTCATTGATGTACTTGGCCGACAGTTCCGCCGCGCTCGACAGCGCCGAGGCGGAGTACTTGACGCCGTGATGTTCCTCGAAGCGGGTCTTGAGCCCCTTGAGGATCTCGACCGTCTCGGCTACGGAGGGTTCGACCACGTCGATTTTCTGGAAGCGCCGCGACAGCGCGTGGTCTTTCTCGAAGATTTGGCGGAACTCGGTATAGGTGGTGGCGCCGATGCACTTGAGTTGGCCGGAGGACAGCGCCGGCTTGAGCAGGTTGGACGCATCGAGAGTGCCACCCGAAGCTGCGCCGGCGCCGATCAGGGTGTGGATCTCGTCGATGAAGAGGATTGCGTCCTGATTCTCGACCAACTGCTTGAGTACCGCCTTCAGGCGTTGCTCGAAATCGCCGCGGTATTTGGTGCCGGCGAGCAAGGCGCCCATGTCGAGGGCGTACACCTGGGCGTTCTCGAGGATTTCGGGCACGCGACCTTCGATGATGCGCCGTGCCAGCCCCTCGGCGATCGCGGTCTTGCCGACGCCGGCCTCGCCGACCAGCAGCGGATTGTTCTTGCGCCGCCGGCACAGGGTCTGGATGACGCGCTCGACTTCCTTCTCGCGACCGATGAGCGGGTCGATCTTGCCCACCAGGGCCTGCTGATTGAGGTTCTGCGTGTAGTTCTCGAGCGCGCCGCCGGCCTGCTTCTCTTCGTGCTCCTGCTCCCCTTGCTCCTGCTCGTTGCGATGCTGCGCGGGCGCACCATGCTGGGGCGTCTTGGCGATGCCGTGGGAGATGAAATTCACCACGTCGAGGCGCGAGATGTTCTGCCGCTGGAGGAAATAGACCGCGTGCGAATCCTTTTCGCCGAAGATCGCGACGAGCACGTTGGCGCCGGTGACTTCCTTCTTGCCGGAAGACTGCACGTGCAGGATCGCGCGCTGGATGACGCGCTGGAAGCCGAGCGTGGGCTGGGTGTCGATCTCGTCGCTGCCCTCGACTTTCGGCGTGTGCTCGTTGATGAACTCGGTCAGTTCGCGGCGCAGTTCGTCGATGTTGGCGGCGCAGGCGCGCAGCACTTCGGCTGCCGACGGATTGTCGAGCAGGGCGAGCAGCAGATGTTCGACCGTGATGAATTCGTGACGCTTCTGTCTCGCTTCGACGAAGGCCATATGCAGGCTGACTTCAAGTTCTTGCGCGATCATTCAGTTTTCCTCCATCACGCATGCCAGCGGGTGTTGATGCTGGCGGGCAAAGGAGACGACCTGTTCAACCTTGGTCGCTGCGATGTCCCGTGGAAAGACGCCGCATACCCCCATGCCTTCTCTGTGGACTTGGAGCATGACCCGCGTGGCACGTTCGCGGTCCATGCCGAAATATTTCTGCAGCACGAGGATCACGAAATCCATCGGTGTGAAGTCGTCGTTGAGCAGAAGAACTTTGTAGAGCGGTGGCGGTCGGGTCCGGGCCCGCTTCGCCTCCAGCACGAAATCGTCTTGTTTCTGGGTGGCCATGCGACCCATTCTAATGGAGTCGAAGCAGAGTGCAACACGGCGCCACGGCATTCAGATCGGGGCGTTTGGGTGGAATGCAAGCGCCCCGATGTCGTGTTGCAGCGACGCCCGCCGCGACCTCATTGTGCCGAGATCAAGCTAAAAGCGTGCCATTGGCCGCGAAATACGCGGTCGGGTTTATTGCGGTGCCGCAAAAAATATGGCAAAGAAGTCGTTGACGCTGTGCGGACAAGTGCGTAAAAGCTAGCCCGTGCGTCGTGCAAGGTGTTATGCGCTGGTTCTGTTTGTTGCGGCTGCGCCCGTGGTCCGGATCTGCAGTGCTGGTTCCGCTTCTTGACATCGATGCATCTGCCGGGGAGGCGCCCCGGTCTGTATCAAGAAACTTTGAAGGATTAAGGCAATATGGCAACTGGCACTGTTAAGTGGTTCAACGACTCCAAGGGCTTCGGCTTCATCACGCCTGATGACGGCAGCGAGGATCTGTTCGCGCATTTCTCGGCCATCAACATGAGCGGCTTCAAGACCCTGAAGGAAGGCGAGAAGGTTTCCTTCGAGGTCACGCAAGGGCCGAAGGGCAAGCAGGCCTCGAACATCCAGAAGGCTTGATGCGCCTGAGCCGGGCGGTGGTCGAGCCCGGGTTCGCCTAAGCACAAAAAGGCCGCCGGGGAACCGGCGGCCTTTCTGCGTCTGGAGTCAGTATGCGCGACCGCAGAGCGGTAGCCGGCGGGAGTGCTCCCGCCAGCAGGCTTACTTTAGCTTGATTTCCTTGTACGGCACGTGCTTGCGGGCAACCGGGTCGTACTTGTTGAACTCGAGCTTTTCCGGGGTGGTGCGCTTGTTCTTGGATGTCGTGTAGAAATGACCCGTGCCGGCAGTCGATTCCAGCTTGATCTTTTCGCGGATACCTTTGGCCATGGCCTTCTCCGTTCAGTTCGGGCGGATTACAGCTTCTCGCCGCGGGCGCGAAGCTCGGCAACGACGACGTCGATGCCTTTTTTGTCGATCGTGCGCAGACCGGCATTGGAAACGCGCAGGCGAATCCAGCGGTTCTCGCCTTCACTCCAGAACCGGCGGCTTTGCAGGTTGGGGAGAAAGCGGCGCTTGGTTTTGTTGTTAGCGTGGGAGACGTTGTTTCCCACCATCGGTGCTTTACCGGTCACTTGGCAGACGCGAGCCATACGATGCTCCAGGGAATTCGGATTGCGAAAAGCCTTGGAGGATACTGCATCGGCTAGGGTTAAGGCAAGAGAAAATCGCTTGTCGTCAGCTCATGACGACGGTGCGGGGCTCCAGACCGCTACAGCAGGCCGCGCTCGGCGAACGAGACCGGGCGGCCGTGGGCGGGGACGACGAAATGGTCAAGCACGCGGATGTCGACCAGGCTGAGGGCGTCTTTCAGTGTGCGCGTGAGCATTTCGTCGGCGGTGCTGGGTTCGGCGGCGCCTGAAGGATGGTTGTGCGCCAGGATTACTGCGGCGGCATTGCGCGCGAGCGCGAGCTTGAGCACCTCGCGCGGGTAGACACTGGTCTGGGTGAGCGTGCCGCGGAACAGATCGACGGCGTCGATGAGGCGGTTGCCGGCATCGAGCAGCAGAACGCAGAACGTCTCGTGGGGCAGGTGGCCGAGGCGCAGGCGCAGCCAGTCGCGCACTGCATCGGGTGAGCCGAACACGTCGCGGGCGCTCATCTGCTCGGTGAGGGCGCGCCGCGACAGTTCCATGACCGCCTGCAGTTGGGCATACTTCGCCAGCCCCATGCCGGGGATGGCGGCGAAATCGCGCGCGCTGGCGTTGCACAGCATGGTCAGGGAGCCGAAGCGGGCGAGCAGGGTGCGCGCGAGGTCGACCGCGCTTTGGCCGCGGATGCCGACGCGCAGGAAAAGGGCGAGAAGCTCGGCGTCGGACAGCGCCTGCGCGCCGCGGGAGAGCAGCTTTTCGCGGGGGCGCTCGTTTTCGGGCCAGTCGGTGATCGCCATGGCTTGCTCGACTATTCCATTGGTGTTGATAGTTTAACCTGAATGTCATGAATGATCTGCAAGGCAGGAAACTCGT
>JAEWVQ010000346.1 GCA_023459095.1 Pseudomonadota bacterium | reverse complement strand
CACCTGAAGATGGCGCACGAACTCGGGGTGAACACCATCCGCGTCGCCACCCACTGCACAGAAGCCGACGTCTCCGAGCAGCACATCGGCTACGCCAGAAAGCTCGGCCTGGACACCGTCGGCTTCCTGATGATGGCGCACATGAACAGCCCCGAAGGCTTGGTGCAGCAGGCCAAGCTGATGGAGAACTACGGCGCCAACTGCATCTACGTCACCGACTCGGCCGGGCATCTCTTGCCCGACACGGTGAAGGCGCGCATCGCGGCCGTCAGGGATGCCCTGAAGCCCGAGACCGAGCTCGGCTTCCACGGCCACCACAACCTCGCGATGGGCGTGGCCAACAGCATCGCCGCGATCGAAGCGGGCGCGACCCGCATCGACGCTGCGGCCGCGGGCCTGGGCGCGGGCGCGGGCAACACGCCGATGGAAGTGCTGGTCGCGGTGTGCGACCTGATGGGGATCGAGACCGGCGTCGATGTGTTCAAGATCCAGGACGTCGCCGAAGACCTCGTGGTGCCGATCATGGACTTCCCGATCCGCATCGACCGCGACGCGCTCACCCTGGGCTATGCCGGCGTCTATGGCTCCTTCCTGCTGTTCGCCAAGCGCGCCGAGAAGAAGTACGGCGTGCCCGCGCGCGAGATCCTGGTCGAGATGGGCCGGCGCGGCATGGTCGGCGGTCAGGAGGACATGATCGAGGACACCGCGCTCAACCTCGCCAAGGCCCGGCACGCCGCCTGAGCGCGGACCGCGCAGAGGGGGCCCGCTCACGGGCGCACGGCGAGCAGGAAGGCGAGCGCGGCCACGGTGAGCGCCAGCAGTACCGCCAGGCCTTGCCAGAACAGCACCGGGTCGCGCTCGGCGAGTGGGGTGCGCTGGACCTGCAGCAGGCGCGCGGCGGGCGTTTTCAGGTCGTGCACGAACTCCGACACCGCCTGCTGCCGCCGCCCCGGCCTGGCCTGCAAGGCTTTGCCAAGCACGGCTTCGACCCAGACCGGCAGATCGGGGCGGAAGTGGCGCAGCGGCACGAGGCGCAGGGCGCGCAGATCCTGCGGCGCGCGGATGCGTGCCGCCGCCAGGCCATACGGGAGCTGGCCACAGAGCATGCGGTAGGTGAGCACGGCGAGCGAGAACAGGTCGGCCGCGGGACTGGCCGGATCTCCAAGCACGCATTCCGGTGCCATGTACTGCAGGGTGCCCGGCGGGCAGCCCGGCTCAGCCCCGCCGCCCTCGGCGAGGCCGGCGACATGGACGCTGGCGAGATCGATCAGCTTCACCGTGCCGTCACGGGCGATCATGACGTTCTCCGGGCGCAGGTCGCGATGCAGCATGTCGCGGCTGTGCAAGGCCTGCACCCCGCGCGCCAGTTGGTCGACGATCGCGCGCACCGCGTCCAGCGACGGCTGCGGGTGGTCGATCATCCACTGCGCGAGCGTCTGGCCCTCGATGTATTCCAGCGCCACGTAGAGATGACTGCGCCGGCGCGCGCCTGCCCAGGCCTTGACGACGTGCGCGCTGTCGATGCGCCGCGCCGCCCACTCCTCGAGCACGAAGCCGTCGAGGTACGCGGCGTCGGCGCGCAGATCGACCGAGGGCATCTTCAGCACCACGGCCTCACCGCTGTCATTGTCGGTGGCCAGCAGCACGTGGCTGCGCGCGCTCACCTGCAGTTCACGCACGATGGTGAAGCCTTCGAACACCATGCGCGGCGCCAGCGCCGGCGGCAGCGCCAGTCCGTCGCGGCGCAACTGCGCCTGCGCGGCATCGTCCTGCGGCAGTTCGTCGATGCGCAGCAACTGCACGGTGGCGTCGTCCTCGCTGCCGGCCGCGCGCGCCTGCGCCACCACCCACGCCGCCGCGGCGTCGAGGTCGTCGGGATGGCGGGCGATGCCCTGGTGCAGCGTGGCGGCGTCCAGGTACTCATGGGCGCCGTCGGTGGCGAGCACATAGATCTCGCCCTCCTCCGCCTCCCAGCTGCGGTAGTCGATCTCGACGTGCGGGCCGATGCCGAGCGCGCGCGCAAGATGGCTTTCGGCCGGGGAATGGCGGATGCGGTGATCTTCGGTGAGCTGTTCGAGCGCCTGCGGATGCAGGCGGTAGATGCGTGCATCGCCGACATGCAGCAGATGCAGATCGCGGCCTTTCAGGATCAGCGCGCTGAAGGTGCAGACATGGCCGCGGTCCTTGTCGAAGCGGCCTTCGCCGCGCTGGGTCTGGCCATGCAGCCAGGCGTTGGTGGCACCGAGCACGCGCTGCGCGGCGCGGCGCACGGTCCATGCCTCGGAGGTCGCGTAGTAGTCCTCGAGGAAGGCGCCGACCGCCGTCTGGCTGGCGAGGTGACCGACGCGACTCGAACTGATGCCGTCGGCCAGCGCCAGCACGATGCCCTTGCTCGCCCGCAGCGCCGCGCCCGGCAAGCCCGCGCCGTGGAAGTCCTGGTTGATGCCGTGGGCGCCGGCCAGCGAGTGCTGGCCGACGCCCACGCGCAGCGACTTGCCCATCGCCATGCCCGGGCGCGGCCGCGTCAGGCCACCTTGCGCTTGGGCGCGGTCTTGTAGTGGGTCGAGTACAGCGTGGCGCCGACGAAGGTCAGCCCACCCACGAGATTGCCGAGCACGGTCGGAATCTCGTTCCACAGCATGTAATCCATGAAGGTGAACTGACCGCCCAGCATCAGGCCCGAGGGGAACAGGTACATGTTCACGATGCTGTGTTCGAAGCCCATGTAGAAGAACACCAGGATGGGCATCCACATCGCGATCACCTTGCCCGACACGCTGGTAGACATCATCGCCGCGACCACGCCGGTCGACACCATCCAGTTGCACATCACCGCGCGCACGAACAGCGTCAGCATGCCGGCGGCGCCGTGCTCGGCATAGCCCACCGTGCGGCCCTCGCCGATGTGGCCGATCTTCTGGCCGATGGCGTTGGGCGCCTCGGTGAAGCCGTTGGTGAAGATGATCGCCATGAACACCGCCACCGTGATCGCACCGGCGAAGTTGCCGACGAACACCAGCGACCAGTTGCGCATCACCCCGCCCCAGGTGGCGCCGGGGCGGCGGTCCAGCACCGCCAGCGGCGCCAGGGTGAACACCCCGGTGAGCAGGTCGAAGCCGAGCAGATAGAGCATGCAGAAACCCACCGGGAACAGCAGCGCGCCGAGCAGCGGATTGCCGGTATTGACCGTCACCGAGACCGCGAACGCCGCCGCCAGCGCCAGGATGGCGCCGGCCATGTAGGCGCGGATCAGGGTGTCGCGGGTGGACATCAGCAGTTTGGATTCGCCGGCATCGATCATCTTGGTGACGAATTCGGCAGGAGCAAGATAGGCCATTGTTGTTTTCTCTCGAGCAGTGGAATGGAATCAGGCGAGCGCCACCAGCACGTCCTCGCCGTCGATCCGCACCCGGTGGGCGCGTACCGAGTGCGCCGGCGCTTCGAGGCAGGCGCCGGTGCGCAGGTCGAAGTGGTTCTTGTAGAGCGGTGAGGCGACCACGATGTGCTCACCGAGGTTGCCGGTGAGGCCGCGCGACAGCACGCTGGCGCCGGAGCGCGGGTCGATGTTGTCGATGGCGTAGAAGCGGTCACCACCGAGGCGGAAGACGGCGACGTGGCGGCCCTCGACCCGCGCGCACACGCCGGTGCCGGGCAGGATGTCGCCGACCTTGCAGACGGCGGTCCAGTTCAGGGTTTCGGTAGTCATGGCGGATGTCCTGTTCGGGTTCAGACGGTCAGCGGGTCGGCGGCGGCGGGCTCGCGCTCGTCGTCTTCACGGGCCGGGCGGATCTGCCCGCGTTCCTTGACGAAGACCACGCGCTCGTCCGCACGGCTGTCGTTTACGAAGCTGCGGAAGCGCTTGCGCACCTCGGGATCGGTCACCGCGGTCTTCCATTCGCACTGATAGGT
>JAEWVQ010000345.1 GCA_023459095.1 Pseudomonadota bacterium | reverse complement strand
TTTCTGCGCGCCCTTGCGTGCCGGCTTCGCGGGCGCTTCGGCGTCAGCCTTGGCCGGTCCCTGCCCGGCTTCCGCGGCCTCGATCGCCGTCGGCGCGCTCTGCGCGGCCACGGCCTCGGCACCCGCTGCGGGCTCCGCGGCGGCGTGCGCGGTCACCTCGTCGGCCTTGGCGGCACGGCGCCCGCCTTCGCCGCGGCGGCGCCGTGCCGGCTTGGCCGCGGGCTCGGCCGCTTCCGCCACCACCGGCACGGCGCTCTCGGCACTGCCCGCAGCGTCCATCTCCACGGCCTCGACCGGCGCGGCAACCTCGGCCACCGCCTCCATCACTGCTGGCACGCCGGCGCCACGGAACACGAAAGTGCGCGACTTCTCGTCGCGGCCGAAGTCGAGCAGGCCGCGGGCCTTGGCTTCCTCGAGCAGGTTGCCGAAGGCGCGGAAGCCGTAGTACGACTCGCTGAAGTCGGGCTTGCGCCGCTTCATCGCCTCCTTGAGCAGCGACGCCCAGATCTTGCCGCTGTCGCTGCGCTCGGACTGCAACGCCTCGAAGGTCTCGACCGCGAACTCGACCGCCTGGCTCTTGCGCGCCTCGAGCTCCTCGCGGCGCCGCTTTTCCTCTTCGGGCGAGCGCCGGTTCGACGGCTGCGCCTCACGCGCATCGCGCTTGCCGGAACGCTGGCTGTCGCGCACCAGATCGTCGTAGAAGATGAACTCGTCGCAGTTCGCGATGAGCAGGTCGGAAGTCGATTGCTTGACCCCGACGCCGATCACCTGCTTGGCGTTCTCGCGCAGCTTGGACACCAGCGGCGAGAAGTCGGAGTCGCCGCTGATGATGACGAAAGTATTGACGTGGGCCTTGGTGTAGCAGAGGTCGAGGGCATCGACGACGAGGCGGATGTCGGCCGAGTTCTTGCCCGACTGGCGCACGTGCGGAATCTCGATGAGCTCGAAATTGGCTTCGTGCATCGCCGCCTTGAAGCCCTTGTAGCGCTCCCAGTCGCAGTAGGCCTTCTTGACGACGATGCTGCCCTTGAGCAGCAGGCGCTCGAGCACGCGCTTGATGTCGAACTTCTCGTACTTCGCGTCGCGCACGCCGAGCGCGACGTTCTCGAAGTCGCAGAACAGCGCCATGCTGACGTTTTCGGGGGATGAGGCCATGGAGTTCTCCAGCGCCGTCCTGCGGCAAAGGCTGCGGGACGGGGCAAATCGGGACGGTTCGTAACCGTGATGACGAAAAAAAGCCCGATGTTCTCAGCCTTTCACCAGACCGGAAAATCAGGGCTTGTGCATTGCTTCCAGGCACGACGGCAACGCTGCGCCGGATCGAATCGCCACGCTGCGGAGGTGCCGGGCGGGGCAAGGACTCGAAATACCGGATCGATTATAGCCCAGCACGGCGCGGGCCATTGCCGCGCGCGACCGGCAGCGCGCGGCAATGGCCCGGCGGGGCTCAGATGGCGCGCTGATTGACCCGTTTCGACAGTTCCTCGGCGCTTTCGCGGCGCTCGCTGTAGCGGTCGACCAGGCAGGGGCCGAGGTCGCGGGTCAGCAGCGTGAACTTGACCAGTTCCTCCATGACATCGACCACGCGGTCGTAGTAGGACGATGGTTTCATGCGGTCGTCGTCGCCGAACTCCATGAACGCCTTGGCCACCGAGGACTGGTTCGGAATCGTCAGCATGCGCATCCAGCGCCCGAGCACGCGCATCTGGTTCACCGCGTTGAACGACTGCGAACCGCCGCAAACCTGCATCAGCGCCAGGGTCTTGCCCTGGGTCGGACGCAGCGCGCCGACCGCGAGCGGAATCCAGTCGATCTGCGCCTTCATGATCCCGGTCATCGCGCCGTGGCGCTCCGGCGAGCACCACACCATGCCTTCGGCCCACTGGCAGAGCTCGCGCAGTTCGACCACCTTGGGGTGGGTGTCGGGGGCATCGTCGGGCAGCGGCAGACCGCTCGGGTTGAAGATGCGCGTCTCCGCGCCCATCGCCCGCAGCAGGCGCGCAGCCTCCTCGACGAGCAGGCGGCTGAACGAGCGCGCACGCAGCGAACCGTACAGCAGCAGGATGCGCGGCGCATGGGTCGAAGCCGGCGCGCGCAGCAGCGCCGGGTCGGGCACGCGGAACTGGGCGCGGTCGATATTGGGCAGATCGTGCAACGCATCAGTCATGGCGGACCTCCGCGGCACGCATCCCCGCGCCGTCGATGCGCGCCGGCGCCTGCGCCGGGAACCAGTGGCGGGTGCGGTTCACCACCGCCACCAGCGACAACATCACCGGCACTTCGACCAGCACCCCCACCACGGTGGCGAGCGCGGCCCCGGAGTGCAGCCCGAACAGCGAAATCGCCACCGCGACCGCGAGCTCGAAGAAGTTGGAGGTGCCGATCAGGCAGGCCGGACCGGCGACGTCGTGGGGCAGCCGGAGGAGGCGCGCGCCGACCAGCCCGACCGCGAAGATGCCGTAGCTCTGCACGATCAGCGGCACTGCGATCATCACGATCACCAGCGGCTGGGCGACGATGGTCCCGGCCTGAAAGCCGAACAGCAGCACCACGGTGGCGATCAGGCCGACGATGGACCACGGCTTGAGACGGCCGACGAAGTTCGCCACCGCCTGCGGCGAGCGCCGCTCCAGCGCGTGCCGGGTGGCCATGCCGGCGAGCAGCGGCAGCACGACATAGAGCACGGTGGAGAGCACCAGGGTTTCCCAGGGCACGGTGATGTCGGTGACGCCGAGCAGGAAGGCGGCGATCGGCGCGAACGCCACCACCATGATGAGGTCGTTCACCGACACCTGCACCAGGGTGTAGTTGGCGTCGCCCTTCACAAGCTGGCTCCACACGAACACCATCGCCGTGCACGGCGCCACGCCGAGCAGGATCATGCCGGCGATGTATTCGCTGGCCGACTGCGGATCGACCCAGGGCGCGAACACGTACTTGAAGAACAGCACGCCGAGCGCGGCCATGGTGAACGGCTTGATCAGCCAATTGACCACCAGCGTCAGCATCAGGCCCTGCGGCTTGCGGCCGACGTCCTTCACCGCGTGCCAGTCGATCTGGATCATCATCGGATAGATCATGACCCAGATGAACACCGCCACCACCAGATTGACGTGGGCAAACTCGAGCCCGGCGATCAGTTGGAAGGCGTCGGGCGCGACCAGCCCGAGACCGACCCCGGCGAGAATGCCGAGCCCCACCCAGACACTCAGATAACGTTCGAACAAGCCCATGGTCAGGCCTCCCCGTCCGCCGGCAGCGTGCCGATGCGCGTGACCTCGCGCTTGAGGGCGACGCGGTCGAGCTTGTCCACCGGCAGGCTGAGGAACAGGCGGATGCGATTGACGATCTGCTTGTGCACCTGCTGGAAGGCGCGCAGCACCTGCGCGGGATCGCCCTGCACCGCCACCGGATCGGCAAAGCCCCAGTGCGCGCTGATCGGCTGCCCCGGCCACACCGGGCACAGTTCGCCGGCGGCGCGATCGCACACGGTGAACACGAAATCCATCTCGGGCGCACCGGGCGCGGCGAATTCATCCCAACTCTTGCTGCGCAGCCCGTCGACGCGGTGGCCGCCGGCGCGCAGCACCTCCAGGGTCACCGGGTGCACCGCGCCGCGCGGGTGGCTGCCCGCGCTCCAGGCCTGGAAGCGGCCCTCGCCGAATGCACTGAGCGTGGTTTCGGCAATGATGCTGCGCGCGGAATTGCCAGTACACAAGAACAGCACGTTATAAATCTTGTCGGCCATTTCAGACTCCGGTCGTGGTGGGGGCGGACAGCGTGCCGATGTCGTCCAGCGCCGCCTTCAGGCGGGCGCGGTCGCCCACCAACTCGGCCAGCGGCAAGGCCAGAAAGGCCTCGATGCGGGCACGCAGGGTGCGGTAGGCATGGACGAAGGCGGCATCGATTTCGGCATCGGAGCCGGTGGCGTGGGCGGGGTCGTCGACCCCCCAGTGCGTGCGCAGTGCCGGCCCGAGATAGGCCGGGCAGGTCTCGCCGGCGGCGCTGGCGCAGACGGTGACGACGATGTCGGGCGTGCCCGGCAGCGCGTCCCACGACTTGCTGCGGCACCCCGCCGCCGCGATGCCCTCGCGCGCGAGCAGGGCCAGCGAGCGCGGATGCACGTAGCCGGCGGGCTGGCTGCCCGCGCTCCATGCCTGCCAGCCGGCCGGCGCGAGATGGTTGAAGGTGGCCTCGGCGAGGATCGAACGGCAGGAGTTGCCGGTACACAGAAACAGGACGTTCATCGGCGCTTGTCTTCCAGAGTCAGGGGTTGAATGTGCGGTGCCGCGGCCGCGGGACCGGAACTCAGCATGAGGCGCCCGGCCCGCAATCGACGACGCCGTCGAGCTCGGCGCACTGTTCAGGCACACCGTCGCAGCATTCCGCGGCGAGAAAGTCGATCAGCCCCCGCATCAGCGCCAGGTTGGCGCGATAGCGCTGGTAGCGCCCTTCCTGCTCGACCGAGACGAGCCCGGCATGGGTCAGCGCCTTCAGATGGAAGGACAGGTTGGTCGGCGGAATGTCGAGCGCGCTGGCAATCTCGCCAGCGACCCTGCCCGCCGGACCGGCGCGCACGAGCAGACGGAAGACGTCCAGGCGGACGCCGGAGGACAGGGACTCGAAGACAGTGAGGGCGGCGGCTTTATCCATGATTCAATACTTCAAAATTTGTTGAATCATTTATCAATTTCTGCCGGCCGTCAACTCTGCAAGCCCCTTTATCGATCGCCGCCCGGTCGCCCCCTCACCCCACACCGCCGGGCGCGTACGCCGTCCGGCGCTGCAGGGAGACCGGTGGCAAGCCCCGGCGGGTATCCGCCGGGACACAGCGCCCTCCCCTCATGCAGCCGCCGCCTCCCCTCTGCCCAGCATATGCCGCATCTGCAACTCCTCGGCGGTGAACCCCGGCCCCGATATCGCACCAAACGCTGCGGCCGCGGCCAGCGTCCGCACCGGCGCCGATGCCAGACGGTCCGGCCCCTGCAGCCGGAACGAAACCGCAGACAACGGACCGAAGAGCAAGGCACGCTCCAGCTCCGGCCACTGCGCCAAGTTCGGTTCCACCCCCGCCTCGCGGGCGAGCGCCACCGCCAGTTCGTGCAACACGGGCTGGCGACCCGCGGCGCGCATCGCCCTGCATGCCGCCAGCCCGTGCGCCATCTGCGCCGTCGACGGCGGCGGCACGCGACCGGCGGCAACGTAGGCAATCCAGCGCGCCTGCAGTTCGAGCACCGGCAGATAGGGGCCGACCAGGTTGTAGAGGCCGACGAAAGCCAGCCCGGCCAGCTCGGGATGAAAGGTGTGGAGATGCAGGTCCAGACCCTGTCCATCGAATCGCAACGATTCGCCAAGCGCCGGCGCCAGCCATGGCAGGGACAGTCCGTAGCCCGTGCCGAACAGGATCGCGTCGGCATCGACGGAGCGGCCATCGGCAAAGTGCACCGCGCGCCCGTCGACGCGCTCGATCCACGGCCGCACGGCGATCCGCCCCTCGGCCACCGCGGCGAGGAAATGCTGCGACTGGGCGACGCCCGCCGCAAAGATGTCCGCCCCCGGCGGCGTCGCCCCGTACTGCTCCGGGCTGCCCGCTGCGCGCAGCACCGCCGCCTTCAAGCCTTCGGCAAGCGCCGCCGGCGCCAGCACCTCGGCTGCCAGCGCCGCGGCACGATTGAACAGCACGTGCTCGGCGGGCACCCCGGCGATCAGCTTGGGCACGATGTAGCGCTGGCGCCGGTAGGCGCAGGTCACCTTGGCGCCGGCAAAGGCAAGGTCGGCGGCGATTTCGAGAGCGCTGATCGAGCAGCCGGCCACCACCACCGTACGCCCCCGGTAAGCTGCCGCTCCTTCGTAGCGCTGCGTGTGGGCGATGCCGAACTCGCCGGCGAAGCCCGCCAGCCCCGGAACATCGGGCACCCTGGGCGCGGACTGGGCCCCGGTCGCGACCACGACGCGACGGAAACGCTCGTCGCACGCACCGTTAGCACCGCGGGAGCGAATCCGCCAGCCGCCCCCAGAGGCCGCCTCCAGACACTCGACCCGCGTGGAGAGGCGGATGCGCCGGGGCAGATCGAAGCGGGCCGCGTAATCCTCCAGATAGGCAAGCATCTGGTCCTGGCGCGGATAGGTCGCGACCCCGGCGCCATGATCGAGATCGGAGAAGGCCGACATCACGCGGCTGGTGTTGGTGCGCATCCCGGCCCAGGTCGCACTCGCCTCCGCAGCCGCATTCCACTGCCCGCCGAGCCCGGCGCCCGCTTCGAACAGGACCGGCTCGAAGCCGCAGTGCGCCAGCCAGCGCGCGGCCACCAGGCCTCCCGGACCGGCGCCGATGATGGCAACCTGGTTGTCGTCTGAATGATGAACGTCGTGCATGGCGGAAGCCCCTGGGTGATTGACCCGGCAGTTATACTTCCGCGCCCGAAAGCACTTCGCTAAATGCTTGCTAAGTGGGCGGCCACCGTACCTAAATGTTTCCTAAACTGGGCATTGCGGACGACAGGATGCGGCTTTCCGACGACCTCAGACAGTTCATCGCCAGCCCGGTGATGATCATCATCGGCACCCGCGACAGCGCCAATCGCCCCGCGGTCGGCCGCGCCGTGGGCGCCCGCGTGGTCGACGCCGGCACCGTCGAATTCCTCTATTCAGCCTGGCAGTGGCCGGAAACCCACCGCAACCTGGCGGCCAACGGCGAGGCCGCGCTGACCTTCGCGCGCCCCGCCGACTACGTCGCCTATCAGCTGAAGGGCAACGCCCGGCTGCGCGCCGCCACCCCCGCCGACCAAGCACTGACCAGCCGTTACCAGGCCGACATCCATGCCATGTTCGCCGGGCTCGGCCTGCCCGCGGAACTGGTCGCCCCCTGGCTGGCGGACCGTGAACTGGCGGCTGCGCGGCTCCGAGTGCGTGAACTGTATGTCCAGACCCCCGGACCGAGCGCCGGCACCCGGGCCGGAGTACCGGAGCGATGATCGGCCCCCGCGACCTCGCCGACTGCTTCGAAGGCGTGATCCCGTCGATCCTCGCCACCAGCGCGGCCGACGGCACGCCCAACATCGCCTACCTGTCGCACGTGGTGAGGGTCGATGACGAACACGTCGCGCTCTCCAACCAGTTCTTCGCCAAAACCGCCGCCAACATCCGCGCCAATCCGCAGGCCTCGCTGCTGCTGGTGAGCGCACGCCACGGCGGCCAGTTCCTGCTCGAGTTGAGCTGGGTGTCCGCCGTCGATCGCGGCCCCTTGTTCGATCAGATCGCGGACCAGTTGCGCGCCAGCAGCGCACAGGTGGGCATGGCCGGTGTGATGCGCCTCAAGCTCGTCGATGTGTTCCGGGTGGATGCGATGCGCGCGGTCGCCTCGCCCGCTCCCCTTCCCGGCCCGACCGCCCCAAGGCCGCAACCCGAGCCGGTTCGCCTCGGCGAGGCGCTGAAAGCCATCGGCGCGCAGGGCGACACCGAAGGCGTGCTCGAGGCCGCGCTGAGCGCCTGCGCGAGCCTGGGATTCGAGCACGCGATCGTGCTGTTGAGCGATGCCGCGCGCCGCCTTCTCAACACCGTCGTCAGCCGGGGCTACGAACGCTCCGGGATCGGCTCCGAGGTCGCCTTCGACGACGGCCTGATCGGCACCGCGGCGGCCACCGGACGGCCGTTCAAGATCAACGACCTCAGCCGGATACGCCGCCTGGGCGCAGCGATCGACCCCGCGCCTCCGGCCGACGAGAACCGCACGCGCACCATCCCCCTGCCCTGTCTGCCGGACGCCCTGAGTCAGCTCGCCGTACCGCTGATCGCGCAACGCGCGGTACGCGGCGTGCTTTTCGTCGAGAGCCGCGAACGCCTCGCCTTCGACAGCGCGCACGAAGCCGCGCTCGACATGATCGCCGCCCAGTGCGCCCTCGCCCTGGCGCTCTGCGAAGCGCTCGCTCGCGACCCGCGGCCCACGACGTCGCCACCGCCGATGGCGCGCGCCGCCGGCCGCGTCGTGCACATCACCCACCACCGGGTCGATGACAGCGTATTCATCAATAACGCTTATGTGATCAAGGGCGTGGCCGGCCGCCTGCTCGCCTTCATGGCCGAACGCCACATCAACGAAGGCCGGGAAGAGTTCACCAACCGGGAAATCCGGCTGGACCCGGCGCTGAAACTGCCCGAACTCAGGGACAACCTCGAAACGCGCCTGCTACTGCTGAGGCGACGACTTGACGAAAGGGCACTCCCGGTCAGGCTGATCCACGCCGGCCGCGGCCGGGTCCGACTCGCCGTCGATGGGCAGGCGGTACTGGTGACTGCGGCCTGAACCCAGCCCGGACTGAACCACCGACGACCGCGTCTCCGACACCTTGCGTCGCACACAGCGCCCCAGCGGCGTCGCGCTGTACTACATTTGCGCCCCATGCCGCTCACTCTCGCCCACCCCGCGCACAGCGAACTGATCATCAAAAAAAGCCGCTTCATCGGTTGCGTGGAACCCGCCGCCGACCGTGCCGCTGCGCAGCAACTCGTCGCCGAGTTGCGCGCCCGCCATCCGGGTGCCGCCCACGTCTGCTGGGCGCTGCTCGCCGGCGGCCAGTCGGCGGCGGTCGACGACGGCGAACCGGGCGGCACCGCGGGACGACCGATGCTCGAAGTGCTCCGCCATCAGGATCTCGACGGCGTGCTGGCGACCGTGGTGCGCTACTACGGGGGTATCCGGCTGGGCGCCGGCGGGCTGGTGCGGGCGTATACGGACAGCGTCGCGCAAGCCCTGCTCGCCGCAGCCAAAGTGCCCATCGTGCGCCTGCACACCCTGCGCTGCGCCGTGCCCTACGCGCTCGAAGGGCTGCTGCGGCGCGAACTCGACCTCGCCGGCGCGACGCTGGTGCACGTCACCCACGACGATCAGGTCGGCCTCGCCTTCAGCCTGCCCGAGGATCGGGCCCAGTTGCTGCGCGACCGCCTGCAGGAGACCGGACAGGGGCGCATCCGGTGGATGCAGGACGAAGCCTGAAGGGGCGCAAAAACAAAAAAGCCCTCGAAATCGAGGGCTGATTTGTATATATGGCGGAGAGGGTGGGATTCGAACCCACGGTAGGCTCGCACCTACGCCTGATTTCGAGTCAGGTACATTCGACCACTCTGCCACCTCTCCGCTTCCAGCCAACCCCCGGCAACCGGGCGTCGAAAGGAGCGCGCATTATACGCACGAAATCCGGAAAGTGAACAAATTTGTTTTCGTCATCGGCCTTGTTCACGCCCGCTCGCTCGCCACCGTGGTGCGGGCGTGGAATTCGTCATAGGCCCGCACCGCCTCGGCGGCGTACATCAGCGTGGGGCCGCCGCCCATGTAGGCGCACACGGCGAGCGTTTCCATCAGCTGTGCGCGGGTCATGCCGAGCCGGATCAGTGCCTTGACGTGGAAGCCAATGCAGGCGTCGCAGCGCGACGCGACGCCGATCGCGAGGGCGATCAGTTCCTTGTGCAGGGCGCTCAGCTCGCCTTCCTTGAGCGCACCGCGCGCCATGGCACCGAAGCCCGCCATGGTTTCGGGGACTTCCGCGCGCAAGGCATCGAGGGCTTGGGAGACGTCGGCGGTGATCTGGACGAAGGACTTCGACATGGCGACTCCAATAGAATTTAATGAAATTCTAATATAAATCAAAATCCGCCGCGTTCCGTGATCTGGATCAAGCGCGGAACCATTCCTCGGCGGTGCGGCGGTTGCCCTTGCTCCCGCGCTCACGCAAAATCCGACCCCGCCCGATTGTCCCGGATGACCATATTGCGCGCCCTCACCTTCGCCAGCGTTACCGTCTGCCTGAGCGCCACCTTCCTGCTCGCCGCCTGCAGCCCCGGTGAGCACCAGCGTATCGGGAGCTTCCGGGAGATCGGCGAATTGCGGGTAGCGACGCGACAGGATGCGATTTCCTACCGCATAGACGAACAGGGGGTGGTTTCCGGTTTCGAGCACGACCTGCTGCTCGCCCTCGGCGAGGAACTCGAGGTGCCGGTACGCTTCGACGTGTATCCCGACTCGGCGCGCGCGATCGACGCCGTGCTCACCGGCCGGGCGCACATCGCCGCCGCCGGCCTGGGGCGCAACGAACGCCTGCCGCTGCACTGGTCGCCGCCGCTGCGCGAAGTCGATTACGTTCTTGCCGGGCGTGCCGACGGCGCCGAGATCAACCGTGAAGGCGATCTCGCCGGGCGGACGATCGCGGTGCGCCACGGCTCACTGACCGCGGAAACGGTGGAGCAGTTGCAAAAGCGGGTTGCGAGCTTGAAGGTCAAGCATCCGCCGCGCAGCGGCGACCAGGGGCTGCTCGAACAGCTCGCCGAGGGCAAGTTCGACCTCGTCGCCACCGACCGCCTGCACTATGCGCTCGCCGCGCGCGTCGCGCCCAACCTGACCGTCGCCTACGATCTGCCGCTCAAGACCCACATTGCCTGGGCGACCGCGAGCGACGACAACAGCGGCCTCGCCGCAGCAATCGCGGACTTTGTCGGCGACGCGCAATCCAGCGGCCTGCTGCCGCGCATCGCCGACCGCTATTTCGGCCACGTCCGCCGCCTGACCGACGCCGACGTATCGACCTTCCTCAGCCGCATCCAGGAGCGCCTTCCGCACTTTCGCGCGCACTTTCACAACGCGCAGGCGCAAACCGGCATCGACTGGCGCTACCTCGCCGCCCTGTCGTATCAGGAATCGCACTGGGAACCGAGCGCGACCTCGCGCACCGGCGTGCGCGGCCTCATGATGCTGACCGCCGACACCGCCGACCGTCTGGGCGTCGACGACCGCCTCGACCCACGCCAGAGCATCCTCGGCGGCGCGCGTTATCTGGCCATGCTCAAGGAGCAGTTGCCCGACGAGATCGACGAGCCCGATCGCCAGTGGATGGCGACCGCGGCCTACAACCTCGGCATGGGGCACATGAACGGCGCGCGCGCCATCGCCCGCCGCCTGGGCAAGGACCCCAGCTCGTGGTGGGAGATGAAGACGGTGCTGCCGCTGATGTCGCGCCCGGAATACGCCGCGCGCCTCAAGGCCGGCCCTGCCCGCGGCGGCGAGGCGGTGATCATGACCGAGAACATCCGCAACTACTACGACATCCTCGCCCGCCTGGAGCCGCCGCACGACCCGCTGCTGGGCGCGCCGCGGCTGCGTCTGGGGCCGATGAGCGCGGCCGACTGAAGCCGCCCGACCGCAGCGCTTCGAGGCGCGCTGCGGCCTTCTGCGTTCCGGGCCGGACGCCCTGCCGTCAATCCTCCGGCCTCAGTTTTCCGGCTTCAGCACCTCGAGACCACCCATGTAGGGCACCAGGGCCTTCGGCACCACCACCGAACCGTCGGCCTGCTGATAGTTCTCCAGCACCGCAACCAGCGTACGCCCAACCGCCAGCCCGGAGCCGTTGAGCGTATGCACGAGTTCGTTCTTGCCGGCGGCGTTCTTGAACCGCGCCTGCATGCGGCGCGCCTGGAAGGCTTCGCAGTTGGAGCAGCTGGAGATCTCGCGATAGGTGCTCTGCGCCGGCAGCCACACTTCGAGGTCGTAGGTCTTGGCCGCGGAGAAGCCCATGTCGCCGGTGCACAGCGCCACCACGCGGTACGGCAGTTCGAGCTTCTGCAGCACGTGCTCGGCATGGCCGACCATCTCCTCGAGGGCCTCGTAGCTCTTCTCCGGATGCGCGATCTGCACCATCTCGACCTTGTCGAACTGGTGCTGGCGGATCATGCCGCGCACGTCGCGCCCGCCGCTGCCCGCTTCGGAGCGGAAACACGGGCTGTGCGCGGTGAGGCGGATGGGCAGCGCGTCGGCGGCCAGCACCTGCTCGCGCACGGTGTTGGTCAGCGAGATTTCCGAGGTGGAGATCAGATACTGCTCGCGCACCTCGTCGTCACCGCCGCGCAGCACCCAGAACATGTCCTCCTTGAACTTGGGCAGCTGGCCGGTGCCTTCGAGCACCTCGCGGTTGACGATGTAGGGCGTGTAGCACTCGGTGTAGCCGTGCTCGCCGGTCTGCACGTCGAGCATGAACTGCGCGAGCGCGCGATGCAGGCGCGCGATCTGCCCGCGCATGAAGGTGAAGCGCGAGCCCGAGAGCTTCGCCCCAGTTTCGAAATCGAGGCCGAGCGGCGCCCCGACATCGACGTGATCGCGCGCGTCGAAATCGAACGCACGCGGCGTGCCCCAGCGCCGGACCTCGACGTTGGCGCTCTCGTCGGCACCCACCGGCACGCTGTCGTGCGGCAGATTGGGCAGGCCGGCACAGAACGCGTTGAGCTTGTCGAGCAACACCGGCAGCGCCTGCTCGCAGGCTTTCAGTTCGTCGCCGAGCTGGCCGACTTCGGCCATCACCGCGGAAGCGTCCTCACCCTTGCCCTTGAGCATGCCGATCTGCTTCGACAGCGCGTTGCGCCGCGCCTGCAACTCCTGGGTACGGGTCTGCAGTTGCTTGCGTTCGTCCTCGAGCGCGGTGAACGCGGCCACGTCGAGTTGCAGGCCGCGCGTCGCGAGCCGGCTGGCGACGACGTCGATCTGGCTGCGAAGAGTCTGAATGTCGAGCATGTTGGATTCCTGAAACGTTGCAAATTCAGTCGGTTGATGCGTACGGCCAAGCCGCGATCACGCGTCGCCGCGGACGATGGCGCGCCGCACAAAAGTTATTGACAATCAATCACTTGATTATAAGAAAAGAACCTTTTCGTCTTGCAATCGGCGCATCCTGGGATAGGCTTGGAAGGATGATGAGCTGCGTCAGACAGCCCGACTGCCGGAGGAGAACGGAATGCTATCCATTCGAGACTGCCTCGACTACTGCGACCTCACCGACGAGGAGATCGCCCTGATCGCCGAACACGAGGGCATCCCCGACATCGCCGCCGCCCAGATCGCCTGCGGTCTGGTGCAGACGCCCGAAGGCGTGAGGCTGCTCACCACGATCATGCTCGACCTGATCGACCGCGCCGTGGAACGCGGCGACGGCGACAAGGCCGAGCGCGCCCGCGCACTGTGCGCCCGCTTCATGGCCGATCACCCCTTGCCCTCGGCACCGCCCGCCCCCTCCGCCCCCTCCGCCCCGGCCGGGCGCCGCCCGGCAGCGGCACGCGCGCACTGAGCCGGGCTCAAGCCTGAGGATCGCCGCGGGCGCGCGCGGCGGCGTCGAGTTCGCGCAAGTGGGCGAGCTTTTCCGCGATCCGCGCCTCCAGCCCGCGCCCGCTGGGCGCATACCAGCCCGGCTCCGCCATGCCTTCGGGCAGGTAGGACTCTCCCGCCGCATAGGCCTCGGGCTCGTCGTGCGCGTAGCGGTAGGCCTTGCCGTAGCCCAGTTCCTTCATCAGTCGCGTCGGCGCATTGCGCAGATGCAGTGGCACCGGCCGTGAGCCGTCGGCGGCGACGAACTTGCGCGCGGCATTGTAGGCCTTGTACACCGCATTCGATTTTGCCGCGCAGGCGAGGAACACTGCAGCCTGCGCCAGCGCCAGTTCGCCCTCGGGCGACCCCAGGCGCTCGTAGGTCGCGCACGCGTTGAGGCAGATCTCGAGCGCGCGCGGATCGGCGAGTCCGATGTCCTCCACCGCCATGCGCACCAGACGGCGGCCGAGGTAGTGGGCGTCGGCGCCGCCGTCGAGCGTGCGGCACAGCCAGTACAGCGCGGCATCGGGGCTGGAGCCCCGCACCGACTTGTGCAGCGCGGAAATCTGGTCGTAGAAAGCTTCGCCGCCCTTGTCGAAGCGGCGCAGGTTGCGCGACAGCGCATCGTCGATGAAGGCCGGCGTCACCGGCTCGACACCGGCGGTTTCGGCGGCGACCTGCACCTGCTCGATCAGGTTCATCAGCCGGCGCGCATCGCCGTCGGCAAAGCCGATCAGGCGGTCGCGGGCGTCATCCTCGAAATGCAGCGTCGGACAGGCCACCGCGCGCGCGCGCTCGAACAGCGCCGCCATCGCCGCCTGGTCGAGCGGTTCGAGCACATACACCGCAGCGCGCGACAGCAGGGCCGAATTGACCTCGAACGAGGGATTTTCGGTGGTGGCGCCGATGAAGGTCACCAGCCCCTGCTCCACATAAGGCAGGAAAGCGTCCTGCTGCGACTTGTTGAAGCGATGCACCTCATCCACGAACAGGATGGTGTGCCGCCCGCGCGCCTTCGCCGCCTGCGCCTGGGCGATCGCCTCGCGGATTTCCTTGACCCCGGAGAACACCGCCGACAGGGCGACGAACTCGGCGTCGAAACCCTGCGCCATGAGCCGCGCGAGCGTGGTCTTGCCCACCCCCGGCGGCCCCCACAGGATCATCGAGTGCGGCTTGCCGGAGGCGAAGGCCAGGCGCAGCGGCTTGCCCGGCCCAAGCAGATGAGCCTGGCCGGCCACTTCATCGAGCGTGGCCGGGCGCATGCGCTCGGCGAGCGGCACGCGCGGCGGCGTCAGGCTGTCGAACAGATCGGCCACGGCTGCGGCTCAGCGGTCGCCGATGACGTCGGCGCCGGCCGGCGGCACGAAGCGGAAGGCACCGGCATCGAGCGTCGGGTTGGCGACCAGGCGGGTGAAGTCGATCACCGTGGTCTGGCCGAAGTTGTCGCGCAGTTCCATGCGCTGCAGGCGGCTGTCGGCAAGCCCCAGACGCATCGCCTCGAAGCCGCTGTCGGCCTTGCGCGGACGGGCATCGACCCAGGTCAATCCGTCGCTCACCCCGCCTTCGGACAACGCGAAGTTCTGTTCGAGGTCGGCGGTGCCGAACAGGATCGCTGCCGGCGTCGCGCCCAGCGCATCGCCGATGCGCTTGACGGTAACCTGGTTGAGATCCGGATCCCACGCCCACAGGCGCTCGCCGTCACCGACCAGGAGCTGCGGGTAGGGCCTCTCGTACTCCCAGCGGAACTTGCCCGGACGCGAAAAGGCGAAACTGCCCCCCGCCTTCTGCGGCTTGCGCCCGGACTTCGCCATCACCACCTGCTCGAAGTCGCCCTCGGCGCTGCGCGTGCCGCCGACGAACTGGCGCAGCTGCGCGATGCCGTCGGTGGCGAACGCGGTCGCCGCGAGCGCGGCCAGGGCGATGCCGGCGGCGGCGCGCGCGAAGCGGGCCGCGATCGTGCTTCGATTCGGAGTCATTCACCTTCCTTGGGGGGGACGATCACTTCGCGGTTGCCGTTGCTGCCCATCGGCGACACCAGGCCGGCGCGCTCCATCTGCTCGATCAGGCGCGCGGCGCGGTTGTAGCCGATGCGCAAGTGACGCTGCACCAGCGAGATCGACGGCCGGCGGGTCTTGATCACGACCTCCACGGCCTGATCGTAGAGCGCGTCGGATTCGCCGCCGCCCTCGCCACTGCCGCCGCCACCGAGGGCGCCGTCGAGTTCGTCGTCCTGCGCCGCGAGAATGCCGTCGACGTAATCCGGGGGACCGAGGCTCTTCAGGTGGTCGACCACCTTGTGCACTTCCTCGTCGGCGACGAAGGCGCCGTGCACGCGCACCGGCAGGCCGGTGCCGGGCGCGAGGTAGAGCATGTCGCCCATGCCGAGCAGGTTCTCGGCGCCCATCTGGTCGAGGATGGTGCGCGAATCGATCTTGCTCGACACCTGGAAGGCGATGCGCGTCGGCACGTTGGCCTTGATCAGGCCGGTGATCACATCGACCGACGGCCGCTGGGTGGCGAGGATGAGGTGGATGCCGGCGGCGCGCGCCTTTTGCGCCAGGCGGGCAATCAGCTCTTCGACCTTCTTGCCGACCACCATCATCATGTCGGCAAGCTCGTCGACCACGACCACGATGTAGGGCAGCGTGTCGAGCGGCTCGGGGTTTTCCGGGCTGATCGAGAACGGATTGGTGAGCGGCTTCTCGGCCTTGCGCGCTTCGAGCACGGCCTTGTTGAAGCCGGCGAGGTTGCGCACGCCGACCGCGGCCATCAGCTTGTAGCGCTTGTCCATTTCGGTCACGCACCAGTTGAGCGCGTTGGCGGCGTGCTTCATGTCGGTGACCACGGGCGCGAGCAGGTGCGGAATGCCCTCGTAGATCGACAGCTCGAGCATCTTCGGGTCGACCATGATCAGCCGCACCTTTTCCGGCTCGCTCTTGTACAGCAGCGACAGGATCATCGCGTTGATGCCCACCGACTTGCCCGAGCCGGTGGTACCGGCGACCAGCAGGTGCGGCATCTTGGCGAGGTCGGCGACCACCGGCTGGCCGCCGATGTCCTTGCCGAGCGCCACGGTGAGCGGCGAGCCCATGTCGTGATAGGCCTTGGAGCCGAGGATTTCCGACAGGCGCACGGTCTGGCGCTTGGGGTTGGGCAGCTCGAACGCCATGCACGACTTGCCCGGCACGGTCTCGACCACGCGGATCGACACCATCGACAGCGCGCGCGCCAGATCCTTGGCGAGATTGACCACCTGACTGCCCTTGACCCCGGTGGCGGGCTCGATTTCGTAGCGCGTGATCACCGGCCCCGGATAGGCTGCGAGCACCTTGACCTCGACCCCGAAGTCGCCGAGCCTGCTCTCGATCAGGCGCGAGGTGAATTCGATCGCCTCCGGCGACGGCGGCTCGCCGTTGTTCGAGGCCGGATCGAGCAGCGCGAGCGGCGGAATCGCCCCCTCCGGCGCGTCCATGAACAGCGGCTTCTGGCGCTCCTTGTCGACGCGCTCCGATTTCGGCACCTCGACCGGCGCCGGCTCGATGCGCAGCGGTGGCGGCGGCGCCTTCTCGGTCTTGCGGCGGCGGATCTCGACCACCTCCTCGCGCTTCTGCGCCACTTCACGCCCGGCGCGGCGATCGGTCCACCGCGTGTGCGCGCTCTGCACCCACAGCAGCGCCTGCTCCAGCCACAGCCCGACGCGCTCCGCGGCCGCCAGCCACGACACCCCGGTAAACAGCGATAACCCGCAGGCGAGCAGGGTGAGCAGCAACAGCGTGCCGCCGGTGTAGCCGAAATAGCGCTGTGCGAGTTGCCCCAGTTCCATGCCGAACAGGCCGCCCGGAACCAGCGGCACCGCCGCACCGTGGCCATAGAAACGCAGGGTTTCGAGCGCGCTGCTGGTGAGCAGCACGGTGAGGAAACCGGCAAACACGAAGAAGAAGGAACGACGGTCGAGGGTGAGGCGGTTCTTCAGGCGGCGAAAGCCCCACAGCAGGCCATAGCCGAGAAACACCACCCACCACCACGCGGAAATGCCGAACAGATAGAGCAGCAGATCGGCGATCCAGGCGCCGACGCGCCCGCCCGGATTGCTCACTCCCGCCGTCGCGGACGCGTGCGACCAACCAGGATCGGCGCGGTGGTAGCCGAACAGGATGAGGCCGATGTAGAGCGACATCACGCCCAGGATCAGCCAGCGCGCCTCCTGCAGCAGCAGCGAAATCTTCTCAGGCAGAGGCTGGGAACGGGATGACGAACGAGGCAACATCGACGGGTGGCGGACAATCCGGAGCGGGTGGAACAGCCGAGGATTATAAGCGATCGCCCCCCGCTCCCGACCCGCATGTTGCCGCCCGACACAATCGGAGGTGAATCAGACGGCGATCAGACGTCGTTGAGGCGATCGCGCAGGATGATGCCCTGCGCGGTTTCCTCGATCAGGCCCTGCTGGCCGAGATCCTTCATGACACGGCTGACCATCTCGCGCGAAGCGCCGATCATCTTGGCGATGTCCTGCTTGGAGATCTTGCGCACCACCACCATCTCGCCGGCGACGTCCTCCGACATCTCCAGCAGCAGGCGCGCGACCCGGCCATAGACATCCATCAGCGCCAGGCTCTCGATCTTGCGGTCGGCGTTGCGCAGGCGCTCGGCGAGGCTGGACATGATGCGCCAGGCGACGTCGAAGTTGTCCTGCATGATCTGGCGGAAATCCTGCTTGGCGATCATCACCAGATCGGACGGCATCACCGCGACCACCGAAGCCGAGCGCGGCTGTTCGCCGAAGATGCCCATCTCGCCGAAGACCTCGCTCTGGCCGAGGATGGACAGGATGACCTCGCGCCCATCCTCGTCGGACACCACCACCTTGAGACTGCCGGTGAGCACGAAGTACACGTAGTCGGTGCGGTCTCCGGCGCGCACCACGCTCTGGCCGCGCGGGTAACGGCGCATCATCGCCACCCTGGCCACCGCGCCCAGCACCTCGTCGCTGAGGCCGTGGAACAATGGAAAAGTCTTCAGTGCGATCGTCGAAACGGCAGTCTGCTGGCTCATGAGGTCTCCGCAAGGCCGGTAGGCACTGGCCGCACAAGGCATCCAGGCGAATTTTTGGGCGAAGTATAGACGAATATGTCACGCTCACCGCGCGATGCGGGCAAAGCGGAAAATCCCACCCGCGCCGAAGCGTTGCCGCAGTGCATCGCCCACCTCGGCACCGGAATTGGCGCGCGCTATGGCCATGATTGACGGCCGCGATGGGGGCTGCCCCCGACCCCTCGGCTATAATCCGCCGCAACGCCGCATCCCCTGCTTTGTCCATCTCTCGGAAAATCCGCCATGTCCGCCAAGCACGCCCGCCTGCTGATCCTCGGTTCCGGCCCCGCCGGCTATACCGCTGCGGTCTACGCCGCCCGCGCCAACCTCAATCCGGTCCTCATCACCGGCCTCGCCCAGGGCGGGCAGCTGATGACCACCACCGAGGTGGACAACTGGCCGGCCGACGCCGACGGCGTCCTGGGTCCGGACCTGATGGCACGCTTCCAGAAGCACGCCGAACGCTTCAACACCGAGATGATCTTCGATCACATCCACACCGCGAAGCTCGGCGAGAAGCCGATCCGCCTCATCGGCGACGCCGGCGAGTACACCTGCGACGCGCTCATCATCGCCACCGGCGCCACCGCCAAGTACCTTGGCCTGCCCTCCGAGGAAGCCTTTGCCGGGCGCGGCGTGTCGGCGTGCGCGACCTGCGACGGCTTCTTCTACCGCAACCAGGACGTCGCCGTGATCGGCGGCGGCAACACCGCGGTCGAAGAGGCGCTGTACCTCGCCAACATCGCGAAGAAAGTCACCGTGGTGCATCGCCGCGAAAAATTCCGTGCCGAGAAGATCCTGATCGACAAGCTCATGGAAAAGGTCGCCGCCGGCAAGATCGAGCTCCAGCTCAATAGCACGCTCACCGAAGTGCTCGGCGACAGCAGCGGCGTCACCGGCATGCGGATCCGCTCGATCGACCGCGACGAGACCCGCGACATTGCGCTCCAGGGCGTGTTCATCGCCATTGGTCACAAGCCCAACACCGACCTCTTCGAAGGCCAGCTGGCGATGGACGGCGGCTACATCGTCACCCAGGGCGGACGCAACGGCAACGCCACCCAGACGAGCATCCCCGGCGTCTTCGCCGCTGGCGACGTGCAGGACCACATCTACCGTCAGGCCGTGACCTCGGCCGGCACCGGCTGCATGGCCGCGCTCGACGCCGAGCGCTACCTCGACAGCCTCGAAGGCTGACCATGCCCCGCCGCCCCCGCCCCTCCGGCGCCGGTGCGGCATCCGGCGCGGGCGCCGGGAGCGCCACGCCCTCGCCGTTTGCCGCACTGCGCGCGCTGCGCGGCAAACCCGCGGAGAGTCTCCAGCGTCCGCCCGCTGCCGGTGCCGCAAGGCCCGACACGGCGGCGCCCCCGGCCATTGATGAGGCGGCCGATACCGCCCTGTTCCAGCGCGCGGTCGCCGGCACTGCGCCGCTGCGCAGCGC
>JAEWVQ010000344.1 GCA_023459095.1 Pseudomonadota bacterium | reverse complement strand
AGGTAAGGTTTTTCGCGTTGCATCGAATTAATCCACATCATCCACCGCTTGTGCGGGTCCCCGTCAATTCCTTTGAGTTTTAACCTTGCGGCCGTACTCCCCAGGCGGTCAACTTCACGCGTTAGCTGCGTTACTCACGGAGTTACCTCCACGAACAACTAGTTGACATCGTTTAGGGCGTGGACTACCAGGGTATCTAATCCTGTTTGCTCCCCACGCTTTCGTGCATGAGCGTCAGTACAGGCCCAGGGGGCTGCCTTCGCCATCGGTGTTCCTCCTGATATCTACGCATTTCACTGCTACACCAGGAATTCCACCCCCCTCTGCCGTACTCTAGCTGTGCAGTCACAAGCGCAGTTCCCAGGTTAAGCCCGGGGATTTCACACCTGTCTTACACAACCGCCTGCGCACGCTTTACGCCCAGTAATTCCGATTAACGCTCGCACCCTACGTATTACCGCGGCTGCTGGCACGTAGTTAGCCGGTGCTTCTTCTTACGGTACCGTCATCGACAAGCTATGTTAGAGCTCGCCATTTCTTCCCGTCCGAAAGAGCTTTACAACCCGAAGGCCTTCTTCACTCACGCGGCATGGCTGGATCAGGCTTTCGCCCATTGTCCAAAATTCCCCACTGCTGCCTCCCGTAGGAGTCTGGGCCGTGTCTCAGTCCCAGTGTGGCGGATCATCCTCTCAGACCCGCTACAGATCGTCGCCTTGGTGAGCCTTTACCTCACCAACTAGCTAATCTGACATCGGCCGCTCCAATCACGTGAGGTCTTGCGATCCCCCACTTTCCCCCTCAGGGCGTATGCGGTATTAGCTACGCTTTCGCGTAGTTATCCCCCATGACTGGGCACGTTCCGATGCATTACTCACCCGTTCGCCACTCGCCGGCGGGCCGAAGCCCCCGCTGCCGTTCGACTTGCATGTGTAAAGCATGCCGCCAGCGTTCAATCTGAGCCAGGATCAAACTCTTAAGTTCAATCCAACAGCACTCAAAGTCATCACTGACATGTAAGCGCTCAATTTTTGCGAAACTCAAATGCCGAAGCATTTCGACCGCAACCACCAAGCACCCACACTTATCGGTTGTTCAATTTTTTAAAGAACCGCTGCATCGCTGCATCGCTGCAGCAGAGAAACGAGATTATGATCAACTCAGAACTTCTCGTCAACCCCTTCCGTTCAAATCATTGTGCCGCCGACTCGAACCGAAGCGCTTTCCCGCTTCCCCTTCACCGCCGCCCAAACCGCTGCAGCGCTGAAGAGGTGCGCATTATAGACAAACAATCACGAAGGTCAAGATTATTTTGCAGGGAATGCGAAGAAATATCGCCCCTCCGTTCTCTCTTGCCGCAGCTCCTATATAGATAGGCGCTTAGCGCCATCGATGGCGACGAACCGTGACCCCTCAGCCCGGCTCAGCGGCAAAAGCTACCCACACAGGAATCGCCCGATCTCGCACCAGGAAAGACCAATATTCCAACGCTGCAATGCCGTGGCGTTCGACGACGAACACCTTCTCAGAGCTCGCCGCCATCCCGTATTCCAAGCGCCCCCGCAATCTCCGCGCGCAGAGCCGCCACCTCCTCGACGTGGAGATCCGGAAACCGCGCGTGCTGATGGAAATGAGCAAGCCGCATGTGCTCGCCGCCAAGACCGCTGAGATGCAAAGACCTACCGGCGTAGCTTTCGGCCTGGGAGTAGACGAGTACGTACTTCGACAGATCGACGACCCTGCTGCGCCATAAGGCGTACGGCCAGCGGTAGTTGAAGACCAACGTCCGCGCCTCGCCATCCAGACTCGCCGTCTTCGGCCGCGACAGCATCGTTATATTCAATGCCAGCACGGCGGGCAACGCGAGCACGGGGCTGGCCGAGTAGGCCGCCATGCCAACAAGGGCGGAATAAACCACCTGCAAGAACCCCATCCGGGGCGAAATCGGAAACTCGATGATCCGGTGCGCCATGAGTAAGCAGAAGCAGGGTGATGAACACGGCACTCGGCCCGTGTCGCGCCGCAAGCCGAGCGCGGCGATAGCAAATCCACCCGACCATAAGCGCATCGGCATTGATCATGCAATACGCACAGACCTTGAATGGCAAGGTCAGGAAGCCCTCTGCTGAGCGCGATCCCTACAGAAGCTCCAGACCCGAGCGGATGCGTAACCGTCCTTGCGTAAAGCGCATTGGCGCGGGCGCGCCTTGACGCCGCCCGTTTTCTTGCGACCAATGCGCAGATAAAACAAATGGGTTAGGTCCGTGAGGACCTAACCCATTGATATGTCTGGCGCGCCCGGCGCGATTCGAACGCACGACCCCTGCCTTCGGAGGGCAGTACTCTATCCAGCTGAGCTACGGGCGCGGGGATTTGCGGTGGCGGGAATGAATCACGCCTTGGCAAGCTGAGGGAGCATATACCGGTTCGTGAACAAAGTCCATGCCGCACTGCCACAATGGTTTTCCGCCGGCTATAATCGGCGCTTTGCCTCGCGTCAGTCAAAGGACCCTAGCATGTCGGAACATCGCGCCCCGAGCGCCGCACGGCGGCCTCTTCGCTTCGCAATGCCTGTAGTTGCCGTGGTCGCAGCCTCGCTGCTGGCTGGCTGTGGCAAGCAGGGGTCGGTCGACCCCGAACTGACCGCCTCGCTGATCCAGCCGGTGGCCAAGGTGGAAATCAAGGCGGTCACGATTGCCCCGGGCAGCCGGACCGGCGAGCAGATCTACAAGAGCATCTGCGCCGCGTGCCACGATGCCGGCACCCTCGGCGCGCCGAAGACCGCTGACGCGGGCCAGTGGGCGCCGCGCCTCGCTCTCGGTTTCGACGGCCTGACGAAGTCGGCGATCGCCGGCAAGGGCGCGATGCCGGCGCGCGGCGGCGGCTCGGACCTGACCGACAAGGAAGTGGCCCGCGCCGTGGCCTTCCTCGCCAACAAGGCGGGGGCGAACTACACCGAGCCGCCGCTCGAGTAAGCCAGCCCGGCTCATCCGGCGATTTGCAACGACAAAGGCGGCTCCGGCCGCCTTTGTCCGTTTACCGGACCCGGCCGTTCAGCCGGGCCGCGTACCGTCTTTCGCCTCCAGCATCGCCATCAGGTTGGCGAGCCGCGCCCGACCCTCCTCCTTCGACACCGGCGCACTGTTCTTGCGGTCGTTCATGCGGATGTCGCCGCCCATTTCGGCGATGAAGCGGCTGGGTTCGCAGGTGCGGAATTCCTTGCCGGCCTTGCGCCGCTCGCACCAGGTGATGTTCAGGCTGCGCTGCGCGCGGGTGATGCCGACATACATCAGGCGGCGCTCTTCCTCGATCTTGTCCTCGTCGATGCTGCTCTGGTGCGGCAGCAGGCCTTCCTCGACGCCGATCAGGAAGACGTGCGGAAACTCCAGCCCCTTCGAGGCGTGCAGGGTGGCGAGCTGAACGCCATCGAAGTCGGGATCTTCCTTGTCGAGCATGGAGATGAGGGCGATGGTCTGAGTCAGTTCGATGAGGTTCTTGCCGTCCTCCTCGCCCTTGCGTCCCAGCCAGGCGACGAAGTCGCGCACATTGCTCCACTTCGACTCGGCCTCGCGCGTGTCGCAATGCTCGAACAGCCAGGCTTCGTAGCGGATCGCGGCGAGCAGATCCTCGAGCAACTGCGCCGCCGGCTCGCGCGTGGCGCGGTACTGCATGCGGTTGATGAAGCCGGCGAACTCGCGCACGCCGTCGAGCTGGCGCGCGTTCAGGTGCATGGTCACGCCTTCCTCGAAGGCTGCGGCAAAAAGGCTGATGTGGCGTTCGCCGGCATAGCGCCCCAGGGCCTCGATCGTGCTCGCGCCGATGCCGCGGCGCGGCATGGTGATGGCGCGGATGAAGGCGAGGTCGTCGTCCTCGTTCATCAGCAGACGCAGATAGGCGATCAGGTCGCGGATCTCGGCCTTGTCGAAAAAGCTCTGGCCGCCCGACATCACGTACGGAATGCGCTGGTTGCGCAACTGCTGCTCGATGATGCGGGCCTGGTGGTTGCCGCGGTAGAGGATGGCGTAGTCCTTGAAGCGGGTCTTGTGCTCGAACTTGTGCGCGCTGATCTTCATCGCCACCCATTCGGCCTCGTGCTCGGCGTCGCGGCAGTTGGTCACCGCGATCTGCTCGCCAATGCCGTGCTCGGACCACAGGCGCTTGTCGAACAGCTTCTCGTTGTGGGCGATGACGGTGTTGGCAGCTTCGAGAATGCGGCGTGACGAGCGGTAGTTCTGCTCGAGCTTGATCACGCGCAATTTCGGGTAGTCGGTCTGCAGCAGGCGCAGATTCTCGACGTCGGCCCCGCGCCAGGCGTAGATCGCCTGATCGTCGTCACCGACCGCGGTGAACGCACCGCGCACCCCGGAGAGCAGGCGCAACAGCCGGTATTGGGCACGGTTGGTGTCCTGATACTCATCGACGAGCAGGTAGCGCAGGCGGTTCTGCCAGCGCTCGCGGACCTCGTCGTTGGTGTCGAAGAGGCGCACCGGCAAGGAGATCAGGTCGTCGAAATCGACCGCCTGGTAAGCACGCAACGTGCGTTCGTACTCGCCGAAAACCTTCGCCGCGGCGAAGGCGATCTCGTTGTCGGCGCGCTGCACGGCCTCGTCGGGGGTGATCATGGCGTTCTTCCACGACGAGATCTGCCACTGAATCTGCTTGGCGATGCCCTTGTCGCCGTCGCCGGCCACGTCGGCGACGATCTGCACCGTGTCCGAGGCATCGAGGATGGAGAACTGCGGCTTCAGCCCGCAGTGCTTCGCCTCCTGGCGGATGATGCGCACCCCGAGCGCGTGGAAGGTGCACACCGTGAGCCCGCCCGGCGCGCGTCCGCCCATCAGGTGGGCGACACGCTCCTGCATTTCCTTCGCCGCCTTGTTGGTGAAGGTGATCGCCGCGATGTTGCTCGGACTCAAGCCGCAGCCGTTGATCAGGTGCGCGATCTTGTGCGTGATCACCCGCGTCTTGCCGCTGCCGGCGCCTGCCAGCACCAGGCAGGGACCGTCGAGATAATGAATGGCTTCGCGTTGCGGGGCGTTCAACAGGGCGGACATGCGGCAGACGGCTCAAAAGAAGCAGGCGCCCCCACAGGGGGCGCCGAAGCCACTGATTCTACCCGAGCACCGCGCCTGCGCCGGCACCGCCGCCGCACCGCGACTCAGAGCGCGCCGAACACCTTCTTCGCCAGGCTGCCGGCAGCGCCGAGCGGATCCTTGCGAATCGCCCGCTCCTCCTCGGCAATCATCTGGTAGAGGCCGTCGAGCGCCCTGCGCGTGACGTACTGCTCGACCTGGGCATCCTCGCCCTTGATCAGCCCCGCCCCCGCGGCCTTGCCCGCCAGCCTGTTGTACTGGCCGGCGAGCGCGAGCTTGTCGGTGCTCTCCCTCACCACCGGCAGAAAGCGCTGGAACAGTTCGGCTTCGGTTTTCTCGCGGAAGTAGCGGGTCACCGAATCGTCACCACCGCTCACGATATTGCTCGCGTCGGCCACGCTCATCTGCCGGACCGCGGCGAGCAGCAGCGTCTTCGCCTCCGGCACCGCCGCCTCCGCAGCGCGGTTCATCGTCGTCACCAACTGGTCGAGTTCCCCGCCCATGCCGCTCATGCGCAGCAGCGGCTCGGCCTGCTGCAATACCCCGGGCAAGGGGATCCGCACCTTCGGGTTGGCGAGAAAGCCATCCTTGCGGCCGAGCAGTTCCACCGCACGGCTCGCCCCCTGGGTGAGCGCCTCCTTCAAGCCTCCGGTGACCTCGGTATTGCTCAAGGCCGCCAGGCCGCCCGCCCACGCCGGCGCACAGAACGCCAGCACGGCCAACACTCTCAATATCGCTCGCATCGCCCTCTCCTGCGGATTCGCCTGCGGTGCGCCCACCTTGGACGCGCGCGCATGCCTTCATCGTCGGCGCAGCAGAACCTCCTGTCCACTCACCGCCCCGCGCCGACGCCCGCCCGGCCTCATTCCAGCGCGAATTCGAAGGTGCTGACCACGCGCAGGCGCTTGCCGATGGTCTGGCCGGAGGAATCGTGCTCGCCGCCGTCGTCGTCGAGCACGCGGATCACACCCTGGTTGGCGTTCTTCAGCGGCCCCAGGCGGGCACCGGCATCGGCGGCGAACTTCTCCGCCAGTTCGCGGGCGTTGCGCGTCGCCTCCTCGAGCAGCTTCGGCTTGGCCTCGTTGAAGCCGCGCAGCTGGAAGCGCGGCCCGCCGAAGCCGTCGCTGTCGCCGGTGAGCTGGATGCCGGCCTGGATCAGCGGATCGACGCGGTTCGCGGCCTGCGCCACCGCCTCCACCCGTGCCGACTTCACCGTCACTTGGCCTTGGCCGTTGAAGCGCAGCGGCACATTGGTCGAACCCCATTCGCGCGCGAACAGATCCTGCACCTGCAGCGGACGGATCTCGATCTCGTCGGCGGTGAAGCCCTGGTCGCGCAGGAAGACGAGCACCTGTTCGCGATCGGCGGTGAGCGCCTGCTGCACCGCGCCGAACTCGTTGCCGCCGCGACGAAAGCCCACCGTCCATACCGCGAAATCGCTCTTCACCTCCTGCTCGGCCAGCCCCTTCACGGTCACCGAACGGTCGGCCATGCGAAAGCGCTGCACGCCGTCGCCCACCCAGTAACCGGCGGCCGCCACCCCGCCGGCCAGGATCAATGCCGAAAAGAACCCGATTCTTGCTTCAGCCATGGCCTTCGCCCCCCGTGCGCAAACGATGAAGAGGGCATGATAACCGCGCCCGCCGCACGCGCGCCGCGCGCATCGCTCAGGCTGGCGACGAGCGCAGGCCGTAGGCCCGCCCGCGGTGGAAGAGGTACTCGACGCGCAGGTAGCGCCCGCCTTCACCGCGCGCCCGGCGATAACCGATGGCCTCGACTTCCTCACCCTCGCCGATCGGCGCCAGCTGCCACGCCTCGAGGCGGAACAGCGGCGACAGCTCGAGCGTCCATGCGCCCTCGGCATCGTCGGGCACGCTGGCGCGGGCAAGCAGCTCGGCGCCATCGACCGCCGCGGTCTGCGCCGGCAGGGCCCGGCGCCGCAGGTCGTCGGGCAGGCGCAGGGCGGCCGGCGCGCGGACCGCCAGTTCGGCATGGGGGTTGTGCCAGCGCACGCCGAGCACCGTGCCCGCGACATAGAGCGGGCGGGCGACGTCGAAGCCGCTCCAGCCATGGTGGGCGCGCGCCCACAGCGGCAGCGCACCGAGTGTGGCGGTGGCGAACAGGAAATGGCGTCGATCCATGGCAGCCCCCGTGGGTGCGCCCCGCCCGCCCCCGGCGCCGGATGCGGGGGACGCCAGAGCGGAGCGGCGCTTTCAGATGTAGGCGATCGCGCGCCCGGATGCAATCACGCCCAGCCACAGCCCGAGCGACACTGCCACCTGCAGGCGCGCCGCCGCGTCCAGCCGCCCGACCCCGCCGCGCGCGTGGAACAGCGCGGCATTGAGGCCGGCGAGCGCGAGCAGGGCCATCTTGACGCGGAAGGCCGGATGCGCGAGCAGGCTCGCCGCGTCGGCCGCAAACATTGCCAGCCCGCTCGCCGCCGCACACGCGAAACCGGCCAGGGTCACCGGCAGCACGAGGCGGGCGAACGCCGCCGCCGGCAGCGTCGCGCCCAGCCCGAGCACGCGCAATTCGAACAGCACCAGACTGCCGAACAGCAGCGCAATGCCGACGAGATGAACGAATTCGAGCGCCGGCCAGGCCCACAGCGAGCCCTTGAGCATGGCGGCGAAGCCGGCGTCCATCGTCGCCGGCGCGAGACTCAGGCCACTCCGGCGCCGTGCGCCTGCTGGTCGGCCCAGTACGACGAGCGCACCATCGGCCCGCAGGCGGCGTTGCGGAAACCCATCTTCAGCGCCTCGGTCTCGAACATCTTGAACGTGTCCGGGTGCACGTAACGCAGCACCGGCAGGTGGCCGCCGGAGGGCTGCAGGTACTGGCCAATGGTGAGCATGTCGACGTCGTGGGCGCGCAGGTCGCGCATCACCTCGAGAATCTCGTCGTCGGTCTCGCCCAGCCCGACCATCAGCCCGGACTTGGTCAGCACCTCGGGGTGGCCGGCCTTGAACTCCTTGAGCAAGCGCAGCGAGTAGGCGTAGTCGGCGCCCGGCCGGGCCTGCTTGTAGAGGCGCGGCACGGTCTCCATGTTGTGGTTCATGACGTCAGGCGGCGCGTTGCGGAAGATCTCGAGGGCGATCTCCATGCGCCCGCGAAAGTCCGGCACCAGCACCTCGATCGTGGTTTTCGGCGACGCCGCGCGCGTGGCGCGGATGCAGTCGACGAAATGCTGGGCGCCGCCGTCGCGCAGGTCGTCGCGGTCGACCGAGGTGATCACCACATAGTTGAGGCGCATCGCGGCGATGGTGCGGGCGAGGTCGGCGGGCTCGTCGGGGTTGAGCGGCTCGGGGCGGCCGTGGCCGACGTCGCAGAACGGGCAGCGGCGGGTGCAGATGTCGCCCATGATCATGAACGTGGCCGTGCCCTTGCCGAAGCACTCATGGATGTTCGGGCACGAGGCTTCCTCGCACACGGTATGCAGCTTGTGGTCGCGCAGGGTCTGCTTGATGTCGTTGAAGCGCTCGACCTCGGTGCCGCTGCCGAGCTTGATGCGGATCCAGTCCGGCTTCTTGAGGCGCTCGGCGGGCACGATCTTGATCGGGATGCGGGCGGTCTTGTCGGCTCCGCGCTGCTTGCGGGCGGGGGTGTCCATGATCGGGTTCTCTCTTGTCGTATGCGGGTGCGGCGGCACGGCGGGTCGCGCCGCGATTCAGGCCGGCGCCGCGGCCGGCACGGGGTCGATCGCCGGCAACAGGCGCTGCAGGTGGCCGAGCACGCGCTCGCCCACCGCCGGCACCGCTTCGGCGATGCCGAAATCCTTCAGGCGGAGGGTGCGCAGCCCCTCGTAGCCGCAGGGGTTGATCCACGAAAACGGCGCCAGATCGACGTCCACGTTGAGCGCCAGGCCATGATAGCTGCAGCCGTTGCGCACGCGCAGGCCGAGCGCGGCGATCTTGGCGCCGTCGATATAGACCCCTGGCGCACCGGCCTGGCGCGCGGCGGCGAGGCCGTAGTCGGCGAGGGTGTCGATCAGCGCCTGCTCCATCAGCGCCACCAGTTCGCGCACCTTGAGGCCGCGCCGGCGCAGGTCGAGGAGCAGATAGACGACGAGCTGGCCGGGGCCGTGATAGGTGATCTGGCCGCCGCGGTCGATCTTCACCAGCGGGATCCCGGCCGCGCGCCCGGCGGGCAGCAGGTGCTCGGCGAGCCCGGCCTGGCCCAGGGTGTACACCGGCGGGTGTTCGAGCAGCCAGATCTCGTCGGCGGTGGTGGCGTCGCGCGCCGCGGTGAACAGGCGCATCGCCTCCCACGCCGCGTCGTACGGCACCTGGCCGAGGCGCTTGACCACCAGCCCCGGGCCGGCCCCGCCCACGGCGACGGGGCCGGCCGCGGTCACAGCACCACCTTGACCAGGGGATGGGCGGTGAGCTCGCGGTACATCGCGTCGACCTGCCCCTGCGACTCCGCGCGGAAGGTGCAGGTCACCGACAGGTAGTTGCCCTTGCTCGACGGGCGCATTTCCATGGTCGCGCCGTCGAAGCCGGGGGCGTGGCGCACGACCACTTCGAGCACCGCCTGGGCGAAGCCATCGACGCGCGCGCCCATGATCTTGATCGGGAAGTCGCAGGGGAATTCGAGCAGGGTCTGGCGGCCCTCGGGGGCCGGGGTTCGATCAGTCACAGCGCATCACCGTATTCTTGAAATCCTGATACCAGGCGTACATCTGCCGGGCCAGCGGCCCGGGCTTGCCGTCGCCGACCGGGCGGCCGTCGAGGGTGGTGACCGGCAGCACCTCCTTGGTCGACGAGGTCATCCACAACTCGTCGGCGCCGCGCACCTCGTCCTCGAGGATCTCGCGCACCGCGTGCGGCAGGCCGTGGCGGGCGGCGAGTTCGAGGACGACGTCGTAGGTGATGCCGGGCAGCATGAGGTGGCTCTTGGGCGGCGCGAGCAGCACGCCGTCGCGCACCACGAAGATGTTCGAGGCGGCGCCCTCGGTGAGGAAGCCGTCGCGGAACAGCACGGTCTCGGCGCAGCCCTGGTCGACCGCGGCCTGGCGCAGCAGACAGTTGGCGAGCAGCGACACCGTCTTCAGGTCGCAGCGCAGCCAGCGGAAATCGGCCGCGCTCACCGCCGCCACGCCGCGCTCGCGCTGCGCGTCGGGCGGAGTCAGCAGCGCCTCGCTGGTGAGGAACACGGTGGGCTGCACCAGCGCCGGAAAGGCGTGGTTGCGGCGCTCGTCGGCGCCGCGGGTGACCTGCAGGTAAACCGACTGGTCCTCCCACGGATTGCGCGCGACGATCTCGCGCACCACCGCCCGCCACTCGTCCGCGGTGTGCGGATCGGGCAGGCGCAGCGCGGCGAGCGTGTTGCCGAGGCGGGCGAGATGCTCGTCGAGACGGAACGGCCGCCGCGAATACACCGGAATGACCTCGTAGGCGCCATCGCCGAACAGGAAGCCGCGATCCATCGGCGACACCCGGGCTTCGGCGAGCGGCAGGTAATGTCCGTTCAGGTAACACAGGCTCATGCGGTTCCCTCCAGCGCACGGCGGCACGCGGTGCGCCCAACGTGCCTCAAAGGTTCTTGATCCACAGCACCAGGGCGTCCCACAGGCGGCCGAAGAAGCCGGCCACCGGCACGTCCTGCAGCGCCACCACAGGGTATTCGCCCAGTTCCTTGCCGTCGAGGCTGAGCTTGAGGGTGCCGATCTCCTGGCCCTTCTGCAGCGGCGCGAGCACCGGCTGGCGGCTCTCCAGGGTGGCGGTGATCTTGTCGGCCTGGCCCTTGGGCAGCGACATCACGAAATCGCTGGTGAAGCCGGCGGCGACTTCGTTGGACTTGCCCTTCCACACGCGGAACTGCGACAGCGCCTGGTCGGCCGAGTACAGCTTCACGGTGTCGTAGAACTGGAAGCCGAAATTGAGCAGCTTGAGCGATTCCTGCGCACGCACATTGTCCGAGTCGGTGCCGAGCACGACCGAGATCAGCCGGCGCGGGCCGCGCTGCGCCGACGCCACCAGACAGTAGCCGGCGCTGCTGGTGTGGCCGGTCTTCATGCCGTCGACGGTGCTGTCGACCCACAGCAGGCGATTGCGGTTGGGCTGGGTGATCTTGTTGTAGGTGTACTCCTTCATCGAGTACAGCTCGTAGTACTCGGGGAAGTCGCGCACGATCGCCGCGGCGAGCAGGCCCAGATCGCGCGCCGTGGTGTACAGCTCGGAGTCGGGCAGGCCGGTGGAGTTGGTGAAGTGGGTGTTGTTCATGCCCAGACGCTTGGCCTCGCGGTTCATCAGCGCGGCAAAGGCCTCCTCGGTGCCGGCCTGCAGTTCGGCGAGCGCGACGCAGGCGTCGTTGCCCGACTGCACGATCACGCCGCGCAACAACTCCTGCACGGTCACCGGCTTGCGCGGCTCGATGAACATGCGCGAGCCCTCCTGGCGCCACGCCTTGTCCGACACCGGCACCGGCTGGTCGAGGGTGAGGGTGCCGGCCTTGAGCGCGGCGAAGGTCAGGTAGGCGGTCATCAGCTTGGTCAGCGAGGCCGGCTCGATGCGGGCGTCGGGATCGTTGGCGGCGAGCACCTGGCCGGTGCCGTGATCGACCAGCACCCAGGCCTTGGCGGCGAGCACCGGAGCGGGAATGGCCTGAGCCAGCGCAGAAACGGAAAACAACGACAACAGCAGAGCAAAAACGAAACGCATCGGGAAATAACCTGGAGAGAATGGAAGAGGCGGGCGGGGCGCAAAATTATAGGACGCCCCACCATCCCTGACCAAAATGGACAGGGTTTGTTTCAAGCCAATGTTCAGCGCACGACCACGAAGGGGTTGAGCTTGAGCGCGTCGGCGATGCGCAGCGCCGCTTCGCGCGCAGCCTCGACCGATGCATAAGGCCCCGCGTGCAGGCGGAAGCGGCCGTCGTCGGCGAACAGCTCGAGACGCTCGGCATAGGCCGCGACCTCGCGCTCGACGGTGGCACGAAAGCCCTCGGCGTTGTCGCGCGAGGCGAACACGCCGAGTTGCAGGAACACCCCGCTGCCCTGCACCTTCAGCCCCGGCTCCGACACCGTGGTGGCGAGCGGCGCACCGGGCGCGACCGGCGCCGCCTCGGGCCCGCGCCGCCCGGGCAGCGGCGGCACCGGGTTCGCGCTCGCCACCATCGGAATCTCGTCGGGCAGGATCTGCTCGACCTCGACCTCGGCACTGCCCGCGTTGATGTAGCCGAGGCGGTGGGCTGCGGTATAGGACAGGTCGATCAGGCGCCCCTTGTGGAACGGGCCGCGGTCATTGACGCGCACCACCACCGAACGCCCGCTCGGCACGTGGGTGACGCGGGCGTAACTCGGAATCGGCAGGGTCGGATGCGCCGCGGTCATCGCGTACATGTCGTAGGGTTCGCCGCTCGACGTCGGCTTGCCGTGGAAGCGCCGGCCGTACCAACTCGCCAGCCCACGCTCGCGATACGGCGCGAGCGTGGTCGCCGGCACGAAACTATGCCCCAGCGCGGTATACGGCCGGTTGGCGAAGCGATGCAGGGGCTCGACGCGGGGCACCGCGTCGGGCACCGCATCGAGGTTGGCGGGCGGCGTGTCGTCGGGGCCGTCGTCCTTGTAATAACCGCCGCCGCGCCGCGCGTTCGGCGCAGTGGGGGCGCCCACTGCGGGCTCCGCGGCGCCGGTGCCGGCCTGGCGCACCGGGCCGGAACTGCACGCCGTCAGCAGCACTGCGGCGAGCAGCACGCCGCCCTGGCAGGCACGGCGGCGCAAGAGCGCCCACCCGCGCGAAGACGGCACGCCGACCGCCAAAAAGGAAGAAATGGAATTCATCGCCCGCAATCTTCAGCCCTTGCCGGCCAATCGACTGCGCCGGATGCTCATCAGGATACCCACCCCCAGACACAGGGTGACGAGCGCAGTTCCCCCGTAGCTGACGAAGGGCAGCGGCACCCCGACCACGGGCAGGATGCCGCTCACCATGCCCATGTTCACGAACGCATAGGTGAAGAAGATCATCGTGATCGCGCCGGCGAGCAGCTTGGTGGCCAGGGTCGGCGCCTGCGCCGCGATCTGGAAGCCGCGCAGCAGCAGGGCGACATAGGTCAGCAGCAGGACGATCGCGCCGGCCAGACCGAACTCCTCGGCGAGCACCGCGAAGATGAAGTCGGTATGGCGCTCGGGGAGGAAGGCGAGGTGGGTCTGCGTGCCGTCCATCCAGCCCTTGCCGGCGATCCCGCCGGAGCCGATCGCGATCGTCGACTGGATGATGTGGAAACCCCTGCCGAGCGGGTCCTGGGTCGGATCGAGCAGGGTGCACACACGGTGCTTCTGGTACTCGTGCAGCACCACCCAGTCCACCCCGGGCTGGCACAGGGTGTCGCCGAAACCGACGATGGCGACGATGCCGGCGGTACCGAGCGCGGCCAGCGGCACGATCAGCTTCCACGACAGCCCGGCGAAGAAGATCACGTAGAAGCCGGCCGCCATCACCAGCAGGCAGGTGCCGAGATCGGGCTGGATCAGGATCAGCCCCCCCGGCACCACGAGCAGCGCGCCGGCGACGATGAACTCGCGCAGGCCGATTTGCCCTTCGCGTTGCTGGAAGTACCAGGCCAGCATCATCGGCATCGCGATCTTCATCAGCTCCGAGGGCTGGATGCGGGTGACGCCGATGTGCAGCCAGCGCTGCGCGCCCTTCGACACCTCGCCGAACAGCTCGACCGCGACCAGCAGCACGACCCCGACCACGTACAGCGGCAGCGCGAGACTGAGCAGGCGCTGGCTCGGCAGCCAGGCCGCCGCCCACAACGCGGCGAGCGCCACCACGGTGTTGATCGTCTGCGCCTCCAGGCGCTCGGGCGAGGCGCTCATCATCAGGCCATAGGCGTAGCCGAGGAGGAGCGCCAGGATCAGCATCAGCACCGGATCAATGGGGCGCAGCACGGCCTGCACCACGCGCAGCGGATTGAAACGGATGTCGGTCATTCGAGGCTCTCCTGCGCGTCGGCATCCTCGGGCGCGGGCTGGTTCGGGCGCTTGCCGAGCAGGTGGTAGTCGATCACCTGGCGCGCGATCGGCGCCGCCGACTGCGAACCGAAGCCGCCGTTCTCCACCAGCACGGCGAGCGCGATCTTGGGCTTGTCGGCCGGGGCGTAGGCGATGAACCAGGAGTGGTCGCGCAGGCGCTCGGCGACGCGGCCCTCGACGTATTTCGCGCCCTTGAGCGAGAACACCTGGGCGGTGCCGGTCTTGCCGCCGACCTCGTAGGGCGCGCCGGCGAAGGCACGGCGGCCGGTGCCGCTCTTGTTCACATCGACCATGGCCTGGCGCACCGCAGCCAGATGGTCGGCGCGCAGCGGAATGTGGCGGATGGGCGCGGGCTCGACCACGCGCTTGCCGCCGCTGCGGGTATCGATCACGTGGCGTACCACGTGCGGCCGGAACACCTTGCCATCATTGACCAGGGTGGCGAGCGCGCTCGCCAGCTGCAGCGGGGTGTAGGCGTTGTAGCCCTGGCCGATGCCGACCGAGATCGTCTCGCCGCCGAACCAGCGCTGCTGCTCGGGCTTGCGGAAGCGCTTCTTCTTCCATTGCGGCGACGGCAGCACGCCCTCGGCCTCGCCCGGCACGTCGATGCCGGTGCGCGCGCCGAAACCGAACGGCGCCATGAAGTTGGCGATGCCGTCGATGCCGAGGTCGTTGGCGAGCTGGTAGTAATAGGTGTTGCACGACACCACGATGGATTTGTGAAGATCGACCATGCCGTGACCGCCGATCTTGTCGTCCATGAAGCGGTGGCCGCCGAAGTTGAACACCCCGGGGTCGGCGATCGCCTGCGACGCGGTGCGCTTGCCGGTGGCAAGCCCGGCCAGCGCCATGAAGGGCTTGAACGTCGAGCCCGGCGGGTAGGTGCTGTAGATCGCGCGGTTGAGCAGGGGGTGGTCGGGCGAGTCGTTGAGCGCCTTCCAGTCCTGAGTCGAGATGCCCTCGACGAACAGGTTGGGATCGAAGGTCGGCGTCGACACCAGGGCGAGCACGCCGCCGGTCTCCGGCTCGATCGCGACCAGCGCGCCGCGGCGCTGGCCGAACGCCGCCTCGGCGATCTTCTGCAGCTCGATGTCCAGGGTCAGCTCCAGATCGTTGCCCGCCGATGCCGGCGTGCTCGACAGCTGGCGCACCGCGCGCCCGCCGGCATTGACCTCGACCTGCTCGACGCCGGTGACGCCGTGCAGCTCGGTTTCGTAGGACAGCTCGAGGCCGCTCTTGCCGATGTACTCGGAGCCGCGGTAGTTCGCGGCATCGCCGCGCGTCTCGATGCGCTCGACGTCGCGGTCGTTGATGCGGCCGATGTAGCCGATCACGTGCGAGGCCGACGCGCCCTGCGGGTAATCGCGGAACAGCCGGGCCTGGACCTCGACGCCGGGAAAGCGGTAGCGCTGGGCGATGAAGCGCGCGACCTCCTCGTCGCTCAGGCGGGTGCGGATCGGCACGCTCTCGAAATTGCGGCTCTCCTCCAGCACCTTGCGGAAGCGCCGGCGGTCGCGGGCCTCGATCGGGATGATCGTGGCGAGCTCGTCGATCGTCTCCTCCAGCCCGCGCGTGCGCGACGGCGTGATCTCCAGCGTGTACGCGGCGTAGTTGCGCGCGAGCACGACACCGTTGCGATCGACGATGGTGCCGCGGTTGGGCACCACCGGCAGCAGCGCGATGCGGTTGTCCTCGGCGCGGGTGTGGAAGTAGTCGTGGCGCACCACCTGCAGGTAGTAGAAGCGCGCCACCAGCAGGCCGAAGCACACCAGCACGAAGGCGCCGGCAGCGAGGACACGATGGCGGAAGCGCGAACTCTCCTGGTCGGGGGTGCGGAATTCGGTCATGAGGCGGCGTTCACGTGGCGGCAGTCGGCAGACAACGGTCTCAGATCGGCCGGTTGTCGTCGCGGTCCACCGGCTGGTACTGCGGCAGCAGCAGCAGATAGGTCAGCGGCCACCACAGCAGCACGCCACTGAAGCTCGACAGGAAATACCACCAACCAGGAAACTCCGCCCCCGCCACCAGGCGCACCGCGACCATCAGCAGCTGCGACACCAGCAGCATGGGCAGCACGTGCAGGGCCTGCTGCAAGGGCGGGAACCACAGCACGCGGCGCGCCAGTCCGTTCGCCAGCCAGGCCAGCACGACGTAGGCCAGCGCATGCTGCCCCATCGCCGCGCCCTGACCGATATCGACCAGCACGCCAAACACGAAGCCGGCGCCCATGCCGATGCGCAGCGGCTCGCGGATGCACCAGAAGGCAAGCACCAGCGCCACCCAGTCGGGCACCGCGGGCAAGCGCCCGGTGGGGATGTACACCAAGCCGAGCGCGACCAGCAGGCTCAGGTGGATGAACCACAGCTTGACCGGCAACAGGATGCGGCTGGAACGGTTGGTCGGTTGCATGTCAGCGCTTGCCCTTGCCGTCGGCGGCCGGCTCCGCGGGCGGTGGCGGCGGCGGCGCCTCGGCGCGGCCGAGCACCAGCACCTGCACGCTGCGCTCGACCCCGGCCACCGGGTCGGCCTCGATGCGCGCGAAGGCCTCGCCATCGCGCGCCACCAAGGTAACGTCGGCCACCGGCAGCCCGGGCACGAACACGCCGTCGAGTCCGGAGGTCACCAGCCGGTCGCCCTGCCGGATGTCGGCGCCGGCGATCACGAAACGCAGCTCCAGCCGCCCCTGGCCGATGCCGAACAGCACGCCGCGCAGGCCATTGCGCTCGACCTGCACCGGAATCGCCTGATTGCGGTCGGTGAGCAGGGTGACTTCGGACTGCACCGGATAAACCCGCGTGACCTGGCCGATGACGCCGCCGGCGTCGACCACGGCGAGCCCCGCTTCCACGCCCTGCTGCGCGCCGCGGTCGAGAATGACTTTGCGCGCGAACGGATCGGGAGCGTTGTAGAGAATCTCCGCAGCCACGCTCTTCACCCCGACGCGCTGCGCCATGCCCAGCAGCCGGCGCAGGTGCTCGTTCTCCTGCTCGAGCAGCTCGAAGCGCAACAGGCGCTCGCCGGAGCCCAGCTGCTGATGGCGCAGCTCCGCATTCTCGACCTGGACCTGCAGCAGGGTGGCGAAATAGCGCGAGGCATTGCGCACGAAGTCGGCCGGCTTGGCCGCGGCCATCTGCAGCGGATAGGTGACCACCGACAAGCCCTGGCGCAGCACTTCGAGATAACGGAAGCGCAGATCCGCCACCAGCATCGCCAGGCAGATCGAGACGAGGACCAGCAGGCGGACCAGCGGAGCCGGTCCGCGCCGGAAAATGGGAGGCGGCTGATGACCGACGAACGACATCTACGGAATCAAAGGACGGCAGGAAAAGAAATGCCCGGACGGGCCGGGCACGGGCTTCAGTCCGAGGTGAAGATGGAGCCGAGCTTGTCCATCTTGTCGAGGGCGAGGCCGCAGCCGCGCGCCACGCAGCTCAGCGGGTCCTCGGCCACCACCACCGGCAGGCCGGTCTCTTCCATCAGCAGGCGGTCGAGGTCGCGCACCAGCGCGCCGCCGCCGGTGAGCATCATGCCGCGGTCGGCGATGTCGGCGCCGAGTTCCGGCGGGGTCTGCTCGAGACCGATCTTGACCGCGGACACGATCTGGTTCAGCGGCTCGGTGAGCGCTTCCAGGATCTCGTTCGACGAAATCGTGAAGCTGCGCGGAATGCCCTCGGCGAGGTTGCGGCCCTTGACCTCCATCTCGCGCACCTCGGAGCCCGGAAACGCCGAGCCGATCTCCTTCTTGATGTTCTCCGCGGTGGTGTCGCCGATCAGCATGCCGTAGTTGCGGCGGATGTAGTTGACGATGGACTCGTCGAACTTGTCGCCGCCGACGCGCACGCTGCCCGCATAGACCATGCCGCCGAGCGAGATCACGCCGACCTCGGTGGTGCCGCCGCCGATGTCGACGACCATGGAGCCGAGCGCGTCCGACACCGGCAACCCGGCGCCGATCGCCGCCGCCATCGGTTCCTCGATCAGGTAGACCTGCGAAGCGCCCGCCGCCAGCGCCGCGTCGCGGATCGCGCGGCGCTCGACCTGGGTCGAACCGCAGGGCACGCAGATGATGATGCGCGGGCTGGGCGAGAGCAGGCGGGAGTCATGCACCTTCTTGATGAACTGCTTGATCATCTGCTCGGTGACGACGAAATCGGCGATCACGCCATCCTTCATCGGCCGGATCGCGGTGATGTTGCCGGGGGTCTTGCCCAGCATCTGCTTGGCCTGGTGGCCGACGGCCTGGATGGTGCGTTTGGCATTGGGGCCGCCTTCGGTGCGGATCGCCACCACCGAGGGCTCGTCAAGCACGATGCCCTTGCCGCGCACGTAAATCAGCGTGTTGGCGGTACCCAGGTCGATCGCCAGATCGTTGGAGAAATAGGAACGCAGAAAGCCGAACATGAAAAATTCCGAACCGGTAAAACGGTTAATTGAGTGCGCGCGGACCGCCCGGCGGCCCGGCCCCGGACGGGGCGGAAACGATTATGATAACCTACAAACCTTTGTGGATTCAGCAGGTTTTGTTACCCCATGTCGCTCTCCAATGAACAGGTCGGGCGCCTCGCCCGTCTCGCCCGCATCGCGGTTTCCGACGCCGAAATCGAGGCCACGCGGAGCAAGCTCGACGGGATCTTCGGCCTCATCGAACAGATGCAGGCGGTCGACACCGCCGGGGTCGAGCCGATGAGCCATCCGCAGGAACTCGCCACCCGGCTGCGCGACGACGTGGTCAGCGAGGGCGACCGCCGCGCCGCCTTCCAGGCCGTCGCGCCGCAGACCGAGGCCGGCCTCTACCTGGTGCCCAAAGTCATCGAATGAACCCGCGCCGTCCGGCGCCGCCGGACGCCCGCCCCCACCTTCGCACGCCTCACGCCATGATCAACGCGTCCCTCACCGACCTGCGCCGCGCGCTCGACGCCAGGCAGATTTCCAGCGTCGAACTCGCCGGACTCTTCCTCGATCGCATCGACGCCCGCAATCCCGCGCTCAACGCCTTCATCACCGTAGACCGTGACGGCGCGCTCGCCGCCGCGCGCGCCGCCGACGCCCGCATCGCCGCCGGCGACGCCGGCCCGCTCACCGGCATCCCGCTCGCCCACAAGGACGTGTTCTGCACCGAAGGCGTGCGCACCACCTGCGGCTCGAAGATGCTGGCCAATTTCGTCAGCCCCTACGACGCCCACGTCGTCACCCTGCTCAAGAACGCCGGCGCGGTGAGTCTGGGCAAGACCAACATGGACGAGTTCGCGATGGGCTCGTCGAACGAGAACTCGCACTTCGGCCCCGCGCGCAACCCGTGGGACCCCGCGCGTGTGCCCGGCGGCTCGTCCGGCGGCTCGGCGGCGGCGGTGGCCGCGCGCCTGGCGCCGATCGCCACCGGCACCGACACCGGCGGCTCGGTGC
>JAEWVQ010000343.1 GCA_023459095.1 Pseudomonadota bacterium | reverse complement strand
GCCGAAGATCTGCCTCGAACTCGGGCGCGGCGCCGCCGGCCTCATCGGCCACACCCAGCCGCGGCGGCTGGCGGCGCGCGCCACCGCGAGCCGCATCGCGCAGGAGCTCGACAGCCCGCTCGGCCAGGTCGTGGGCTACAAGATCCGGTTCACCGACCGCCTGAGCGCGAACAGCCACATCAAGCTGATGACCGACGGCATCCTGCTCGCCGAGACCCAGACCGACGCGCTGCTCGCCGCCTACGACACGCTGATCATCGACGAGGCTCACGAGCGCAGCCTCAACATCGACTTCCTGCTCGGCTATCTGCGCACGCTGCTGCCGCGGCGCCCCGACCTCAAGCTGATCGTGACCTCGGCGACCCTGGACGCGGAGCGCTTCGCCCGCCATTTCGCCGATGCCGAGGGCCGGCCGGCGCCGGTGATCGAGGTTTCCGGCCGGCTGTACCCGATCGAGATGCGCTACCGCCCGGTGGAGGAGGCCGAGGGCGCGCCCGCCGCGCGGCCGGGCGAGGGGGCGAAGGCGGGCGCCCGGGAACGCGGCCGTGAGCGCGATCTGATGGATGCGCTCGTCGAGGCGGTGGACGAGGCGCAGCGCTGCGGTCCCGGCGACGTCCTCGTGTTCCTCCCCGGCGAGCGCGAGATCCGCGAGGCCGGCGAGGCGCTGCGCAAGGCGCATCACGCCGCCGGCACCGAAATCCTGCCGCTCTACGCGCGCCAGTCGGCGCAGGAGCAGGCGCGCGTGTTCGCGCCGTCGTCGGGGCGGCGCGTGGTGCTGTCGACCAACGTCGCCGAGACCTCGCTCACCGTGCCCGGCATCCGTTACGTGGTCGACACCGGGCTGGCGCGGGTCAAGCGCTATTCGCCGCGCAACAAGGTCGAGCAGCTGCAGGTCGAGAAGATCGCGCAGTCGGCGGCGCAGCAGCGCGCCGGGCGTTGCGGCCGGGTGATGGACGGGGTGTGCATCCGGCTCTACGACGAGGACGATTTCAAGCGCCGTGCGCCGCACACCGATCCCGAGATCCTGCGCGCCTCGCTCGCCGGGGTGATCCTGCGCATGAAGGCGCTGCGCCTGGGCGCGGTGGAGGACTTCCCGTTCATCGATGCGCCCGGCTCGCGCCTGATCGGCGACGGCTACCAGTTGCTGATCGAACTCGGCGCGGTGAGCGACGATGACGCCCGCGAACTCACCGCGGTCGGCCGCGAGCTCGGCAAGCTGCCGCTCGATCCCCGCATCGGCCGCATGATCCTCGCCGCGCGCGAGCGCGCCAGCCTCGCCGAAGTGCTGGTGATCGCCGCCGCGCTGTCGGTGCAGGACCCGCGCGAGCGTCCGCCGGAGCGCGCGGCCGCGGCGGACCAGGCGCATGCGCGCTTTCGCGGCGGCGAGCAGGATCAGCGCTCCGAGTTCCTGTGGTACCTGAATCTGTGGAAGGCGTGGGGCGAGGTGCAGCGCCACGAATCGTCGAGCAAGCAGAAGGCGTGGTGCCGCACCCACTTCCTGTCCTGGCTGCGCCTGCGCGAATGGCGCGATGTGCACGCCCAACTCCACACCCTGTGCGCCGAGCACGGCTGGAAGGAGAACGACCAGCCGGCCGGTTACGAGGCCATCCACAAGGCGCTGCTCGCCGGGTTGCTCGGCCACGTCGGCTGCAAGGTCGAGGACGCCTCGGCGCAGCAGGCCGGCGCCTATCTGGGCGCGCGCGGCATCAAGTTCTGGCCGCACCCGGGTTCGGTGCTGGCGAAGAAGGCGGGCAAGTGGATCATGAGCGCGGAGTTGGTGGAAACCTCGCGCCTGTTCGGGCGCTGCCTCGCGCGCATCGAGCCGGAATGGGTCGAGGAGGTCGGCGCCCACCTGCTCAAGCGCCACGTGTTCGAGCCGCACTGGTCGAAATCGGCGGGCAGCGTGCGCGCCTGGGAGCGCGGCACGGTGCATGGCCTGGTGCTCTACGCGCGGCGTGGCGTGCCTTACCGCGACATCGATCCGGCGCTGTGCCGCGAATTGTTCATCCGCGAAGGGCTGGTCGCCGGCGAGATCGCCGAGGGCGCGGCGCGCGGCATGGCCTTCCTCGCTCACAACCGCCGCCTGGTGGCAGAGATCGAGCGTCTGGAGCACAAGTCGCGGCGGCCTGACGTGTTGGTTGACGAGGCGCTGATCGAGGCCTTCTACGATGCCCGCATTCCGGCGGAGGTCGTCGATCTGGCGGGATTCGAGGCCTGGCGCAAGGACGCCGAGCGCAGCGAGCCCAAGCGCCTGCACCTGTCGCGCGATCAGCTGATGCGGCACGAAGCCGAGGGCATCACCACCGAGCGCTTTCCGGCGCGCTTCGAGGTGCTCGGCCAGAAGCTCGGCCTGAGCTATCGCCACCAGCCCGGCGAGGCCGACGACGGCGTGACCCTGGCGGTGCCGCTGGCGATGCTCAATCAGATTCCGGCGGCGCGCTGCGAATGGCTGGTGCCCGGGCTGCTCGAGGAGAAGGTGGCGGCGCTGCTGAAGACCGTGCCGCAGAAGCATCGCCATCGTCTGCAGCCGATCGCCGAGAGCGCGGCGGCGTTCATGGCGCTGCACGAGGACGGCGAGTTCGACACCGACGAGCCCTTGTTGCGCGCGCTGCAGCGCTTCGTCGAGGAGCGCGTGCAGCTCAAGCTGCCGCTCGAGAGTTTCCGCGTCGAGAATCTGCATCCGCACTGCTTCATGAACTTCCGCGTCGCCGACGAGCACGGCCGCGTGCTCGGCCAGTCGCGCAATCTGGCCGAGCTGCGCACGCGGTTCCGCGAGCAGGTGGCGTCGCGCTTCCGCGCCGCGCAGATCGACAGCGCATCGGCGCCTGCTGCGGCCCCGGTCGGGAAGGACACGCCGTCAGTGGTGCCGGCCGTGCAGGCGTCGGTGACGGCGGGCGCGCTCGCCGGAATCACCGCCTGGACCTTCGGCGCACTGCCCGAGCTGCTCGAGGTCAAGGTCGGCGGGCGGGAGGTGATCGGTTTTCCGGCGCTGCACGACGACGGCGACAGCGTGTCGCTGCGCCCCTACGACACGCCGGAAGAGGCCGCGCGCGTGCATCGGCGCGGACTCGCGCGGCTGTTCGCGCTGGCCCTGAAGGATCAGGTGCGTGCGATCGAGAAGCTCCCGGGGCTGCGCGAGCTCGCCTTGCAGATGATGGGGTTCGGGTCGGAGACTGAGCTCAAGGCGCGCCTGGTCGAGGCCACCCTGTGCCGCTGCTGCCTGCTCGAGCCGCTGCCCAACGACGCCGAGGGCTTTGCGCAGCGCTGTGCCGAGGCCAAACCGCGGATCACGCTGGTGGCGCAGGAGTTCATGCGTCTGGCCGGGCAGCTCGCGGTCGAGCACGCGGCGCTGCAAAAGCGCCTCTCCGGGCTGAAGACTTTCCCCGAGGTGGTGGCCGACATCCAGGGGCAGGTCGCCGCGCTGTTGCCCAAGGATTTTCTCGTTGCCTTTCCGTGGGAACGTCTGGCCCAGTTTCCGCGTTATTTGAAAGGCGCGTCGATCCGCCTCGACAAACTCCGTAACAATGCGCCGCGCGACGCGCAGGCGATGAGCGAGTGGCGCGCGCTCGCCCAGGCCTGGGAACGCGAACTCGTCGCCAAGCGGCGGGCGGGTGTCGATGACCCGCAACTCGACGAATTCCGCTGGTTGCTCGAAGAGCTGCGCGTCGGCCTGTTCGCGCAAGAGCTGAAGACGCCGATGCCGGTGTCGGTGAAGCGTTTGCAGAAGATCTGGGAGTCGCGGCCGCGCTGAACGGGTGTGCCGCGCTGCGCCGGATCAGCGCAGCGGGATCACCAGCGGTGGAATATCCACGCCGATCACCACCGCAGGCGAGCGGCTGTAGGCGCGGGGCGGCGTGTAGTAGTGGTGGTGGACTTCGCGCTCGTCGTAATAGCGTGGGCGCTCGCGCACGATGACGCGCTCGCGGATCACGGTGTGGCGGTCGCCGCGGTAGTGGTGGTCGTGGTAGTGGTGGTGCTTGTGATGCTTCCAGCCGTGGCCGCGATGTCCGCGGCGGTCGTCGTCGGCTTGCGCCGCGGTGCCGATGGCAAGCAGGCCGCCGCACAGCAGGGCGGTGAGCAGCGCGCGGGAATGGGTCTTGTTCATGTCGGGTCCCCCGTGGAAAGTGTGCGGAGCGCTGTGGCTCCGGGCTGCGGCAATACTAGGGGGTGACGCGCGCGTGGCGACGGCAGGAGTGTAAGCAGTCATGTGGCGGTCATGGGCGCGGACGGCGGTTTGCCGCAGGCTGGAGGCCTGAATGCACAGTCTTTGATTTATCAGCGGAATTTGCTACCATTCCGCTCTTCCCTTGCCCCACCGGTTTCGCATGCCGGGGGGCTGAACGTCAACAACCGCAAGGAGTCTGCATGCGACACTACGAAATCGTGTTCATCGTCCACCCGGACCAGTCCGAACAGGTCCCGGCGATGATCGACCGTTACAAGTCGATCGTCACCGCCCGCAGCGGCCAGATCCATCGCCTGGAAGACTGGGGCCGTCGTCAGATGGCTTACCCGATCCAGAAGGTGCACAAGGCCCACTATGTGCTCATGAACATCGAGTGCGACGGCGAAACGCTGGCCGAACTCGAGCATGCCTTCAAGTTCAACGATGCCGTGCTGCGCCACCTGACCATCAAGATGAAGAAGGCGGTCACCACTCCGTCGCCGATGATGAAGGAAGAAAAGTCGCGTTCGCTGACCCCCGCCGCCGGCGAGGAAGGCAAGGCGGCCGAGTCCTCCGAAGCTTCTGCCGCCTGAGGTGGCTGAAGCCGGGGCGAACGAATTGCGCCTCGACGCGCGGGTGGCCGAGTTGCTGCCGCTGCGTCGGACGCCGGCAGGAGTGCCGATCGCAGCCTGCGTGCTGGAGCATGCATCGAAACAGGTCGAGTCCGGTGTGGCTCGCGACGTTGCGGTGGAGCTGCAAGCCATGGCCGTCGGTGACTTGGCGAGCGTGCTGGCCAGTGCCCGCCCCGGGGCGAACGTGACGGTAACCGGTTTTCTCGCTGCGAAAAGCATGCGCAGCAGGGTGCCGGTGCTGCATCTGAACAAGATCGAATTTCTGGAAGGAAACTGAAATGGCTTTCAAGCCCAAGTCCAAGTTCAAGAAGAAGGATGACCGCGGCGGTCGTGGCCTCTTCAAGCGTCGCAAGTTCTGCCGCTTCACCGCGGAGAAGATCGAGGAAGTCGACTACAAGGATGTCGACATCCTGAAGGACTTCATCACCGAAAACGCCAAGATCATGCCGGCACGCATTACCGGCACGAAGGCCGGCTACCAGCGCCAGCTGTCGGTTGCGGTGAAGCGTGCGCGCTTCCTCGCGCTGATGCCCTACACCGACCTGCACCAGTAAGAGGGGAACGGAATCATGCAAATCATTCTTCTCGACAAGGTCGGCAAGCTCGGTGGCCTCGGCGACGTGGTCAAGGTCAAGGACGGCTATGCCCGCAACTATCTGATCCCGCAAGGTTTCGCCAAGCGTGCGACCGAGGCCAACATGGCCGAGTTCGAGGCGCGCCGCGCCGAGCTCGAGCGCCTGCAGGCCGAGAAACTCGCCGCCGCTCAGGCGCTGGCTGCCAAGCTCGAAGGCCTGATGGTTCAGGTCGCGCGCAAGGCGGGCATGGACGGCCGTCTGTTCGGCTCCGTGACCAACGCCGATGTCGCCGAAGCGCTGGCCGCCCAAGGCTTCGAGATCGACCGTGCCGCGATCCGCATGCCGGAAGGTCCGCTGAAGCAGATCGGCGACGTCCAGCTCGACGTTTCGCTGCACGCCGACGTGGTCACCTCGATCACCGTCTCGGTGCTGGGCCAGCAGTAAGCACTGCGACGTCGCTCAGGAAAAAGGGCTGCTCAGGCAGCCCTTTTTGTTTTTTGGATTCTAAAATTGCGCCTTGCCGTTCATCTGGCGCAGTGCATTCAGGTTCTTCATGGCGACTTCCGCACGCAGGTTCTCCGACGGTCCGGCCGATCCCCAGCTGGCTTCGATCAAATTGCCGCCGCATTCGCTGGAGGCCGAGCAGTCGCTGATCGGCGGCGTGTTGCTCGATAACCAGGCCTGGGAACGGATCGCCGACCTCGCCAACGAAAGCGATTTCTATCGCGACGACCACCGGCGTATCTATCGTCACATCACCAAGTTGATCGACCTCGGCAAGCCGGCCGACGTGGTCACCGTGTTCGAGTCGCTGGAGAAGAGCGGTGAGGCCGAGCAGGCGGGCGGGCTTGCCTATCTGGCAGAAATCGCCAACAACACGCCGTCGGCGGCGAATATCCGGCGCTATGCCGAAATCGTTCGCGAGCGCGCAATCCTGCGCAAGCTGGTGGCGGTCGGCGACGAGATCGCTGCGAGTGCGCTCAGCCCATCGGGCAAGGATGCCAAGGCCTTGCTCGACGAGGCCGAGGCCAAGGTGTTCGAGATTGCCGAGGCTGGCGCGCGTCACGCCAGCGGCTTCATGTCGATCCAGCCCATCCTCAAGCAGGTGGTCGATCGCGTGCAGGAGTTGTACGACCGCGACAGCCCGTCCGAGGTCACCGGCGTGCCGTCCGGCTTTGCCGATCTCGACGACAAGACCTCGGGCTTGCAGCCGTCCGACATGCTGATCGTTGCCGGCCGACCGGCAATGGGAAAGACGACCTTTGCGCTGAATGTGGCCGAACATGTGGCCGTCGAGCAACGTCTGCCGGTGGCGATCTTTTCGATGGAAATGCCGGGCACGCAGTTGGCGACCCGCTTCATTTCCTCGGTCGGTCGCATCGACATGCAGAAGATCCGCAGTGGCCGCCTCACCGACGACGACTGGCAGCGCCTCACCGTGGCGATGGGCAAGCTGTACGACGCGCCGCTGTTCATCGACGAGACCCCTGGCCTCAATCCCATCGACCTGCGCGCGCGCGCGCGTCGCCTGGCCCGTCAGTGCGGACGTCTCGGGCTGATCGTGATCGATTACCTGCAGCTGATGGTCGGCAGTCGGGACAGTGACAACCGCGCCTCGGAGCTGTCCGAGATCTCGCGCTCGATCAAGGCGCTCGCCAAGGAGTTGCACGTTCCCATCATCGCCCTGTCGCAGCTGAACCGCAGCCTGGAGCAGCGCCCGAATAAACGCCCGGTGATGTCCGATCTGCGTGAGTCCGGCGCCATCGAGCAGGACGCGGACATCATCATGTTCATCTATAGGGATGAGGTCTACAACCCGGACTCCCCGGACAAGGGTACGGCGGAGTTGATCATCGGCAAGCACCGGAATGGTCCGACCGGGACGGTGCGTATGACGTTCCTCGGGCAATACACCCGCTTCGAGAACTTTGCGCATGGCCCGGGTTTCTATGCGCCGGACGAATAATCGAACTTTCTTCAAAAATAATCTTGACCTTCGTGATTGTTTGTCTATAATGCGCACCTCTTCAGCGCTGCAGCGGTTTGCGCGGCGGTGAAGAGGAAGCGGGAAAGCGCTTCGGTTCGAGTCGGCGGCACAATGATTTGAACGGAAGGGGTTGACGAGAAGTTCTGAGTTGATCATAATCTCGTTTCTCTGCTGCAGCGATGCAGCG
>JAEWVQ010000342.1 GCA_023459095.1 Pseudomonadota bacterium | reverse complement strand
TGCTGCGGGTGCGGGCGGTGGCGGGGCCCGTCCTGCGCGAGGGCGGCGGGCTCCGCCTGCACGGTGTTTGACTGCGGGGTCGCTTGCATGGGCACCTGAACGGGGGCGAAAAAAGGAACCGGAAAAGGACGGAACCGGAACGGCGCCGGATCAGCCCGCGCGCGGCGGCGGCAGCTGTTCGAGGAAGGCCACCGCCTCGGCCTCCACGCGCGTGCGGCGCATCGGCGGCAGGCTGCGCCAGATCACCTTGCCGTAGGACTTGTCGATCATGCGCGGATCGCAGATGCACAGCACGCCGCGGTCGCGCTCGGTGCGTATCAGCCGGCCGGCGCCCTGCTTCATGCTGATCACCGCGCGCGGCAGCTGGTGGTGGATGAAGGGGCTCAGGCCCTGCTTCTGCATGTGCTCGACGCGCGCGGCGAGCACCGGGTCGTCGGGCGGCGCGAACGGCAGCTTGTCGATCACCACCAGCGACAGCGCATCGCCGGGCACGTCCACGCCTTCCCAGAAGCTCTGGCTCGCCACCAGCACCGCATTGCCCAGCCGGCGGAAGCGCTCGAGCAGTTCGGTGCGCGAGCCCTCGCCCTGCAGCAGCAGCGGCAGCTTGTCGCCGGTGCGCTCCAGGCCTTCGGCGATCAGCTCGTGGATGCGGCGCATCGCGCGCAGCGAGGTGCACAGCACGAAGGTGCGGCCACGCGCGGCGCGAATCAGCGGCAGCGCGGTGCGTGCGACCTGTTCGACATAGCCCGGCGCGTTGGGCTCCGGCATGTTCGCCGGCGCATAGAGCAGCGCCTGCTCGGCATAGTCGAAGGGGCTGCCCCAGACCTCGGTGAGCGGCGGCGGCTCGATCCACGCCAGCCCCATCTCGCGGCAATAGTGGTCGAAGCTCTTGCCCACCGCGAGCGTGGCCGAGGTGAACACCCAGGCGCGCGGCTGGCCCTCGACCTGGCGGCGGAACACGTCGGAAACGTGCAGCGGCGTGGCGTTGAGCGCCGCCGAGTGGGCGAACACCTCCACCCAGCGGATGAGGTCCTTCTCTTCCGGACTGCGCCAGCGCCGCAGGCGCTCGCCCATTTCCTCGCTGCGCCGCAGGCAGGCGGCGAGGCCCTCGGAGCGCTCGGCCTGGGTGTCGAGCACGCCGTGAAAGCGCTCCAACGCCGCGCCAAGTTCGTCGAGCGCCTTGTCGAAGCCCTCGCACTCGGCGGCCTGCGCCGCCGACAGGCGCGCGCCGTCGGGGCCGAACACGAGGCGGAAGTCGCGCGCCGCCTTTTCCAGCGCACGGCTCTCGTCGATCAGCGCGATGCAGTCGCGCGCCGCGGCCACCGTCTCCGAGCGCGTGTCGCGGGCGAGTTCGAGCACCTGCGCGGTCGAGGTGCTCTCGCCGAAGAACAGGCTCGCGGTTTCCGGCAGCTGGTGCGCCTCGTCGAAGATCACCGCGTTGCACGCCGGCAGCAGTTCGCCCATGCCCTCGTCGCGCAGCATCACGTCGGCGAAGAACAGATGGTGGTTCACCACCACCACGTCGGCCTCCATGGCATTGCGCCGCGCCTGCATCACGAAGCACTCCTTGACCTCGGGGCAATCCTGGCCGAGGCAGTTGTCGCGCGTCGAGGTCGCCGCCATCCACGCCCCGGAATCCTCGCGCACGTCGGTGCACTCGGCCTTGTCGCCGGTCTGCGTGAGCTTGGCGAAACGGACGATGGCACGCAGGTCGGCGGCATCCTGCGCGGTGAGGAAGCGGCCGTCGCGCGCATTGCGTTCCAGGTGGTAGGGGCAGACGTAGTTGGCGCGGCCCTTCAGCAGCGCGATCGACACCGGCACCTTGAGCGCCGCGCGCACCGTGGGCAGGTCGCGGTTGAAGAGCTGGTCCTGCAGGGTCTTGGTGCCGGTGGAGATGATTACCTTGCCGCCGGCGAGCAACGCCGGCACCAGATAGGCGAAGGTCTTGCCGGTGCCGGTGCCGGCCTCGGCGACGAGGATGCGGTTGCCGCGGATCGCCTCGGCGATGCGCCGGGCCATCTCGATCTGCTGCGGCCGCGCGCGAAAGGCGGGAATCGCACTGGCGAGCGCGCCATCGGGGGCGAACACGGAATCGAGCTGGGACATGGCGCGGGACGGTGGGCAAAACGCGATTTTACGCGCACGCACTGCGTGCTGCAGCCTCTGCCGGCGCTGCCGATGGTCCACGCGGAGTGGCCGCGCCACTCATCCGGAATTAAAGTATTTGCTCACCTGCCGATATACCACCGACAACAACCAGATCGCGGCGACACGCCCCTCCAGCCATGACCACCAACACCCCCCTCAGCATCCGCGCCCAGCTCGCCATCCTGATCGCCGTCACCTGCGGCCTGTTCATCGTCGCCCTGGGCGCCACGGTGTGGCAGATGAAGGGCAGCCAGGACGACCTGATCGCCTTCATCGACACCGAGTTGAGCGTCGAGCGCGACGTCACCAACGCCTACGCCCAGGGCCTGCAGATGGGCCAGGCGCTGCGCAACATCCTGATCGATCCGGCCAACGCCAAGGCCTACGAGAATTTCACCCGCGCCGAGCAGGCGTTCGACGAGGTGCTCGCCCGCGTCAAGGCCGCGCCCGCGCAACTCGACGGCGGCGCCGCCACGGTGCGTGCGATCGACGCGGTGCAGCAGCGCTGGGCGCCGCTGCGCGCGCGCGTCATCGAACGCGTCAAGGCGGCCGACAGCGACGGCGCGCGCGCCGTGCTGGTGAAGGACGAGACCCCGGCGTGGCGCGAAATGCGCGACATCCTGCTGAAGCAGATGGACCACCTCAAGACGCGCTCCGGCGTGGTCAAGCACGACGTGCTCGACGACCTCGAGCGCACGCTGACGAGCGCCGGCCTCATCGCGCTGCTCGCGCTTGCCGCCTGCATCGGGGTGTCGGTCGTGGTCGCCCGCCAGCTGCTGCGCCAGCTCGGCGGCGAGCCCGCCTACGCCGCCGAGGTCGCCCGCCGCATCGCCGCCGGCCAGCTCGACCAGCCGGTGGCGCTGCGCCGCGGCGACGGGCACAGCCTGCTCGCGGCGATGAAGCAGATGCAGGAAGGCCTCGCCACCACCATCCGCGACATCCGCCAGCACGCCAACTCCGTCGCCGGCGCCATCGACACCCTGCGCACCAACGAGGAACGCATCGCCGGCGCCTCGCAACAGCAGAGCGAATCGAGCAGCGCAATCGCCGCGGCGGTCGAGGAGATGACCGTGAGCATCGCCCAGGTCACCGAGTACGCCGACGACGCCGACCGCCTGTCGCAGCGCTCGGCCGAGCAGCTGCAGCACAACGTCGCGGTGATCGGCGACACCACCGCGTCGATCGAGCGCATCGCCGAGCGCATGAGCGCCTCGGCCGAAGTCATGGCCGACCTCGGCGCCAGCACCGAGAGCATCTCCGGCATCGTCAAGGTGATCCAGGGCATCGCCGAGCAGACCAATCTGCTCGCGCTCAACGCCGCGATCGAGGCTGCGCGCGCCGGCGAACAGGGCCGCGGCTTCGCCGTGGTCGCCGACGAGGTGCGCAAGCTCGCCGAGCGCACCGCGCAATCGACCCAGGAGATCACCGCGATGATCGCGCGCGTGCAGGCCAGCGCCGCCGACGCCGTGCGCAGCATGGACGCCGGCCGTCAGCTCGCCGACGCCGGCGCCACCGACGCCGGCCGTGCCGCCGAGGCCGTCACCGCCCTCGAAGCCGGGGCCGCCGAAGTGCGCAACGCGGTGGCCTCGATCAACGCCGCCCTGCGCGAACAGCGCTCGGCCAGCAACGACATCGCGCAGAGCGTCGAGCAGATCGCGCAGATGAGCGAAACCAACCACGCCGCCACCCGCGACTCGCTCGCACGCGCCAGCCAGTTGCAGCAGCTCGCCGCAGCGCTGGAAGGGACGGTGAGGCGGTTTCGCGTGGGCTAGCGGGTTCGTCATACCCTCGCAACATGAATGCCGAAAACTGGGCGACTCCAATCCCTGAACCCGGAGCGCCCCCATGCACAAGTCCCGCCCGTTCGATCCCGATGACCTGCCGACCAACACCTCGGCCAACGAGCACTTCCAGGCCGTCGTCGAACGCGCCGTGAGC
>JAEWVQ010000341.1 GCA_023459095.1 Pseudomonadota bacterium | reverse complement strand
GGGCAGAGTCATGCGGGTTCGATCATGCGGCCAGGGCCAGGTGCATCAGCGCCGCCGCGGCGACGATGTAGAGGGCGAAGCGGCTGACGGGAAACGCGGGCGGGCGGAGGTGTCCGGTCTGGCGGGGCAGCAGGGTGAAGCGCATGGCGAAAATACCCTCCGATGACGGCGCGCGGGCTGGCGGGGCGGAACGGGACGAGGTTCTTGTCCGTCAGCCCGGCGCGGCGTCCCCTGCGCTCAGGATGCGTCGTTGTCCATCTGGGCCTGCAGATAGTTGGGCAGGCCCACCTTGGCGATCAGGTCGATCTGGGTTTCGAGGTAGTCGATGTGCTCTTCGGTATCTTCGAGGATCTCCTCGAGCAGTTCTCGCGAAACGTAGTCCTTACAGGACTCGCAGTAGGCGATCGCTTCGACGAGGTCGCTGCGCGAGGCCAGTTCGAGCTTGAGGTCGCCGTGGATGCATTCTTCGACGTTCTCGCCGATCAGCAGCTTGTTCAGGTTCTGCAGGTTGGGCAGGCCTTCGAGGAACAGTACGCGCTCGATCAGGACATCGGCATGCTTCATCTCTTCGATCGATTCGTCGTATTCGTGCTTGCCGAGCTTCACCAGACCCCAGTTCTTGTACATGCGGGCGTGGAGGAAATACTGGTTGATCGCGGTCAGTTCGTTGGTCAGTTGTTTGTTCAGCAGCTGGATGACTTTCTTGTCGCCTTTCATGAGGCCTCCACGGCAAGGGGGAACGAGGGCCGCAGGCCGGCAAAGGCCGGCACGTCGCAGGTCGGCGTCTGCTCGGCAAGCGCCGCGCGCAGGCAATCGCGCGCGCACACGGCACAACGTCCGCATTCGGCGGTCACCCCCAGCTCCTGACGCAGCAGGCGCAAGGTGGAGATGCCGTTGCGGACGGCGTCGCCAATGTGGCGTTCGGTTACTGCGTTACAGACACAGACGTACATAGTCTAGCCTCGTCGTCGGGTTTTTCCGCCCCCTGGCGGGTCACTTGGTCAGGATCAGCTTGCCGGCGCGGGTGGCGCGCAGCACGTAACACACCCCTTCGTGGTCGATGGTGACGCTCGACCGTCCACCCAGCAGGCGGCTGCTGGAGATGGGCACGGCGGGGTCGGTCGGGCGGCGGCCTGGTGTCGCATCGGCAGCGGGGCTGGCTGCGCTGCGCAACGCGGTGGCTTGTTCGCAAGAGTCGATCGCCATGATGAGGTATCAGCACGAATAGGAATGATTTGCATTTAATCACCGACTCGTGCGCTTCGTCAACCGTGCCGTCGTCTCGTGTGCGGTTGTGTGGGGAGGGCGGTGCGCAATGCGGATGGGGGCGTCCGCGGCGGGCGGCGAAGACCCCGCCCGCGTCGCGGGCGGGGTCGGGGCTCAGCGCTTCGCCTGGCGGCGGACCGCAGCCGAGGTATCGACGCGGCCTTCGCGGGCGAAGGCTTCGAGGTTGGACTCGATGCGGTCGGGGTCGTAGAGGTAGTTCACCATGATGCCCCAGGACTGGTCGAAGCCTTTGTCCGAGGTGTCGGCGAGCCAGTTCAGGCGCTCGACGCGGGCGCCGTTGCCCAAATGGAAGCGGGCAACCGCATCGACCGGCTTGCCGTCGCGCTTGGCGTCGGCGAGGTAGCGCGCGGTCACGCGCAGCAGCGGTTCGCGCAGCGCGCGCGCGAGCGTCGGGTTGTCGGCCCACTGCCGGTCGCCGTCGAGGAGCGCGCGCAGCGCGGGGGCGGAGGCGTCGTCGACGCCGGCGGCGGCGAGGCGCTTCCAGTCGGCGGCGGTGATCGCCGCGGCGAGCTCGTCCGGATGGCGGGTGACCCAGCGCACCAGGCCGGGGATCGGCGACAACGTGGCGAAAGTCTTCAGGCGCGGGAAGTCGCGCTGCAGGTCCTCGACCACGCGCTTGAGCAGGAAGTTGCCGAAGGAGACGCCGCGCAGGCCGGCCTGGGTGGCGCTGATCGAGTAGAAGATCGCGGTGTTCGCGCGGCTTGCGTCGGCCAGCGGCGCGTCGATGTCGAGCAGCTTCTGGACGTCGTCGGCGAGTTCCTCGACGAGTGCGACCTGGACGAAGATCAGCGGCTCGAGCGGCATCCGCGGATGAAAGAAGGCGTAGCAGCGGCGGTCCGAGTCGAGCCGGTTCTTGAGGTCCTGCCACGAGCGGATCTCATGTACCGCCTCGTACTCCACCAGCTTCTCGAGCAGGGCCGCGGGCGAGTGCCAGGTGATGCGCTGCAGCTCGAGAAAGCCGACGTCGAACCACGCCCCCAGGCGCGCTTCGAGCTCGCGGTCCAGCGGCTTGAGCAGCGGGTCGTCGGGCAGGTAGCGGAGCAGGTCGGCGCGCAGGTCGACAAGGAACTTGACGCCCTGCGGGATGGCGTTGAATTGGGTGAGGATGCGGATGCGGCGCGAGCGCATCGCTGTGCGCAGCCTGGCTTCGGCGTCCCACTGTTGGTCGTTGCCCACTGCCTGCTGGTAGTGCTCGTGGGCGCGGGCGATGGCGGCGGGGTCGGGGCCGAATTCGAGCGCGATCATGCGCAGGAAGGTGCGGCGTCCGGCATCGTCGAGGCGCAGATAGGTTTCGGCGAGGCGGCCGGCGCGCTGGCGGGTGGAAATCTCGCCGCCCAGCCCTTCGGCGCATTCCTCCAGCTGCTGGCGGATGCGTTCGATGACCCGCTCCGAGGGTTCGCGGCCCTTGTTGGTCGCATGGGCGACCATCTCGCGCATTTTCGACAGGCTTCTGGAAACGAGGCCGGTGGCGGACATGGGGATCTCCTGCGCAGTTACGATCTGTTGCGTCGATCTTATCGCGTCCGGCCGCCGCGCGTGGCTTGATTGCACCCGGTCCTTATGACATGGTGGCGGCCGGCGTGAACGAGGCGGACAAGATGGAAAACCCCCGGAGTGGCATGGCGGCGCGACCGTCGGCAGACGGGCTGCGGGTGTTGCTCGCGGTACCCGAGCGGCTGTGCTGCACGCAGCTCGACACCTATCTCGCGGCGACGCGCGCGGTCGCGGTGGTGGGGCGGACCAGCAGTGAAAGCACTGCGATGCAGCTCTTCTTCCGCGAGCAGCCCGACGTCACCGTGCTCGACTGGCGCATCGCCGAGTCCGAGCCGGCGCGCCTGGTCGGCCTGCTCAAGCGGGTCGCGCCCGGCGCGTGCGTGATCGCGGTGGTCCCCGGCGTCGATTCGATGCCCGCGCGTGCGGCACGCGCGCTCGACGCCGACCTCATCGTCACCTGTGGCGAACTGCCGGCCACGCTCACCGACTGCATCGCCACGCGCGTGGCACGCGCGCCGGCCTGAACCGGGGCCGGGCGCGGCCCGCGCCGGATTCAGCGCGCCGGCACTGCGCCCTGGCTGCGCAGCAGCAGGACGACGCCCACCGCCACCATCGGCACGCACAGCCACTGCGCGGTGGAAAGCCCAAGCGCCAGGGTGCCGAAAATCCCCGGGTCGGGGGTGCGGAAGAACTCCATTGCGAAGCGCAGCGTGCCGTAGCCGATCAGGAATACCGCGGACACCGCGCGCAGTGGCCGCGGGCTGGCGGCGTAGAGCCACAGGATCGCGAACAGCAGCAGGCCCTCGCCGGCGGCCTGATAGAGCTGCGAGGGGTGGCGCGGCAGATCGTCCACCCACGGGAAGACCATCGCCCACGGCAGCGTGTCGTCCGCCGGCCGGCCCCACAGTTCGCCGTTGATGAAGTTGCCGATGCGCCCCGCGGCGAGTCCGGTGGGCACCAGCGGGGCGATGAAGTCGGTGATCTGCCAGAAGCCCTTGCCGTGGCGCCGGCCGTACAGCCACATCGCCACCAGCACGCCGAGAAAGCCGCCGTGAAAGCTCATGCCGCCCTTCCATACGGCGAGGATCTCGCCCGGGTGGGCGAGGTAGTAGCCGGGCTGGAAGAACAGCACTTCGCCGAGGCGGCCGCCGACGATGACGCCGAGCACGCCGTAGAACAGCAGGTCGTCGATCGCCTGGCCGTTCCAGCCGAGTTCGGGACGGCGGCGGGCATGGAGGCGGCCAAGCACGATGAAGAGCGCGAAGGCGAGCAGGTACATCAGCCCGTACCAGCGCACCGAGAGCGGGCCGACGGAGAACGCCACCGGGTCGAACTGGGGGTGGATCAGCATCGCGCGACCCTAGTCGAACTGGCGGCGGAACGCGGCGAATTCGGCGCGCAGCGCGTCGAGTTCCTCGCGCAGCCGGCGCACCTCGTCTTCGAGTTCGGCGTGGCGGCCGCGTGTCGTGGGCGCCGCGACGCCGCCGGCGAGCGCCTCGGCGGCGGCCTGCAACGCGTCCTCGCCGCCGAGCAGGTGCAGGTAGCGGACTTCCTTGGTGCCGGGGGCGCGCGGCAGTTGCGCGGCGAGCGCGGGATATTTTTCGCCGAGGTGTTCGAGCACGGCCTCGACCGCAGCGATGTCGTCGAAGCGGTGCAGGCGTTCGCAGCGGCTGCGGAGTTCGCCGGCGGTCTGCGCGCCGCGCAGCATCAGCGTGGCGAGCACGGCCTGCTCGGGCGGCGGCAGCGAGTGGCGCAGGCGCATCTGGTGTTCGTACTTGGCGACGCGCGCGCTTGCCTGGTCGCGGCGCGACACCAAGCGGCGCGCGATCAGGCGGTCGATCGCGTCCTGCACCTCGGCTTCGCTGAGGTTCATCACCGGTTCGCGGGCGGTGAGCTGGTTGCAGCCGGTGACGAGCGCATTGAGCGACAGCGGGTAGCTGTCGGGGGTGACGAAGGCCTTTTCGATGAGCACGCCGAGCACGCGGATTTCCGCGGGGTCGAGATCGTAGGCGCCGTCCTGGGCGGAGGCGGGGGAGGAGGCGGGCGTGGTGGTGTCCATGCGAATTCCGGAGCCGTCGGGAGCTGCGATGATAAAGGACGCGGGCGCGCGCCGCGAACGCGGTGTCGCGCCGGCGTCCTGCGCTATTCTTGTCGTCATCGACAACGACCTTCGGCGAGGGTCCCATGATCGTGCGCGGCCGCTTCAAACTCCGCTTCCACCATCTGCTGACCGCGCTGCTGGGGCTCTTCGTCGTGTCCCTGACCGGCCTCTTCCTGCTCATGGGCTATGTGCGCCTGGAGCGCATGGCCGAGCGCAACGCCGGGGTGATCTTCGCCCAGATCGCTGCGCGCAACGCGATCAAGCTCGAGGCCACGATCGCCAGCGCGGGCAGCTTCGTCAAAGCGCAGGCGGCGATGGACCCGCGCTTCTTCCGCAATGCCGCGGGGCTGCTCGACGACAGTGCGATGGTCAGCGGCCTGCTCGCCGCGGTGCGCGTCAGCCCGGAGGTCTATGGCTATTACTTCGGCCTCGACACCGACGAATTCCTGCAGGTGATCGGGGTGCGCGCGGACGCAAAGATCGCCGCCGCCCTCGACGCGCCGGCGGCGACCTGGTTCGCGGTGCGCGCGATCACCCTAGGCGCCGGCAGCGTGCGCCACGAGCGCTGGCGTTTCCTCGACGAGGCCGGGGTCGAACTGGCGCGCCGCGACGGCGTCGCGGACTATGCGCCGCGCACGCGGCCGTGGTACCGCGGCGCCAGCCAGATTCCCGGGCTGCAGATCACCGAACCCTACGTGTTCGCCTCCTCGGGCGCGATCGGGGTGACGCTGTCGCAGGCGCTCGAAGGCGGCGGGGGCGTGTTCGGTGCCGATCTGACCCTGCACGACCTCGGCGACTTCGTCGCCGCCGGGCTGGAAGGGCGTGAGGGCGGGGCGGTGGTGCTCGACGAACTCGGGCGCGTGCTGGTGTTCGAGTTCAGCCCCGGGCTGGCCGGCGCGGTGCCGGCGCGGCCGCTGCAGTGGCCGGACGACATCGGCGACCCCTATCTGGCGGCGCTGGTTTCGGGGCGGCCGGGCGAGCACCCGGGGACGCGCATCGCCCAGGTCGGCGACGAGCGCTTCGTCTATGCCGAGCGCTTCGTCGAACTCGCGCCCCACCGCATGTCGCGGGTCGCCGCGTTCGCGCCCATGCGCGCGTTCTCGGGGCCGATCGTGCAGACCGCGCACGAGATCCTGCTGATCGCCGCCGCCGTGCTCCTGGTGTCGCTGCCGCTCGCGTTCTTTGTCACCCGGCGCGCGGTGACCGTGCTCGGCGAGCTCGCGCGCGACTCCGAGCGCATCAAGCAGTTCGACTTCTCGGGGCGGCCGCGGGTGCATTCGATGCTCTACGAGATCGACGCCCTGGGCAGCGCCCACCGTCTGATGAAGGTGTCGCTGCAGCGGCGCACGCGCGAACTCAAGGACGCCCTGCACAAGCTCGAGAGCCTGGTCGAGAACGGCCTGCTGCTGTCGGCCGAGCGCGATCGCCAGGCGCTCCTCGGGGACGTGCTGCGCGGTGCCGGCAAGCTGTGCAATGCCGAGGCCGCGCAGCTCTACCTCGCCACCCCGGCAGGCACGCTGCGCCCGGTGCACGACGGCGATGCGCCCGAGCTGGCGCTTCACGACGCCGCGAGCGGCGCGCCCAACGAGCGCGAGTTGTGCGTCTGGGTTGCCCTGCAGCGGCGCCCGGCGCTGGTCGATGACGTGCGCGCGCCGGGGCGTTTCGACTTCGCCGCGCTGCGCGAGCGCGAGCGGAATGCCGCGCACCCGACGCGCTCGCTGCTCGCGGTGCCGCTGACCGCGAGCAGTGGCGAGCTGATCGGCGTGCTGCAACTGACCAACGCCCGCGAAGGCAGCGGCGCGGGTGACGGCAGCGGCGGCGCGGTGGTGCCGTTCCCGCCCGCAGTCGTGCAGTACGTCGAGGCCTTTGCCGCGCAGGCCGCGGTGGCGCTCGACAACCACCGCCTGCTCGCCGCCCAGGCCGAGCTCATGGATGCGCTGATCCGCATCATCGCCGGCGCCATCGACGCCAAGAGCGCCTATACCGGTGGCCACTGCGCGCGCGTGCCGGAGCTGGCGCTGATGCTCGCCGAGGAGGCCTGCCGCGCCACCGAGGGGCCGCTCGCCGACTTCGCCTTCCGCACCGAGGACGAATGGCGCGAGTTCCGCATCGGCGCCTGGCTGCACGACTGCGGCAAGGTCACCACCCCGGAGTACGTGGTCGACAAGGCGACCAAGCTGGAGACGATCTACAACCGCATCCACGAGATCCGCATGCGTTTCGAGGTGCTGCTGCGCGACGCCGAGATCGACCGCCTGCGCGCCGTGCTCGCCGGTGGCGACGCGGCCGAAGCCGAAGCGGCGTGCGCCGCGCGGCGGACGCAGCTCGCCGACGACTTCGCCTTCGTCGCGGCCTGCAACCTCGGCGCCGAGACCATGGGCGAGGGCCAGCTCGAGCGCCTGCAGCGCATCGCCGGGGAGCGCTGGCTGCGCCACCTGGACGACCGCCTCGGCCTGTCGCAGGACGAACTGCGCCGCCGCGCCGACATTGCGCCGGCGCCGCTGCCGGCGTCCGAGGCCTTGCTCGCGGACCAGCCCTGGCATGTGGTGCCGCGCCCGGCGACGCAGCGTTTCGACGCCGCCGCCGGCTTTCGCCTCACGGTCCCGGAGCGGCTCTACGATTTCGGCGAACTGCACAACCTCAGCGTGGCGCGCGGCACCCTGAGCGCCGAGGAGCGCTTCAAGATCAACGAGCACGTCATCCAGACCATTCTCATGCTCGAGCGCCTGCCGCTGCCGCCGCAACTGCGGCGCATTCCCGAATACGCCGGCACCCACCACGAAACCCTGATCGGCACCGGCTATCCGCGCGGGCTGAGCGGCGCGCAGTTGTCGGTGCCGGCGCGCATCATGGCGATCGCCGACGTGTTCGAGGCGCTCACCGCTGCCGACCGGCCGTACAAGAAGGCGAAGACGTTGTCGGAGTCGGTGGCGATTCTCGCGCGCTTCGTCGCCGAGCAACACCTCGATGCCGATCTGTTCGCGCTGTTCCTGCGCTCAGGCGTGCACCTGCGCTACGCCGAGCGCTTTCTCGCCGCGGAGCAGATCGACGACGTCGACATCGCGCGCTATCTGGGCGAGGGCGGGCAGGGGGGCGGAGGCAGTTGAGCGCAGCCAGCCGTGCGGGCGTCGGCGCGGTCATCGGAATGTCACCGCGCGGTCATTAAACGGTCGCGCGCGCGCGGCACGATCGGCGCCCATGGACGCGCCGCTCACCCTGCAGCATCTCGCCCGCACCGCCCGCCAGTTACGCGTCGCGGTGGTCACCGAAACCTATCCGCCCGAGGTCAACGGCGTGGCGATGACCTCGGCGCGCATGGTCGATGGCCTGCTTCGCCTGGGTCATCACATCCAGCTCGTGCGTCCGCGCCAGGGCGCGGACGATCGCGCGGCGAGCGGCGCCGCGTTTGAGGAGATGCTCGCCGCGGCGCTGCCGATTCCGCACTACAAGCATCTGCGCATGGGGCTGCCGGCGCGCCATGCGCTGCAGCGCGCGTGGTCGGTGCAGCGCCCCGACGTTGTGCAGGTGGTCACCGAAGGGCCGTTGGGGTGGTCCGCGGTGGCCGCGGCGCGCAAGCTGCGCCTGCCGGTGGTCACCGAGTTCCACACCAATTTCGACAGCTACAGCCGCTACTACGGCCTGGGTTGGCTGCAGCAGCCGCTCGCTGCCTATCTGCGCCGCTTCCACAACAAGGGCGAGCGCTGTCTGGTACCGACCGCGGCGCTCGCCGCAGAACTGGGCGCGCGCGGCGTGCGGCGCACCGCGGTGGTGGCGCGCGGCGTCGATACCGCGCTGTTCTCGCCGCAGCGGCGCAGCGCCGCGTTGCGCGCGCAGTGGGGCGTGGGCGAGGACGACGTCGTGGTGGCGGTGGTCGGACGGGTCGCCGCGGAAAAGAATCTGGCGCTCGCGGTGCGCGCCTTCGAGGCCTTGCGCCGGCGTGTGCCGGCGGCGCGCCTGCTCTTCGTCGGCGACGGTCCGGCGCGCGCGGCGCTGCAGGCCGCGGGGCCGGACTATCTGTTTGCGGGCATGCAGACCGGCGAGGCGCTCGCCGCGCATTACGCCTCGGCCGATCTGTTCGTGTTTCCCAGCCTCACCGAGACCTTCGGCAACGTCACCACCGAGGCGCTCGCCAGCGGTCTGCCGGTGATCGGCTTCGACTACGCGGCCGCCGCCGAGCGCGTGCGCAGCGGCCACAATGGATGGTTGGTGGAGCGCGGCGACGAGGCCGCCTTCGTCGACGCGGTGGTGCGCGTGGGCAGCGCGCCGGCGCTGCGCCGCGGGCTCGCCGCGGCGGCGCGCGCCAGCGTGCGGGACGCCGACTGGAGTACGGTGGTGAGCGGTCTTGCCGCGGTGCTCGAGGAGGTCGTCGGCGACCATCAGGCGCGCGCCGCCGCGACGCCGCGCATCGCCGGCGCGTGAGCCGCGGGCGCGGGCCTATAATGCCCGCCTCGCATCTTCTTTCGGGCTCAATCCCATGTCCATCATCGTCTGCGGGTCGATGGCCTACGACACCATCATGGTGTTCCACGACCGTTTCAAGAACCACATCCTGCCCGAGCAGATCCACATCCTGAACGTCTCCTTCCTGGTTCCGGACCTGCGCCGCGAGTTTGGCGGTTGCGCCGGCAACATCGCCTACAACCTGCGCCTGCTCGGCGCCGATCCGCTGATCGTGGCCACCGTGGGCGACGACGCCGGCCCCTACCGCGAGCGTCTCGAACGTCTCGGGTTGCGTCAGGACCACGTCCGCCAGGTGCCCGGCACCTATACCGCGCAGGCCTTCATCACCACCGATCACGACGACAACCAGATCACCGCCTTCCACCCGGGGGCGATGATGCATTCGCACCTGAATCGCGTGCAGGATGCGGCCGGCGCCACCCTGGGCATCGTCTCCCCCGATGGCCGCGACGGCATGCTGCGCCATGCCCGGGGCTTCGCCGAGGCCGGGGTGCCGTTCGTGTTCGATCCGGGCCAGGCGCTGCCCATCCTGTCCGGCGACGAGCTGCTCGCCTGCCTGCAACTGGCGCGCTACTGCACGGTCAATGATTACGAGGCGCGCCTGATGTGCGACAAGACCGGGCTGTCGCTGGCGGAGCTGGCGCAGCGCGTCGAGGCGCTGGTGGTTACCTTGGGCAGTGCCGGCTCGCACATCCACACCGGCGGGGCCTGCATCGAGATTCCGCCGGTGAAGGTCGACGCCGTGGTCGATCCCACCGGCTGCGGCGACGCTTATCGTGCCGGCCTGCTGTACGGCATCGCCGAGGGCTGGGATTGGCCGCGCTGCGGGCGGCTGGCGGCGGTGATGGGCGCGATCAAGATCGGACAGCGCGGCGGGCAGAACCACGCGCCGAGCCGCGACGAGATTGCCGGTATCTACCGGTCGGCTTTCGGGGAAACATTATGGAACTAGCACGAGGAGGCGCGCTGCGCAGCGCCGTGGTCGCGGCGCTCGCCGCCGTGGTGCTCGCCGGCTGCGCCGCCGGCCAGGGCGGCGGCACCTATTCGCGCGGCGAGGCGCGGCGGGCGATGGTGGTGCAGTTCGGCAGCGTCGAGGCGGTGCGCCCGGTGCAGCTCGAAGGCACCAAGTCGCCGGTGGGGTCGCTGTCGGGGGCGGCGGTCGGCGGCATCGCCGGCAGCTCGGTGGGCGGCAACCGCGGTTCGGCGATCGGCGCGGTGGTCGGCGCGGTGGTCGGTGGCGTCGCCGGTGCGGCGCTCGAGGAGGGGGTGACCCGCAAGCCGGGCATCGAAGTCACCGTGCGCCTGGACAACGACCAGTATCTGGCCGTGGTGCAGGAGGATCAGGGCGAACGCTTCATGCCTGGTGAGCGCGTGCGGGTGCTGCGCGACGGCGGCACCACGCGGGTGGCGCGCTGAGGCGGCCGGCCCGGGCCGCGACGCTTCAGCCGAACAGCACCAGGCCCCACACCAGGGCGAGATTGAGCAGGGTGAGCAGCACTGCGGCGCTGCCGATGTCCTTCGCGCGCTTGGCGAGCTGGTGGCGTTCGAGCGAGACGCGGTCCACGGTGGCCTCGATCGCCGAGTTGACCAGTTCGACTACCAGCACGAGCAGCGTGCTCGCGATCAGCAAGGCCTTGCCGGTGCCGTCGGTGGGCACGAACAGCGCGGCAGGAATCAGCACCAGGGCGAGCAGGCACTCCTGTCGGAAGGCGTCCTCGTGGCGGAGCGCTGCCTTCAGGCCCGCGAGCGAGTAGCCGAGCGCGTTCCACATCCGGGTGAAGCCGGTCTTGCCCTTGAACGGGCTTTGGGGGGGCGGGAGGTCGTCAGGGGCCATCGGGCGGGGTGGGCGGTATGCGTGGCGGGAGCGCAGCGGGCGAGTATCGGGCGCGCGCATTACGCGGCGGTGACGCAGCCCGCAGCGGCTTCCTCAAGGATAGAAGACATAGACCCGGTAGCCGGTGGCCTGCACGCCGGGGGTATCGAAGGCGAGCCGGATCACCGTGTCGCTGCGCGCGCGGAAGCCGTTGTCGAGCGGCGCGGCACCGACCCATTCCTCCGGCGCGAACACGCGCCGCGCGAGCGGCCCATCCTGGGCGTCGGTCAGGGTCAGCTCCAGATGCGGCCAGGCTTGCGGGTAGGGCGCGCGGTTCTTCACCGTGGCATAGAGCATGTGGCGCCCGGGGCGCCCCGGTTCCGACTGCAGATCGGAGTTCTCGATGTCGAACAGCGCGGCGTCGCGCGGCAGCGGCATGTCGCAGCCGAGTTGCGCGCAGGCGGCAACATAGAGCGGGCGCAGGCCGGGCAGTTCGCGGCTCAGTTCCGCGCGGAACAGGTAGGCGCCCTGCACCGCGAGAGCGCTGGCGAGCACGGTGACGGCGAGGCCCCACGCGGTGCGTGCGAGCGGACTCGCGGGCGGCGGTGGGCGGCCGTAGGTGGCGTCGAGGCGCTCGGTGTCTACCGCGGTGGTGCCCGGTTCGATGCGCGCCTGGCGCGCTTCGCGCGTCGCCGGCGCGGCGTTCGCGGGGGGGACGGCGGCATAGGGTTCGACCGCGGGCGCGGCCGCGGCGGTGTCCAGATCGACGGCGCCGGGCGCGTTGATGGCGAAGCTGAAGGCGGGGTGGTCGTCGGGAGCCGCCTCCACCGTCGGTTCCTCGCGGCGCGTGGCACCGGGGCGGCGTTCGGCGCGGAAGACCTCGGGCACGGGCGGGG
>JAEWVQ010000340.1 GCA_023459095.1 Pseudomonadota bacterium | reverse complement strand
GGGTCGTAGCGCAGCAGCGGCGCCGGGCGTGCGGCTGCGGTGAGCGCCGTGGTGAGCGGCGCGATGCCTTCGCCGCCGGTGGCCACGGTGGCGACCACCGGCGCGCCGAGCGCGTCGGCGAGCGCGGCGCTGTCGATGGTGACGCCGCGCGCGCCGGCCTCGTCGGTCATGTTCAGCGCCATCACCATGGGCACGCCGAGTTCGGCGAGCAGCGCGGTGAGGTTCAGCGTGCGGCGCAGGTTCTTGGCGTCGCCGACCTGGATCAGCACGCGCATGTCTTCAAACAGCAGGGCGCGCATGGTGGCGCGCTCGTCGTCGCTGCGCGAGGGCAGGGCGAGCACGCCGGGGGTGTCGAGCAGCGCGGTGTCGCGGTCGAAGCGCGCGGCGGCGCGCGCCACCTCGACCGTGGTGCCGGGGTAGTTGGAGACGTTGACGTAGGTGCCGGTGAGGCGATGGAAGAGCACCGACTTGCCGACGTTGGGGTGGCCGACGAGGGCGAGGGTGCGGGCGGGCGCGTCCGCGGTGGCGGCGTGGTTCATCTGGGACCGTCTGCGTGAGAACGGCGGAAATGATAACTCATCTCATTCCTGGCGGCGTTTGACCTCGCGCAAGCGGGAACGCAAGAAAGGTTGACCCGGCCTCGCCAATGGATAATAGTGATAACCATTATCATTTCGTTTGAGCGCAAGGCGATGCATGCTCCGCTTCCCATGCCCGAACAGATGGCGCTGCTCAGCGGCGCGCTGACGCATCTGTCGCAGTATCTGCAGTCCGGATGTCCGCGCGCGGCGCAGCAGGCGCGGATGCTGCTGCACCGCATCGAGGAGACCACCGACGACTCGGATCTGTTCGCGTCGTGCGCGGTCCTCGACCGCGCGATGGATGTGCCGCGCGCGCCCGCGCCGTTTTGAAATTTTCGCGGTCCGGTGCGTGCCGGACCCGAGCCGATAGAACCCAGCAAGGAGAAGCAAGTGTCCCGTTACACCGGTCCGAGACTGAAAGTCCTGCGTGCCCTCGGCACGGAACTGCCCGGCCTGTCGCGCAAGGCGCTCGGCGAGCGCAACTACCCGCCCGGCCAGCACGGCCAGCGGCCCAAGCGCAAGTCCGATTTCGGCGTACAGCTGATCGAGAAGCAGAAGCTGCGCTTCAACTACGGCCTCACCGAAAAGCAGATCCAGCGCCTGTTCCGCGAGGCCAAGGGGTCCAAGGCGCCGACCGGCGAGAAGCTGCTCGAACTGCTCGAACGCCGCCTCGACAACTTCGTGTTCCGCGCCGGCTTTGCCCCCACCGCGGTGGCCGCGCGTCAACTCGTGCGCCACAAGCACGTGCTGCTCAACGGCCGCCAGGTCAATATCGGCTCGATCCGCATCCAGCCCGGCGACACCATCGCGCTCACCGAGAAGGGGCGCAAGATTCCGACCGCGGTGGAGTGCATGGCCGAGCCTGCGTTGAGCCGTCCGGAATGGATCAGCTTCGACGCCGCGGCGTGCGCGGCGACGGTGACGCGGCTGCCGGCGGCCGACGAAGTGCCCTTCCCGGTCGAGGTTCAGCAGGTCGTCGAATACTACGCGGTGCGACTGTGAGCACGCGCAGCGCGCGCTGCGGCACGGCGGCCGGTGCGAGCGCGGCGGTGGGGCCGGAGTACGACTCTCGCCCCGAACTGGCGCTGGCGGCGCTGCTCTATTTGCTGTCGCGCTTTCCGGCGAAGCGCACGCCGGCGATCGCCCAGGCCATCGTCGATCACCTGCGCCTCGTCGGCGACGATGCGCGCATCGCCAACTGCATCCGCGAGTGCGCCGACGGCCTAATCGAGGAGTGGCAGGCCTACGCCCTGCTGAGCGACGACGGCGTGCGTCTGCCCTTGCGCCAGCTGTCGTAGGGCACAGGCGGCGCCTGCCGCCTGCCGTCATCCGTTCTACCGCGCCGGGGCTGCATGCTCCGGCGCGGTCGTTGACCCGTCCCGCTGCCGGCTCACACCTCGGCCCAGCAGCGCAGCAGGTTGTGGTAATGGCTGGTGAGCGCCACCGTTTCCGTGGTCTCGCCCAGTTGCGCGCGCAGGCGCTGGATGTTCAGGTCGAGGTCGAACAGCATGTGGCGCTTCCAGTCGTCGCGCACCATGCTTTGCGTCCACAGGAAGGAACAGACGCGGGTGCCGCGGGTCACCGGCTCGACGCGGTGCAGACTGGTGGCGGGGTAGACGATCAGGTCGCCCGCGGGCAATTTGACGCGGTGGGTGCCGTAGGTGTCCTCGACGACGAGTTCGCCGCCCTCGTATTCGTCCGGATCGGTGAAGAACAGCGTGCTCGAGACGTCGGTGCGCAGGAAGTGCCCGGCCCCCGCGGCGCGGCGCAGGGCGTTGTCCACATGGCTGCCGAAATGGCCGCCGTTCTCGTAGCGGTTGAAATAGGGCGGCAGGATGCGGTGCGGCAGCGCCGCCGAGAAGAACAGTGGATTGCGCAGCAGCGCGGCGGTGACGAGGTCGCGCAGGCGGCCGAGCGCCGGCGCGTGCTCGGGCAGCTGGCGGTTGCGCTTGACGTGGGCGGCTTGGCCGCCGGCGGTGGCGAGGCCGTCTTCCCACTGCGCCGCGTCGAGCAAGGCGCGGCATTCGGCGAGTTCGGGGGCGGTCAGCACCGCCGGGACGTGGAGCATCATGCGGCGTTCCTCTCGATGAAGAGACCGCCCCGGCGAGCGGGGCGGCGGGCAGGGTGGGGCTGCAGGGTCAGAACGAGTAGGTCGCGCTCAGCACCGCGCTGCGGCCGTCGCCGGGCACGGCCCAGCCGTTGTTGCGCAGGCGGGTGTAGTACTCCTCGTCGAACAGGTTGTTGATGTTCAACTGCAGGTCGAGCTGACGGTTGACGCGGTAGCCGACCATGGCGCGATGCACCCAGTAGTCCTGCGACTTGACCAGCGCGCCGTCCGGATTGGTCGCGTTGTGCTGGGTCAGGTACATGCGCCCTTGATAGGTGGCGCCGTAGCCGACGCGCCAGCCCGCCGGCAGCTGGTAGGTGGTCCACAGGCTGAAGGCGTGGTCGGGGGTCTGGGTCAGGCGGTCGCCCTTGGTGTAGTCCTGGCCGAGCGCGGAGATGTAGTCGGACGCGCCTTGCAGGACTTCGGTCTTCAGGTAGGTGTAGTTGGCGAACACCGACCACTGCTCGGTGAGGCGGCCGGCGAGGCCGAGGGCGATGCCGTCGACGCGGGCCTTGCCGTCGAGCTGCTGCTCGCCGCTCGGGTTGTCGGGGTTGCCGGCGTCGGCGACCTTGTAGTTGGTGCGCTCGGTGCGGAACACCGCGCCGGTGACGGCGAGCTTGTTGTCGAACAGGTCCCACTTGCTGCCGAGTTCGTAGGTCTCCGCGGTTTCCGGATCGACCGCGCAGTTCGCCGCGGTGCATGCACCGTTCACCGAGCTCTTCGACGGCGTCTTCGAGTTGCTGTAGGCGAGATAGACCGCACCGTTGGCCGCAGGCTTGTAGGTGAGGCCGGCGCGGTAGGAGAACAACTCGTCGGTGTTGTCGAACTTCTGCCCGCGGACGCCGGTGGTGAGGTTGTCGGTGCGCGAGTCGCCCTCGTTGCGCTCGTAGCGCATGCCGCCCGAGAGCTGCCACTGATCGTTGAATTTCAGCGTGTCGAAGACGTAGAGCGCGCGGTTGTCGAGCGTGCCGTCGGTGGCGCCGGTCTTGTTGAAGCGCTTGACCCCGGTGTAGACGCTGTGTGGATCGCTGATGCTCATCGGCGGGTAGGGGCCGGTCTGCGAGTTGCCGTTGACCAACTCGTAGGTTTCGCGGGTGAACGCGAGGCCGGTGACCACGGTGTGTTCGATGCTGCCGGTGGTGAACACCGCGGTGAGGTCGGTCTGGTTGGTGAGGAGGGTGTTCTTGGTGTCGCGGGTGGTGCCGCGCGGCCCGCTCGGGGTGTAGAAGCCGGGCGCGGTGCTGCCGCAGGCGCCGCCGGTCGGGGTCACGCCCGAGGGCAGGCACCAGGTGCCCTGCGGCGGATTGACGATGGCGAACTGGGTGGTTTCCTGCCAGCGCGTCTGGTTGCGCAGCGTCAGGTGGTCGTTGAAGCGGTGATCGAGGAGCGCGGTGAACGCTTCGGTGGTGATCTCCTGGGTATCGACGTTGCGGTAGCCGTAGTAGTTTTCGCGGTCGACGCCGTCGAGCGGGCGGCCGTTGTAGTAGGGCACGCCGTATTGCGGGGTGTTGTCGTCTTCCTGATGGAGATAGCTCAGCGTGAGCTGGGTCGCGCTGCCCAGGCCGAAGGTGATCGACGGCGCCACCCCCCAGCGCTCGTTGCGCTCGTGATCGCGGCCGGGGATGTCGTTCTGGTGCTTCATCAGATTCAGGCGCGCGGCCACGCCGTTGCCGAAATCGCGGTTGATGTCGGCGGTAAAGCGGCCGTAGTCGTCGGTGCCGAGGCCGCCCGACAGCACGGTGAAGTCGCCCGCGCGCGCGCGCTTGCTCACCAGGTTGATGCTGCCGCCGACCGCGCCCGCGCCCGAGGTCACCGAGCTCGAACCGTTGAAGATCTCGATCTGTTCGAGGTTGAAGGTGTCGGTGCGCGAGGTGCGGGCGCTGTCGCGGATGCCGTCGACGGTGATGTCGTCGTTCGACGGCATGCCGCGGAAGGTGATGTTGTCGTAGGTCGCGCCACCGCCGCCCTCGCCGGCGCCGAAGGTGATGCCGGGCACGGTGCTCAGCGCATCCTTGAGCGACAGCAGGTTCTGGTCGGCGAGGACTTCCTTGGGAATCACCGTGATCGTCTGCGGCACGTCGCGCAGCGGTTCGGTGTATTTCGGCGACGACACCGACTCCGCCTTGTAGCCTGCCTCCGAGGTGGCGGTGACGTTGACTGCGGGCAGGGTCGGGGTCTGCGCCTGCTGGGCGAGCGCGGCACCAGGCAGGGCGACGGCGAGCAGGGTGATAGCGGCGCCGTGGTTCAGCCGCGGTTGTTGGGCGAGCGCATGCTTCTGGCTCTCGATATGGGCCATCGGGACATCTCCGGTTTCGGGAAGGGACTGGCTGGCTTCCGCGCCGGAGACGACCGGTGGGTGGCTGGCTGATTGTGCGTGCGGAAATGATAAC
>JAEWVQ010000339.1 GCA_023459095.1 Pseudomonadota bacterium | reverse complement strand
GCGAGTGGCCGACCGCGGGGCCGGATCGCGCCGATCCGTTCACGCCGATGGGCGCGTGGGGCATTCCGGCGATCAACACGCTGATCCTGCTGAGCTCGGGCGCGACCCTGACCTGGGCCCATTTCGGTCTGCTCCAGGGGCGGCGCGGCCAGCTCAAGGCCGGCCTGCTGCTGACCATCGCGCTCGGTGTGCTCTTCATCGGGCTGCAGGCCTACGAGTACCTGCACGCCTACACCGACCTCAACCTGCGCCTCGACAGCGGCATCTACGGTTCGACCTTTTATCTGCTCACCGGCTTTCACGGCCTGCACGTGACCGTGGGCGCGATCATGCTGACGGTGATGCTGGGCCGCGCGCTCGCCGGCCACTTCAGCCCCGACAGCCATTTCGGCTTCGAGGCTGCGGCCTGGTACTGGCACTTCGTGGACGTGGTCTGGCTGTGCCTGTTCGTCGTGGTGTATTGGCTGTGAGGCCGGGGCCGTGAGCCGATCTGTGGTGACACCGCCTGCGGAGCGCGGCGGCGTTCACAGCTTGCCGTCGATCAGCCCGCTCGCGAATCCGGCGATCAGCAGCACGAACAGCGTGATCGACAGGCCGACGCGGATCGCCAGCGCGCGGGCGCAGCGGCTGCCGCGTCCGCGGTCGCGCAGCAGCGCGGCGAGCGCAGAGCCAAGGCTGGCGATGATGAGCACGAGAAACGCGATCACGACGAGGCGCATGACGGGGCTCCAGCGGCAGCTTGGGGGGGACAAGGCGCAGTGTAATGCGCGACCGCAGCCCGCGTGCGCGCCGGGGGAGGGCACATGAAGGCGGGCGTGCTGCGCCTCGTGCCGCCGCTTGCCGGCCTCGCGGTGATCGTGATCGCGGTGCTGCTCGGCAACTGGCAGCTGCGGCGCGCGCAGGAGAAGTCGCTGTTGCAGCAGCAGTTCGAGCGTCTCGCGGAGGCGCCGCCGCAGGCCTTGCGCGCCGATGCGGCGCACGCGCCGGAGGGGTTGCCGCTGCGCCTCGAAGGGCGCTGGCGGCCGGCAGCGAGTCTTTACCTCGACAATCGTACCCATGCCGGGCGGGCGGGCTACCACGTGCTGACGCCGCTGCAACTCGCCGACGGTTCGGGCTGGGTGCTGGTCAATCGCGGCTGGGTCGCCGCCGGGGGCGACCGGCGCCTGCTGCCCGAGGTCGCCGCGCCCGCCGACGGCGTGGTCGAGGGCCGTCTGCGCCGCGTGGAGCGTGCGCCCTACACCCTGGCGGCCGAGCCGGCGGGGGCCGATGGACGGTTGTGGCAGTTCGTCGATGTCGAGCTTTACCGGCGCGACCGCGGCCTCGCCGTTGCCGGCTGGGTCGTGCTGCAGACCTCGCCCGCTGCCGACGGCCTGGTGCGCGACTGGCCGCCGCCGGATGCCGGCATCGACCGACATCGCGCTTATGCCGTGCAGTGGTATGCGCTTGCCGCGCTGGCCGCCGCGCTGTGCGTCCGGCCGCTGTGGCGCGGCCTCACGAGGAGTCTCCATGATCGCCGCCATCCTGCCTGATTCGCGCGTGCCGCCGTCTGCCTCCCGCCCCGCTCGCGGCCGCCGCACGCTGCTGGTGCTCGCCCTCGTCTGCGTGCTGCCGGTGCTGGCGTCCTATCTGAGCTTTTATCTGTGGCCGCCGAGCGCGCGGGTGAATCACGGCGTGCTGCTGCCGCCGACGCCGCTGCCGGCGGTGACGCTGGCCGGCGCCGGCGGCCAGCCCAAACTGGCACTCGACGAACTGCTGGGGCGATGGACGCTGGTCCATGCCGCGCCCGCCGCCTGCGCGCCGGAATGCGCCGCGGCGCTCTACCTGATGCGTCAGGCGCGGCTTGCCCAGGGCAAGGAACAGGACCGCGTCGGCCGCCTGTGGCTGCTCACCGGTCCGGACGAGGCCGCTGCGGGGGCCTCTGCAGCGGGCGCCACCGAGCCCGGCCTGCGTCTGGCTCGCGCCGCGCCGGCGTGGCTCGCCGCGCTGCCGGTGGCGGAAGGCGAGAGCGCGGTGTTCCTCGTCGATCCGCTGGGCAACGTAATGATGCGGTTCGCGGTGCCCGCCGCCGGCGGTGCGGAGGCCGCGACCACCGCAGCGATCCGCGGCGTGATCAAGGATCTGGCGCGGCTGCTGAAGTATTCCGCGCTCGGCCGGGGAGCGCGCGGATGACCGCCTATCGCCGCCTGCTCGGCATCGCGCTCGCGCTCACCGCGGTGGTCGTCGTGTTCGGCGCCTACGTGCGTCTGGCCGACGCCGGGCTGGGCTGTCCGGACTGGCCGGGGTGCTACGGCAAGCTGTCGCCGCATCACGCCGCGGCGGCGATCGCCGACGCCCACGCCGTCGATCCGCATGGCCCGGTAAGCCTGCCCAAGGCGTGGAAGGAAATGATCCACCGTTACCTCGCCGCCTTTCTGGGGCTGCTGATCGTCGCGATCGCGGCGCTGGCGTGGCGGCATCGCCGGCATCGCGAAGCGGCGCCGGGCATCGCCCTCGCGCTCGTCGGCGTGGTGGTGTTCCAGGGCCTGCTCGGCAAATGGACGGTGACGCTGCTCCTCAAGCCCGCCATCGTCACCGCCCACCTGCTCGGCGGCCTCACCACCTTCGCGCTCCTCGTCTGGCTCGGCCTGCGCGCCCGGGGCGTGCGCCGCGAGACCGTCGACCGGCCGCTGGCGCTGGCGGCGCGCGTGGGGCTGGGCCTGCTGGTGGTGCAGATCGCCCTCGGTGGCTGGACCAGCACCAACTACGCCGCGCTCGCGTGCACCGATTTCCCCGCCTGCCACGGCAGTCTGTGGCCGCCGGCCGATTACGCCAACGCCTTTCACGTGGTGCGCGAGCTGGGGATGACCGCCGACGGCGAGCTGCTGCCGCTTGCCGCGCTGACCGCGATCCATTGGTCGCACCGCGTCGGCGCGGTGGTCGTCGGCATCGTCCTGTTCGCACTCGGCGCGGGGCTGGTGCGGCGGCCGGCGAGCGCGTGGCGCGGTGTCGCGCTGATTGCCGCGCTGCTGCTGCAGATCGGTCTGGGCATCGCCAACGTGCTGCTGTCGTTGCCGCTGCCGCTCGCCGCGGCGCATAACGCCGGTGCTGCGCTGCTGGTCGGGGTGCTGGTGTGGATCAACTATTGCGCGCGGGCGGCGCGGCCACGCCATACAGAACACGGCGCGCGGGCGGCGTTGCACGCGGGCGCGCGCACCGCAGCGGCGATTACGGAGAGGAGGGCGCAGACATGAAAACGATCGCACTGACATCCGAGGTCGCGGTCCGCCGCCTGCACGCGTTCTACGGACTCACCAAGCCGCGGGTCAACGCGCTGATCGTGTTCTGTGCGGTGATCGGTATGTTCCTCGCCGTGCCGCAGGGCCTGCCGCCGGCTGCCACCGTGATCGCGGCGACGTTCGGCATCGCCTGCGTCGCCGGTGCGGCGGCGGCGTTGAACTGCCTGATCGAGCAAGGCATCGATGCCCGCATGGCGCGCACCCGCGCGCGTCCGCTGCCGCGCGGAGAGCTGGGCACCGGCGAGGCCGCCGCCTTCGCCGCGGCATTGGGCGCCACCGGTCTGGTCGTGCTGCACGAAGCGGTCAATGCGCTCACCATGTGGCTGACGCTGGCGACCTTCGTCGGTTATGCCGTGGTGTACACGTTGCTGCTCAAGCCGCGCACGCCGCAGAACATCGTGATCGGCGGCGCCTCCGGGGCGATGCCGCCGGTGCTCGGCTGGGTCGCGGTGAGCGGCGAGGTGAGCGCCGACGCGTTGCTGCTCTTCCTCATCATCTTCGCGTGGACGCCGCCGCACTTCTGGGCGCTGGCGCTGTACCGCACCGCCGATTACGCGCGCGCCGGCCTGCCGATGCTGCCGGTGACGCACGGACCGGCGTTCACCCGGTTGTCGGTGCTGCTGTATACGTTGATCCTGTTTGGCGTCACCCTGCTGCCGTTTGCCACCCGCATGAGCGGCGTGCCTTACCTGATCGCCGCGGTGCTGCTCGGCGCGCGTTTCGTCCATCTCGCCTGGTGCCTGTACCGCGATTACAGCGATGCGCTGGCGCGGCGAACTTTCCGCTTTTCCATCGTCTATCTATCATCGCTGTTCGCAGCGCTGCTCGCCGATCACTACCTGCGCTTTTGAGACAAGGCGGTGGTCGCGACGGGGGCGCTTCCTTCATCTATCCGAGGCGCACGATCCCCGATGTCCGGCCAACCGCCCTTCCGCTCCTTCCGCCGCTTGTCCGATTTCTCCCCGCTGCGCCGTGCGGTGCTCGCTGCCGGCGTGGCGCTGGCGGTGGCGGCCTGCTCCGCGCCGGCGCCTTCGTTCCACGCCACCGACATCACCGGCGCCGATTACGGCAAGACGCTCGCGCTCACCGACCACACCGGCACGCCGCGCACGCTGGCCGATTTCCGCGGCAAGGCGGTGACGATCTTCTTCGGTTACACGCAGTGCCCTGATGTGTGCCCGACCAGCCTGGCGACGATGAGCGCGGTCATGCAGCAGCTCGGCGCCGACGCCGACCGCGTGCAGGTGCTGTTCGTCACCGTCGATCCGGAGCGCGACACCCCCGCGCTGCTTGCGGAGTACGTGCCGGTGTTCGACAAGCGCTTTCTGGGGCTGTATGGCGACGCGCGCCAGACCGAGGCGGTGGCGAAGGATTTCCGCGTGTTCTACCGCAAGAGCGGGGACACCGCGGGGCCGAACTACACCATTGACCATTCCGCGGGCACCTACGTGTTCGACCCGGAGGGGCGCTTGCGCCTGTACGTGAAGCACGGCGAGACCGCCGACCACATCGCCGCGGATCTCCGGCGGCTGCTCGCCGGAGGATGACGGCAGGCCTCCCGGCAAGGGCTGAACGAGAAAACGGCCGCTGGCGCACGCGGCCGTAGAGGGGCGGCAGGGGGGCGGTTTACACCACCGCCGCCAGCAGGCCCCGCATCTTCTGCATCGCCTTGGCTTCGATCTGGCGGATGCGTTCGGCGGAAACGCCGTATTCGGCGGCCAGTTCGTGCAGGGTCGCGCTTTCGCCCTCGGTCAGCCAGCGGCGCTCGACGATGCGCCGGCTGCGTTCGTCGAGGGTGGCGAGCGCATCGCGCAGGCCGCTGTCGTGCAACTGGGCGAGTTGCGCCTGCTCCAGCACCTCGGACGGTTCGGCGTGCGGGTCGGGCAGGTAGGCGATCGGCGCGTAGCGATCATCCTCGTCGTCGCTGCCGGCATCGAGCGGAATGTCGCGACCGCTCAGGCGGGTTTCCATCTCCACCACTTCTTCCGGCTTCACGCCCAGCTGCGCGGCCACCGCCTGCACTTCGTCGTGGTTCAGCGTGCCGGTGTCCTGCTTGAGGCTGCGCAAATTGAAGAACAGCTTGCGCTGCGCCTTGGTGGTGGCGATCTTCACCAGGCGCCAGTTCTTCAGCACGTATTCGTGGATCTCCGCCTTGATCCAGTGCATCGCGAACGACACCAGGCGCACGCCGCGCGTCGGGTCGAAGCGCTTGACTGCCTTCATCAGGCCGATGTTGCCTTCCTGGATCAAGTCGGCGTGGGGCAGTCCATAGCCAAGATAGCCACGGGCGATCGCCACCACCACGCGCAGGTGCGACAGCACCAGCTGGCGTGCCGCCTCGACATCGCCGTGGTCGCGCAGGCGCGTTGCCAGATCCACCTCCTCCTGCTCGGTGAGCAGAGGCAGGCGGTTCACCGCCTGAATGTACTGGTCGATGCTGCCCGCGGCAGACGGAACCGGAAACGACAGGGCTTGAGACATGAGCTTCGTCCTCCTAAGGACCGATTTTAGCACTCGGCCGATCGGAGTGCTAAAGGGCGCAGGAAGTTCCGTCGCCGCATGCTGTCCGGCGCGCTCCGGGTGGAGGACGCAGCGCGCATCGCGGATGGCATTTCCGGAGGCGGGGACGCGGACGACGTGTGCATGACCCCGGCCGCCGACGGGCGCGGACGCGCGGGTTAGCATCGACAGATTGCAGTGGTGTTGCAGTCATGCAACAGGATTGGCAGGAAAGCGCCGCTTTCGCCTCGGTTTGCTTGCATGTGGAATCGCTAGCTCGCCACAATCGCCGCTAACTTCTCGTTAGAGAGGTAAGTCGGGCCGACGCCATGGCGGCGGTCGCAACTTCAATTAGAGGAGAAACACATGCAGAAGAAACTGATCGCGCTGGCCGTTGCCGGCCTGATGACCGCTCCGGCCTTCGCTCAGTCGAACGTCACCATCTACGGTATCGTCGATGCCGGCTACTCCTGGCGCGGTGACAACGTCGCTTCCGGCGTTGGCAACCGTTCCGCCATCGATTCCGGCCAGTCCGCCGGTTCGCGCCTCGGCTTCCGTGGCACCGAAGACCTGGGCAATGGCCTGAAGGCCGGCTTCGTGCTGGAGCAGGGCATCGCTGTTGACACCGGCACCTCCACCCAGGGTGGTCGTACCTTCGGTCGTCAGTCCTTCGTGACCCTGGGCGGCAACTTCGGTACCGTCGCGCTGGGCCGCCAGTACGCCCCGCACCACCTGATCGGCGCCGCCACCGACCCGTTCGGCAAGGGCACCGTCGGCGAGTTCAACAACGTTTACAAGAGCGAAGTGCGCCTGGACAACTTGGCTGCCTACGTTTCGCCGAACTGGGGTGGTTTCTCCTTCGTGATCGGCTACACCCAGAATGCGCTGGCCGATGAAAGCATTGAAAACGAAAGCAGCGCCGGTGATGCGCGCGCTTGGGCGTTCGCTCCCCAGTACAAGAATGGCCCCCTGGCCGTTGCCTTCAATGCGCACGAAGTCAAGCTGAAGTCCAATGGCATCAATGCCGCTCTGGACGGCGACAAGATCCGCGTCTACGACCTGTTCGGCTCCTACGACTTCGGCGTCGTGAAGCTGGCCGGTGCCTACGGTGTCCGTCGTGTCGACAGCATCGACTTCAGCCCGGATGGCGTTACCGGCGGTGAAGATTCCAAGCAGTGGATGCTGGGCGTGACCGTTCCGGTCGGCGCTGCCGGCAGTGTGCGTGCTTCCTACACCCGTCGTACCACCGAAGTGGCTGCTGGCGGCTCCGACGCCAAGTCCTCGCAGTGGGCCATCGGTTACGAGCACGCGCTGTCGAAGCGCACCAGCCTGTATGCCGCTTACTCCGACATCAACAACAACGGCGCAGCTGAGCGTGCTGGCCTGATCGCTGAAGTCGGCGACGCCGCCAACACCGGCAAGGGCTACCAGCGTGGTCTGAGCACCGGTATCCGCCACACCTTCTAATCTCGTTTCACGACGAGTTTGGAAACAAGACGGGCGCTTCGGCGCCCGTTTTTTTATGTGTAATTGGACCGGGGGCGTTTTCGCCACGGTCGTCGAG
>JAEWVQ010000338.1 GCA_023459095.1 Pseudomonadota bacterium | reverse complement strand
GGCCAGGCCCGCGCGCCCGCGCGGACGCTGACGCAGGCTCAGCCCGCGGGCGCGGACTGGTTGCGCGGCGCGGTCACGATGAAGCCGGCGCGCAGCAGCGCGGGCACCACCACCAGGCGATGGCGGCGGGCGTGCGCGAAGCGCTGCAGTTCCCTGAACAGTCGTGCGTGCTCGGCGCGCGCCGCGCAGGCGCCGTCGATGAAGCCATTGCGCTGCACCACGGCCGTCGCCAGGGTGGCGAAGCGGGCATGCAGCTTCACCGCCGACAGATGACCTTCGATGAAGCGCAGGCACTCGAACAGCAGCACGAGGGCGAACAGGGCCGCGAGTGCCGAGTGCAGCAGCGCGGATTGCAACAGCAGTCCGGTGCTTGCGGCCGACGCGGCGCCGGCCGCAAGCACCGGACTGCCGAGCACGACGAGCGCGGCGAGCAGGAGGACCTGCCCGGTGGTGCGGGCGAGCAGGCCGTGGCGGCGCTGGCGTTCGGCGTCGCACATGCGGCTCATCAGTTCGGTCAGGGCCTCGAATTCCTCGAGGGAGCCGGTAAACCAGGCGGGTCTGCGATCGGTCATGCGCAAGGTCTCCTGAGTCGTGATCGGGTCCGCCGATGATGCTCGCCGCTGATGTCGGTTTCATTACCCGGAATGGATCGCGGCGCCGGCGCCGCGATCCGCCGGGTCCGGCGGGGTCAGCCCCGGCGCCGCGACTGCTCAGGGGGTGAGACCACGGTAAAGCCGGCGCGCAGCAGGGACGGAACGACAACCTGGTGGTGCTGGCGGGCGTGGGCGAAGCGGCCGAGTTCCTTGTACAGGCGCGTATGGCCGTCGGCGGCCGGATTCACGCCATCGACGAAGGCGTCGCGGTGTACGACCTCGGTGGCCAGCGTGGCGAAGCGGGCGTGCAGTTCCACCGCCGACAGATGGCCTTCGATGAAGCGCAGGCACTCGAACAGCAGCACGAGGCCGAACACCACCGCCAGCGCCGATTGCGACACGAACACCGCGGACGGGGGCGATGCGGTGTCAGCCATCACCAACTGATTTGCACCGATGCCGAGCACGCCGAGCAGCATGGCTTCCCAGGTCACGCGGGCGAGCAGGCCACGCCGGCGCTTTCGTTCGCCGACGCAGATGTCCGCCATCAGTGCCGCGAGTTGTTCGAATTCGACGATGGTGCCGGCAAACCACGCCGGCCTGGGGTCGCTCGGCGGATCGATCTTGCAGTCCATGATTCGTTCTCCTGATGATGATTCGAACCTGTCACGGCTTTGTGAATAATGCCGTTATCATTGAAATAGCATGACCTGGGGGTGAGGGGACAGTCATCCGTGCGGCAGCGCGCGCAAGGCACCGTCTTCGTTGACCTGGGTCAACAGTGCGCGCGCCGCCGAGTCGGCGCGCCGCCGCCGGACCCGGAGCGGGTGGCGCGCGCGATGACGGGCGCGCTTGCAGCCGGCAACGCTTTTTTTCTCACCATCGCCGCGCCAGACCGGCGACAATGCCGCCCTTGTCGATCGACCCCGTTGCTGACTCGATGCGTTACGAATTTCTCGTCGGCCTGCGCTACACGCGCTCGCGCAAGCGTGCCCAGGGCCGCAACCGCTTCATCTCCTTCATCTCGCTGGTCTCCATGTTCGGCATCGCGCTCGGCGTCGCCGCGCTCATCGTCGTGCTGTCGGTGATGAACGGCTTCCAGGAGGAATTGCGCACGCGCATTCTCGGCGTGGCCTCGCACGTGCAGATCCAGAGCTTCGACGGCGGCCCGCTGTCGTGGCAGCAGGTCGCCGACGACGCCGGTCGCCATCCGGCGGTCAAGGCGGCCGCGCCCTACATCCAGGAGCAGGGCATGCTGTCGTTCGACGAGGCGGTGCGCGGCACCCTCGTGCGCGGCGTGCTGCCGGCGACCGAGGACAAGGTCGCCGACTTCGCCCGCCACATGAAGGCGGGCAGCCTCGATGCGCTGCAGGCCGGGCGCTTCGGCATCGTCCTCGGCCGCGACCTCGCGTTCGCGCTGCGTGTGCAGCTCGGCGACAAGGTGACCCTGATCGCGCCGCAGGGGCTGGTGACGCCTGCGGCGGTGCTGCCGCGGGTCAAGCAGTTCGAGGTCGTGGGCATCTTCGAGGCCGGCATGTACGAGTACGATTCCGGCCTCGCGCTCGTCCACCTCGGCGACGCACAGGCCTTGTACCGCATGGGCGACGGCGTCACCGGCGTGCGCCTCAAGCTCGACGATCTGTTCGCCGCGCCGCGAGTGGCGCGCGAGCTGGCCGCGTCGATGGCGAGCGGCGGTCTCGCGGTGAGCGACTGGACGCGCAGCCACGCCAACTTCTTTCGCGCGGTGGCGCTGGAGAAGACGATGATGACGCTGATCCTGTTCCTCATCGTCGCGGTGGCCGCGTTCAACATCGTGTCCACGCTGGTGATGGCGGTGCAGGAGAAGTACGCCGACATCGCCATCCTGCGCACCCTGGGGGCGAGCCCGGCGTCGATCATGACGATCTTCGTGCTGCAGGGCGCGATCATCGGCCTGGTCGGGCTGGTCGCCGGCGTGGTCGGCGGGCTGGCGATCGCGCACAACCTCGACGTGGTCATTCCCGCGCTCGAGGCGCTCACCGGCGCCACGCTGTGGAACAAGGAAATCTATTACATCAACGAACTGCCTTCGAAGGTGCTCGCCGCCGATGTGATCAGCATCGTCTCGGTGTCCTTCGTGCTGACCCTGCTCGCCGCCCTCTATCCGAGCTGGCGCGCCTCGAAGGTGAACCCGGCGGAGGCGCTGCGCTATGAATGAGATCACGGAACACACGGTGCTCGCCTGCGAGGGGCTGGAGAAGCAGTTTCGCGAAGGCGCGGATGCGGTCGCGGTGCTCGGTGGCGTGAGTCTGGCGGTGGCGCGCGGCGAGCGCCTGGCCATCGTCGGCGCCTCGGGCTCGGGCAAGAGCACGCTGCTGCACCTGCTCGGCGGGCTCGACGTACCGAGCGCGGGCAGCGTGCGCCTGATGGGGGAGGATTTCTCGCGGCTGTCGGATGCGGCGCGTGGCGCGCTGCGCAACCGCGCGCTCGGCTTCGTCTATCAGTTCCACCACCTGCTGCCCGAATTCACCGCGCTCGAGAACGTCGCCATGCCGCTCTACATCCGGCGCATGGCGCGCGCCGAGGCCGATGCCACGGCGGCGGCGATGCTGCGCGAAGTCGGCCTCGGCCACCGTCTCGACCACACCCCGGGCGAACTCTCGGGCGGCGAGCGTCAGCGCGCCGCGATCGCGCGCGCGCTGGTCACCCAGCCGGCGTGCGTGCTCGCCGACGAGCCCACTGGCAACCTCGACCGGCGCACCGCCGAGAGCGTGTTCGACCTGATGTTGTCGCTCAATGAGCGCCTGGCGACCAGTTTCGTCATCGTCACCCACGACGAGGCGCTCGCCCGCCGCGCGCAGCGCACGCTGCGCCTCGAGGACGGCCGGCTGGTCTGAGCCGGTGGTTCAGGGCGTGGAGCGGCGCCGGCTGCGCTGGCGCCACGCGCGGATCAGCCAGATCCGCCAGGCCGCGCGCACGCCGAGGTAGCCGGTGAGCGACAGCCCGGCGGCGAGCACGATCAGGCCGAGGGCGAGCGGCTTGCCCAGGCCGATCATCCAGTCGCCGAGCGCGATCGCCCAGCCGCCGAGGTCGAGTCCGGACATTTCCGGCGGAGCGGTGAAGTCGCCGCCATCGACCCCCATCACCCAGGCGCCCAGGCCGTAGGCGGCAACGTACAGCGGCACGATGGTGAGCGGGTTGGTGTACAGCGTGGTGAATAGCGCGATCGGCAGATTGACGCGGAACAGCACGCAGGCGACCGCCGCGCTCAGCATCTGCAGCGGCCCCGGCACCAGGCCGCAGAACAGCCCGACCGCGACCGCCCCGGCGGCGGAGTGGCGGTTGACGTGCCATAGCCGCGGATGCAGCAGGGTATTGGCGAACGGGCGCAGCCAGCGGTTGTCGCGGACGGCGTCGTGCTGCGGCAGTAGGCGCTTGAGTCGGGCTTTCATTTCGGGCCGGGAATTCTAGCTTGAAAGCGTGCGTCCTCGTGGCGGCATTTGGCGGCGTTCCGCCCTTGCTTCGCATGTAATGCCAGGGGCATTATCGGCGCTCATGCGCACGTTCGTTTTCATGTTCTTCCTCGGAGTCTGTGCCCTGCAGGCGCAGGCGACGCTGCCGGCGCCGCAGAGGATGCTCGGCGTCGGCTTCGCGTTGACCCTGCTCGCCGCGCTCGCGTTTCGGCTCGGGTGGGCGCGGGGTGGAAGCGGTCGTCGGCTCATGGGGCTTGGGCTCGCTGCGGCGTTCGCCGCCGGCGCCGGCTTCGTCTGGGCAGGGCTGCGTGCCGAATGGCGGCTCGCCGAGGCCTTGCCGATGAGTGCGGAAGGGCGCGACGTGCAGCTCAGCGGCCGGGTGGTGGGGCTGCCGCAGCGCGTCGACGACGGTGTGCGCTTCGTGCTCGCGGTGGACGAAGCCGCGGCGAACGGGGGCGCGCTCGCGCTGCCGGAGCGCATCCAGCTGTCGTGGTATCGCGGCCGCGAGGAGGGCGCGGCCGCGCCCCGGGTCGACGCCGGCGAGCGCTGGCGCCTCGTGGTTCGCCTGAAGCGTCCTCACGGCTTCGTCAATCCGGACGGCTTCGATTACGAAGCCTGGCTGCTCGAACGCGGCGTGCGCGCCACCGGCTACGTCCGTGCCGACGTCCGCAACCAGCGTCTGGACGCCGACGGCGGCGGCGCGATGGCGGCGGTGCATCGGCTGCGCGCCGCGATCCGCGAGCGCTTTCACCGCGCACTGCCCGACGCGCCGCATGCCGGCATCCTGATCGCGCTCGCGATCGGCGACCAGCGTGCGATTCCCGATGCGCAGTGGGAACTGTTCCGCCGCACCTCGATCGCTCATCTGGTCTCCATTTCCGGGTTGCACATCTCGCTGGTGGCGCTGCTCGCCGGCGGTTGCGCGGGCGCGCTCTGGCGCCGCGTGCCCTGGCTCGCGCTGCGCCTGCCCACGGCCAAGCTCGCCGCGCTCGCGGCGGTGGCCGCGGGCACCGGCTACGCGCTGCTCGCCGGCATGGGCATTCCGGTGCAGCGCGCGCTCGTCATGCTGCTGGTGGTCGCCGCCGCACTGCTGCGCGGACGCGAGATCGTTCCCAGCCGGGTGCTCGCGCTGGCGCTCGGCGCGGTGCTGGTGTTCGATCCGTGGGCGGTGCTGGCGCCGGGGTTCTGGCTGTCGTTCTGCGCCGTGGGCACCATCCTGTTCGTGATCGGCGGGCGTGTGGTGCCGCTCGCCGGCTGGCGCAGTGCGCTGCGCATCCAGCTTGCGATCAGCCTGGTCAGCCTGCCGCTGCTGCTCGCCGTGTTTCAGAGCTTCTCGGTGGTCGGGCCGCTGGCCAATGCGATCGGGATTCCGCTGGTGAGTTTCGTGGTCACGCCGCTGGTGCTGTCGGCCCTGGTGCTGCCGGCGGAGTGGCCGCTGGCGCTGGCACACCTACTGACCGACTGGATGATGTGGGTGATGGCGGGGCTTGCCGCGCCCGACTTCGCGCTGTGGCAGCAGGCCCGGCCGCCATTGGCGCTGGCGCTGACGGGCGCGCTGGCGACCGCGGTGCTGCTGCTGCCGCGACCGGCGTCGGGCAAGCCGGTCGCGGTTCTGGTGCTGGTCGCGCTGCTCGGGTGGTCGCCGCCGCGACCGTCGCCCGGGGCCTTTCGCCTCACCGTACTCGACGTCGGGCAGGGCCTCGCGGTGCACGTGCAGACCGCGACCCGCGATCTGCTCTACGACACCGGGCCGCCTTACGGCACGGGCAGCGACGCCGGCGAACGGGTGCTCGTGCCTTACCTGCGCGCGAGTGGCGTGCGGCGGCTCGACCGCGTGGTGTTGTCGCACGATGACAGTGACCACATCGGCGGCACCGCCAGCGTGCTCGATGCGGTGGCCGTGGAGCGCATCATCGCGGGCGAGGCGCTGCGAGCGAATCCGCTCGCTGCGGTGCCGGAGGCTTGCGTGCGCGGCGAGCGCTGGGTGTGGGACGCGGTGGAGTTCGTCGTCCTCGGCCCGGAGCCGGCCGAGCGCACGGCGCCCGCGCACCGGCGCGGCAATGACGACTCGTGCGTGCTGCGCGTCGCCGCTGCCGGGGGCGCGGCCCTGCTCGTCGGCGACATCGGCGCCCGCGCCGAGGCCGCGCTGCTGGCGCGCGAGGGCGAGGCGCTGGCGAGCGCGGTGATCGTGGTCGCCCACCAT
>JAEWVQ010000337.1 GCA_023459095.1 Pseudomonadota bacterium | reverse complement strand
GTGCGATTGGCCACGGTCAGGCTCGCCGGGGCGGCGTCGAGCAGCGGCAGCAGCGCGCCGCGCGCCGCGCCGCCGGCGCCGAGCAGCAGGATGCGGCGACCGTCGAGCGCGCAGCCGAGGTTGGCGCCGAGGTCGCGTACCAGGCCGGCGCCGTCGGTGTTGTCGCCGAGGATGAAGGGCGTGCCGTCGTCGGCGGTGCCGAAGGCCAGGGTATTGACCGCGCCCGCGGCAGCGGCGCGCGGGGTGAGGCGGTCGGCGAGCGCATAGGCTTCGAGCTTGAACGGCACGGTCACGTTCAGGCCGCGCCCGCCCGCGGCGCGGAACGCACGCACGGCGTCGGCGAAGCCGTCGAGCGGGGCAAGCAGCGCTTCGTAGCTCAGCGCTTCGCCGGTCTGGCGGGCGAACGCGGCGTGGATCTGCGGCGACTTGCTGTGGGCGATGGGGTTGCCGATGACGGCGTAGCGGTCCATGGCGCGAACTCTCGGAAAGGCGGGCGACGGGCGGCGGGGGTGCGGCCTCAGTTCGCCAGCACCTGGTCGGTGTTGGTGAAGGTCCAGGTGCGGGTGATCTCGATCATGTCGGTGTCGCGGCGGATGTCGGGCGGAAACGCGGCATAGGGCGCGGCGAGTTCGACGATGCGGACTGCGGCGTCGTCGAGCACCTGGTGGCCCGAGCTGCGGTCCACCGCGACGCGCTCGACCGTGCCGTCGGCGCGGATCGTCACCGACAGCAGCAGGCTGCCATAGAGCTTGCCGCGCGCGGCGTCGGGGTAGTTCAGCGTGCCGACGCGCTCGATCTTCAGCCGCCAGTCCTCGACGTACTGGGCAAAGCGGTACTCGCGCGCGCGCGCGCCGATGAACTTCTTGCGCGGGCGCTTGGCGTACTCCTCGAGGTTGCGGTCGATCTGCGCCTCGAGGCGGGCGATTGCGGCGGCGTTGTCGTACAGGTCGAGCCCGCTGGTGACCGCCGCCGGCTGCGGCTGGTCGACCTGCGGGCGGGTGCTGGTCACGCTCGCGGCCGCCTTGGCCTCGGTCAGCAGTTGTTGCTGGATGCGCTCGGCCTCCTGCACCTTGCGCCGGGTCTCGACCAGGGCGTCGCCGTTCTTGTGCGCGTCCTGCGGCGGCAGCGGCGATTTCGGGCGCAGGTTCTGCTCGCTGGTGCCGCCGCCGTCGACATTGGCCTGGGCCAGCACCTCGGCCTTGTCCGGCGCCCGCGCATGGCGGGCATTGACCAGCACGACTTCGAGGCCGCGGTCGCGGTCGGGCGTCTTCTTCGCTTCCGGGGCGCGAAAGCTCAGGCTCAGCAGGACGCCGTGGAGCGCCAGCGAAATGACGAAGGCAAGGCCGAGAAAATTGCCGCCGGGCAGGCGCCGTGCGGCGCCGGGAGCGGATGCGGAGGGCAGGGCGATCGTGGACATGGCCGGATTCTACGACCGATCGAAATTGCTTTCCGCATATTCGTCGGGGTCGGGCTCGGCCAGCGTGGTGAGGTAGCGGGTGTCGATCTCGACGTCGAGCAGATCGCTGCCCTCGACCGCCAGACGCACCCGGCTGCCGGGAATGTGCGGCGGCAGCGACGGCACCTTGAAACCGAGCGGCGCGTTTTCGAGGCGCACGAAGTTGTCGCGCACGACGATCGCCTCGAGCTCCGTGTAGCCGTGCTGGCGCACCCAGCGCAGGCACCAGTAGCGCTCCATCTGGCGCTGGAATTCGGCGTAGTCGGCGTAGGTCAGCTCGAAGTCGCGCAGCGCCGCCATGAGGTCGGCCGACTTCGGCGCGAATGCCGGCGGCCGGCCGGTGAGCACGGCAATGAGCTGCCACTGGTTCACCATGTCGACGTAGCGCCGCAGCGGCGAGCTCGACCACGCGTAGCAATCCACGCCCAGCCCTTCGTGCGGCGCGGCCACGGTGGTCATGCGCACCTTGCCGCCGCCCTGGGCGCGGTACAGGCCGGGCACGCCGGCCTCGTCGAGCAGTTTGCCCCAGGTCGAGTTGGCGAGAATCATCATCTCGGCGACCAGCTTGTCCATCGGCGAGCCACGCAGGCGCTGGCCGATGGTGACGTAGCCGGGGCCGTCGGCGGACTCCTGTTGCCAATCGACGTAGAAGCTGTGATCGACCTGGTTCTGGTTGGACGCCGCCTTGCCGCGCCCGGCCTCGAGCACGGTGGCGAGATCCCACAGCAGGGTGAGCTCGCGCTTCCACGGAAAATCGGGGCCGCCCTCGATCAGGGTGTCCTCGTTGAACACCGGCTCGATGTCGTGGTGGCGCAGGTTGGCGGCGATCGGCACGAGTTCGACGCGGCTCTCGTGCGCGGTGATCGACAGCTGCGGGGTCACGTCGAGATAGAGCGACAGCGCCGGGCAGTCGCGGCCGGCGGCAAGCGTGAAGGTGTCGACCACGTCGTCGGGCAGCATGGTGATCTTGTTGCCCGGCATGTACACCGTGGACAGGCGCCGGCGCGCGATCGCGTCGAGCGCCGAGCCGCGCTCGAAGCCGAGCGCGGGCGCGGCGATGTGAATGCCGATACGCCAGCCGCCGCCGGGGCGCGGGGTCACCGAAAACGCATCGTCGATCTCGGTGGTGGAGGCGTCGTCGATCGAGAACGCGGCGACCTCGGCGCGCGGCAGGTCGGCGGGCACCGCGGGCGCGTCGTAGGCGGGAAACGCGACGCCTTCCGGAAAGTACTCGAACAGGAAGCGGTTGAAGTGGTAGTCGAAGCTCGAGCGCAGCGCGCCGCACTTGAGCAGCAGGCGCGCGGCCGACTGCCCGGTGTCTACGCAGGCCGCCTCCAGCGCCTTGACCTCGTTGCGGTTGCGGTCGGGGCGATAGAGGATCTGCGGCAGCATCTGGCCGAACTCGGCGGGCAGGCGGCCGGCCACCAGCTCCGCGCGCATCTGCTCGATCGCCAGCGCCTGCTGGCGCTTCTTCTCCAGCCCGGCGAGCGCGGCCTGCAGGATTTCGGCGGGCGCCTTGCGAAAGCGCCCCTTGCCCTTGCGATGGAACCAGATCGGCGCTGCGTGCAGGCGCAGCAGCACGGCCGCGGCCTCGACCGCGGACGGGGTGTGGCCGTAGTACTCGGCGGCGAACTCGGCGAAGCCGAATTCGTCGTCGCCGCACACCTCCCACAGGAATTCGGTGTCGAGCTGTTCGGCACCGGCTTCGGCGCGCGCGAGCAGTTCGGACGGCGAAGGCTCGCGGAACGGCAGCAGTACGTTGGCGCGCTTGAGTTTCACGCGCTTGCCGTGGGTGGTCTCCACCTGCAGCGAGGCATCGTTTTCAGTGAGGATCGTTCCGGCCTTGAAAGACCCGTCCTCTTCGAACAGCACGAACATCGGCAACCGCCAGCAAATGAGCAAGCCGCACAGTTTACTGGATTCGGTGCCGCGCCTCTAAGCGCCTTTTCGGCTCACGCGCAGCAGATCCACGGAGTAGATCGCGAGCGCCACCCAGATCATCGCGAAGCCGAGAAGCTGGGGGGCGTCGAAGGGCTCGCCGAAGGCGAACACGGCAAGCAGGAAGCTGAGGCTGGGCGCGACGTACTGCAGGAAGCCGAGGGTGGCGAGCGGCAGCCGGCGCGCGCCCACCGCGAACAGCATCAGCGGCACCGCGGTGATGATGCCGGACAGCGGCAGCAGCGCATCGACCGCGGCCGAGGTGCCGGCGCCCAGGCCGCCGCTGGCGGCGAGCCACGCCAGCCAGCCGAGGGCGAGCGGGGCGACGATCAGGGTTTCGACGAACAGGCCGCTGATCGCATCGATCGGCGCGCGTTTGCGCAGCAAGCCGTAGAGGCCGAAGGTGGCGGCGAGGAAGAGCGGAATCCACGGCGGGCTGCCCACCTGCCACACCCGCCAGAGCACGCCGGCGCCGGCCACCGCGACCGCCACCGCCTGCAGCGGACGCAGGCGCTCGCCCAGGAAGAGGCGACCGAGGACGACGCTGAACAGCGGGTTGATGAAGTAGCCGAGGCTGGCCTCGATCAGCCGCCCGGCATCGACCGACCACACGAACACCAGCCAGTTGCTGCTGGTGAGCAGCGAGGTCAGGGCGAGCAGGCCGAGCAGGCGGCGGTCGCGGAACACCGCGCGCACCGTGCCGAAGCCGCCGGCGGCGCGCACGCAGGCGAGCAGCAGGCCGAGAAAGAGCAGCGACCACAGCACGCGGTGGGCGACCAGCTCGGCGGGCGGGATGAGGCCGACGGCCTTGAAGTACAGCGGCGCGATGCCGCCCCAGATCAGAAAGGCGACGAGCGCGGCGGCGATGCCGCGCTGGCGCGTGCCCGCGCGGTCGGCGGCGCTCATTGCGGTTTGCGCGCGGTGGCGATGAGGCAGCGCGCATCGACCACGTAGCCGCTGCCGGCGGCGGCGCGGTGGGCGGTGAGCTCGTCGGCGACCGCCGCGCGCAGCGCGGCCTGGGCGGATTCGGGCAGGCGGGCGAGGGCTTCGGCGGCGCCGCCGGCGAGGTCGAGGAAGGCCTGCCAGTAAGCGTCGGCATCGTCGAAGGCGCAGCGCAGGTCGCAAGGCACGACGGCGATGTCGACAAATCCGGCGTCGGCGAGCGCGCGTGCGAGCGCATCGTCCTCGCCGAAGCGGAACACCGAGGGCCGCGCCACCTTGGGCGGCGGCAGCGTGCGCGCGATGCAGTCCTGGGCGCGGGCGATCAGCGGCACGGTGTCGCGCGCGCCCCACACCGACAGCGCGACCAGGCCGCCGGGACGCAGCACGCGGCACATTTCGGCGAGCGCGCGCTCGGGATGCGGGAACATGAACAGCGCGAGGCCGGCGAGCACGCGGTCGAAGGCGGCGTCGGCGAGGCACAGGTGCTCGGCGTCGGCGGAGGCGAACAGCAGGGGGGCGGCGCCGGTTTCGCGCGCGGCGCGGCGGGCGCCTTCGGCGAGCATGGTCTCGGCGATGTCGGTGGCGAGCACGCGGC
>JAEWVQ010000336.1 GCA_023459095.1 Pseudomonadota bacterium | reverse complement strand
GAGCAGCTTTTCGCGGGGGCGCTCGTTTTCGGGCCAGTCGGTGATCGCCATGGCTTGCTCGACTATTCCATTGGTGTTGATAGTTTAACCTGAATGTCATGAATGATCTGCAAGGCAGGAAACTCGTCCTCGGGGTGACGGGCGGCATCGCCGCGTACAAGGCCGCCGAACTGGTGCGCCTGCTCGGCAAGGCGGGCGCGGCGGTGCATGTGGTGCTCACCGCGGGCGGCGCGGGGTTCGTGACGCCGGTGACTTTCCAGGCGCTGTCGGGTAATCCGGTGTGGTCCGATCTGTGGGATGGGCGCATGCCGAACAATATGGCGCACATCGATCTGAGCCGCGACGCCGATGCGGTGCTGGTAGCGCCGGCGTCCGCCGATTTCCTCGCCAAGCTCGCCCATGGGCTGGCCGACGACTTGCTTACCACCCTATGCCTGGCGCGTGACTGTCCGTTGCTGGTGGCGCCAGCGATGAACCGGCAGATGTGGGAGAGCCCGGCTACACGACGCAACGTCGCCCTGCTTCGCGGTGACGGCGTGCACATGGTTGGTCCGGCGACGGGCGACCAAGCCTGTGGCGAGACCGGCATGGGGCGCATGGTCGAGGCCGAGGAGCTGCTCGAGGCGCTGATCGCCTTCTTCACCCCCAAGGTGCTCGCCGGGCGTCGCGTGGTGATGACCGCGGGGCCGACCTTCGAGGCAATCGATCCGGTGCGCGGCATCACCAATACCAGTTCCGGCAAGATGGGCTACGCGTTGGCGACGGCGTGCGCGCGCGCCGGTGCCGAGGTGGTGCTGGTGAGCGGTCCAGTGGCGCTGCCGGTGCCGGCGGGGGTGCGGCGCATCGACGTGCGCAGTGCGCTGGAGATGCGCGATGCGGTGATCTCCAGCCTGGGCGGGGTCGACGTCTTCATCGGTGTTGCAGCGGTGGCGGACTACCGCCCGGCGCACAGCGCGGAGCACAAGATCAAGAAGTCCGGTGCCGACATGAGCATCGCGCTGACGCCCAATCCCGACATCCTCGCCGAAGTCGCGGCGCGCGACGATGCGCCGTTCTGCGTCGGTTTCGCCGCGGAAAGCCGCGATCTCGATGCCTACGCCGAGGGCAAGCGCCGCAACAAGCGTCTGCCGATGCTGGTCGGCAATCTCGTTGCGGACGGTCTCGGCGGCGACGACAACACCGTGATCCTGTACGACGATGCCGGCCGCCACCCCTTGCCGCGCGCGGCCAAGGCCGAGGTCGCGCAGCGCATCGTCGCTCATCTTGCCGGCCTGCTCGCGCAGGCCCGGCCCCGTTCCGGCGCGTGAGCGCCGGTCAAGCGCTTCAAGGGAGTACTGCAAGCATGCATCACGTCGACGTTAAGCTGCTCGATCCGCGGCTCAAGGACCATCCGCCGGCCTACGCCACGGCGGGCGCCGCGGGGCTCGATCTGCGCGCCTGCGTGGACGCGCCGCTGGTCCTGCATCCGGGCGACACTGCGCTGGTGCCCAGCGGTCTGGCGCTCCATCTCGCCGACCCGGGGCTGGCGGCGATGGTTCTGCCGCGTTCCGGGCTCGGCCACAAGCACGGCATCGTGCTCGGCAATCTCGTCGGCCTGATCGATTCCGACTACCAGGGGCAGATCTTCGTCTCGGTGTGGAATCGTGGGCGCGACAGCTTCACGATCCAGCCCATGGAGCGCATCGCCCAGCTGGTGGTGGTGCCGGTGCTGCAGGTCGGCTTCAACGTCGTCGACGACTTCGATACCAGTGCCCGCGGCGCGAACGGCTTCGGCAGTACCGGGAAGCACTGAGGATGCGCCACGCGGGCATCCCTACCGGCGTGCACGTGGTGTGCGAGCGCGGTGACGAGGTGTTGCTGATGCGTCGTGCCGGGACCGGGTTTTTCGACGGCCTCTACAGCCTGCCCGGCGGACACGTCGAGCCCGGCGAGTCGGTCCGCCAGGCTGCGGCGCGGGAACTGGCGGAGGAGACCGGGTTGGTGGTCGAGCTGGATGCGCTCGAATGGCTGGGCGTGGTGCATCGCCTCTCCGACACCAACCGGGTCGATTTTTTCGTGCGTGCACGCGACTGGCGCGGTGAGGGGGCGATTCGCGAGCCGGACAAATGCGACCATCTGGCATGGTTTTCGCGCCGTACCCTGCCGACTGCGCTGGTGCCCTACGTCGGGCGTGCGCTCGCGGCGGGCGCCGGGCCGTGGGTGCTCGAACTGGGTTGGGAGTGCGAGGCGGCGAATGCCGTCCGATGATATTTATCGTATCAGTACATTCTGATAGGCTTCATCCCCGCATTTGCCAGAACAAATAAGACAAGGGGGTGGAGATGAAGATGTGGAAAGTAGTCCTCGCTGCGGGGCTCGGTCTGTCGTCGCTGGCCGGGGCGGCGGATTATCCGGCGGTCGATCTGCAGCGCGCCGAGGAAATCAACATGGGGCGCTGTTTTTTGTGCCACGGGGTGGAGGGCGAGAGTTCGAGCGCCCTGTATCCGCGTCTGGCCGGACAGCACTACCAGTACATCGCCAAGCAGCTCGCCGATTTCAAGTCCGGGCGGCGTCAGAGCGAGACCATGGTGAGCATGGCGGCGGAGCTGACCCAGGAAGAAATGCTGGCGATGGGCGTGTTCTTCGAGAAGAAGCCGGCTCAGGCGCAGACCGTGCAGGATGCGGAGCTGGCCGCAGTGGGGCAGTTCATTTTCCGTCGCGGCAACGAGTATTCCGGCGTCGCGGCCTGCGTTTCCTGTCACGGCGAACGCGGCCACGGTACTGCGCAGCTGCCGCGGCTGGCGGGGCAGGTGCC
>JAEWVQ010000335.1 GCA_023459095.1 Pseudomonadota bacterium | reverse complement strand
CGCTGATCGCACGCGGCGCGGCCGGGCGCGTGGTTCTCGATTATCTCGACGACATCGGCCTCGCGCTCGCCGTCGACAGCGGCGGCACTGCGGCATGAGCGCCCCCGGCGCCGTGCCCCTCCTGCAGGCGGAACGCGCGGGCCTGGACCGCGCCTGGATCGCCGCGCACATCCCGCACCAGGGCAGCATGTGCCTGCTCGACCGCGTCGACACCTGGGATGCGCAGCGCCTGCAAGGCACCGCGACCAGCCACCGCGACCCGGCCAATCCGCTGCGCGCGGGCGGCCGCCTCGGCGCGCTCGCCGGCATCGAGTACGCCGCGCAGGCGGTGGCGATCCACGGTGCGCTGCTCGCCGGCGACGCGGCCGCACCCGCACCGGGCTACCTCGGCAGCGCGCGCAGCGTCGATTGCCGGGTGGCCCGTCTCGACGATGTGGACGACGCGCTCGTCATCGCCGTCGAGCGCCTGTCCGCCGACACGCGCACCCTGCTCTACGCATTCACGCTGAGCGCGGGCGGGCGCGTGCTGATCGACGGCCGCCTTGCCGTGGTGCTTGCCGCCGCACCGCCCCCGTCGCCCCCACTTACCCCCCACACCTGATCCCGAGAGGAATCCCATGTCCCTGCGTGCCCTCGTCAGCGGCGGCAGCGGTGGTATCGGCCGCGCCATCTGCCGCCGCCTCGCCGCCGACGGCTTCGCCGTCATCGTCCATGCCAACCGCCGCCTCGACGCCGCCGAAGCGGTCGCCGCCGACATCCGCGCCGCCGGCGGCGAGGCGCAGGCGCTCGCCTTCGACCTCACCGACGCCCCTGCCACCGCAGCCGCGGTCGACGCGCTGCTCGCCGACGGCCCCGTCCAGGTGCTCGTGAACAACGCCGGCATCCACGACGACGCGCCGTTTCCGGGCATGTCGGCGACGCAGTGGGGGCGCGTCATCGACGTCAGCGTCAACGGCTTCTACAACCTCACCCAGCCCCTCACCCTGCCGATGATCCGCACGCGCTGGGGGCGCATCATCAACATCAGCTCGGTCGCCGCGCTCACCGGCAACCGCGGCCAGGTCAATTACGCGGCGGCCAAGGGCGCGCTGCATGCGGCCACCAAGTCGCTCGCGCTCGAGCTCGCCAGCCGCGGCATCACGGTCAATGCGGTGGCGCCGGGGCTGATCGACACCGCGATGAGCGAGGAGGCGTTCGACGCCGAGGCGATCGCCCGCATCGTGCCGATGAAGCGCGCCGGGCGCCCCGAGGAGGTCGCCGACCTGGTGGGCTTCCTGGCCTCGAAGGAGGCCGCCTACATCACCGGCCAGGTGATCTCGATCAACGGCGGGATGATCTGATGAGCGCCGCCGCTGCCGCCACCGAGGCCCTGCACGCGGTCAGCGTGCACAAGACCGAGGCGCTGCTGTTCTTCACCCTGCTGCAGCTGGCGATCATCATCCTCGCCGCACGCGCCGGCGGCGAGATCGCCACCCGCTTCGGGCAATCGTCGGCGGTCGGCGAGATCGTCACCGGCATCCTGCTCGGGCCCTCGCTGTTCGGCTGGCTGGCGCCGGGCACCTTCGACCTCGTGTTCCGCAGCGCGCCGTCGGAGCCGATGCAGATCCTGTCGCAGATCGGCCTGCTGCTGCTGATGTTCCAGATCGGCCTCGAGTTCGATTTCGGCCACCTCACCGAACGCAAGCACCGCCGCACCGTGGCCTGGGTCGCCAGCGCCGGGTTGGCGCTGCCCTTCGCGCTCGGCTTCGGCCTGGGCTGGATCGCCACCCCGCTGCTGCCCGCGGGGGTGTCGCCGCTGGCCGCGGGGCTGTTCATCGCCACCGCGTTCTCGATCACCGCGCTGCCCATCCTCGGCCGCATCATGATCGAGTTCCAGCTCACCCGCAGCGCGATCGGGGTGATCGCGATCAGCGCCGCGGCGATCAACGACGTCATCGGCTGGCTGCTGCTCGCCCTGGTGTCGACGCTGGCGGTGTCGCAGTTCCAGCCGCTCGCCTTCGCCACCACGGTGGCGCTGGTGATCGCGTTCTTCGCCTTCGCCTGGCTCGTCGTGCGCCCGCTCGCCAAGCGCCTGGTGCAGCACGGCCGGCCGCACCGCGGCCATCTGCCGCCCAACCTGCTCGGCGCCCTGCTCGCGCTCATCTTCGTCGCCGGCATGACCACCTACCAGCTCGGCATCTTCGCGATCTTCGGCGGCTTCCTGATGGGAGTGATCCTGCACGACGAGCACGGCCTGCGCGAGGCCTGGAACACCCGCGTCGGCCACTTCGTCGGCGTGTTCTTCCTGCCCATCTTCTTCACCTACACCGGCCTGCGCACCGACATCGGCAGCCTCGACAGCCTCGCTGCCTGGGGCTGGTGCGCGCTCGTGGTGGCGCTGGCGACGATCGGCAAGTTCGTCGGCTCCTACCTCGCCGCGCGCCACTGCGGGCTCGGCCGCCACGAGGCCGGCATCCTCGGCATCATGATGAACACGCGCGCACTGATGGAGCTGATCGTGATCAACGTCGGCTACGACCTCGGCGTGATCTCGCGCGAGCTGTTCACGATGCTGGTGATCATGGCGATCTTCAGCACCGTGGTGACCACGCCCTGCCTGCGCCGCTGGCTGCCGAAGATCGGCCATCCGCTGCCGAACGTGGTCCGGGAGTGAGCGCGGCGCGGCAATAACGCACGGCGATGCGGACGGGGACATGCTATGGTTCCCGTCCGTCATAATCCCGGCGCCGCCGCCCGATGAACCTGAAGCCCCGTTTCCTGCTGCTGACCGCGAGCCTGATCGTGGCCGCCTCGGTGGCGGCATGGGCGGCGTTCCAGCACCTCGCCGAGGGCATCATCGCGCAGTGGGGCACGCGCCTGGCCGAAACCCAGGTGCGCTACGACAGTGCCCGCCTGCTGCAGCCGCTCGAGCGCGAGATCGCGCTCGCCCGCCAGATGGCGAACTCCCAGCTGATCCTGCGCTGGGCGCGCGATCCGGCCAACGCCGGCTTCGAACGCGACGCGATCGCCGAGATGGAGAGCTTTCGCCACAACTTTCACGACCGCAGCTACTTCGTCGCGCTCAAGGCCTCCGGCGCCTACTACCACAACAATGCCGACGACGCGTTCGCCGGCCGCCAGCTGCGCTACCACCTGAGCCCGGACAAGATCGACGACCGCTGGTTCTACCGCGTCATCGAGCAGGGCCGCGAGTTCCACCTCAACGTCAATCCCGACACCGAGCTCGGCGTCACCAAGCTGTGGATCGACGTGCTCATCCGCGACGGCGCGCACATCCTCGGCGTGCTCGGCACCGGGCTCGAACTCGACCGCTTCATCCGCGACGTGGTGCGCGTCGCCCAGCCCGGCATCACCACGCTGTTCACCGACCACGGCGGCGCCATCCAGCTCTACCGCGACCCGCGCTACATCGACTTCGCCACCATCATCAAGCACGAGGGCGAGAAGAACACCGTGGATCGCCTGCTCGACACCGACCCCGACCGCCGCGCGCTGCGCCAGGCGATGGACGAGCTCGCCGCCACCACGACGCCGTCGGCGACGAGCGATGCGCGCGTGCTGACCCGCTTCGTCACCGTCGGCGGCAAGCGCTACCTCGCCGGCATCGCCTATCTGTCGGCGATCGGCTGGTACGAGATCACCCTGCTCGACCTCGACGTGCTGATGCCGGTACAGAGCTTCGACATCGTGCTGCTGCTGTTCGCCGGCACCCTGCTGGTCGCCCTCGTCCTCCACCACTTCGTCCTCGGCCGCCTCGTGCTCAAGCCGGTGGCGGGGCTGGAGGCGGCGATGCTGCGGGTGCGCGACGGCGATCTCGACCCCGCCCGCCTGCCCCACGGCGACGACGAGATCGGCCGCCTGATCGGCCATTTCGAGGCCATGGCCGACGCCGTGCGCAGCCACACCCACACCCTGGAGGCGCGCGTCGCCGAACGCACCGCCGAACTGCAGCGCCTGGCGAGCGTGGATCTGCTTACCGGTCTGCTCAACCGCCGCGGCCTGAGCGAGCGCCTGCACGCCGAAGTCGCCCGTGCCCAGCGCGAGCAGCGCAGCTTCGGTTTGCTGTGGGTCGATGTGGACCACTTCAAGGACATCAACGACAGCCTCGGCCATGCCGCCGGCGACCGCGCGCTGACCACGGTCGGCACCCTGCTCGCGGCCTGCATCCGGCCCTACGACTGCGCCGCGCGCTGGGGCGGCGACGAGTTCCTGGTGCTGCTGTCGCCGTGCGACCGCGCCACCCTGGCCAACCTCGGCGAGCGCATCCGCGCGGGCATCGAACGCGACACCGGCGCCGCCGTGGACACCGGCCTCACGGTGAGCGTGGGCGGCTGCCTCGGCCACCCCGGCGAGTCGCTCGAGACCGTGCTCCACCGCGCCGACCAGGCGCTCTACGCGGCCAAGGCCGAAGGCCGCAACCGGGTCTGGATCGCGGGCGCGGCAATGCGGGTCGCCGCCGCGCCCGCGGCCTGAACCCTCAGGCGCGGCCGGCGAGCCGCCGCCACAGCAGCAGCGGCAGGCGCAGCAGGAAGCCGGCAAACAGGCGGCTGTGCATCCAGGTGAGCAGCAGGTTGTCGCGCAGATAGTTGAAGTGCGACACCCCGCCCTCGTCGGCGCGGAAGTACTTCACCGGCGCATCGAGGTTGAGCGGCCGCACGCCGTGCCAGGCGAGCCGCACCACGGCCTCGGGGTCGAAATCGAAGCGCCGCATCCAGCGCTGGCCGCGCATCACCCGGCGCAGCGGCTCCACCGGATAGACGCGGAAGCCGTACAGCGAGTCGCCGATCCCCATCCACAGCGTTTCCAGATTGGCCCAGGCATTGGACACCTTGCGCCCGCGCACGCGCAGCAGCGGCGCGCTGGCGTCGAACACCGGGCGGCCCAGCACCATGCTCGCGGGGTGGGCGGCGGACGCCGCCATGAATGCGGGAATGAGTTCGGCGGGGTGCTGGCCGTCGGAGTCCATGGTCAGCACATGGCTGAAGCCGGCGCGGCTCGCCTCGTCGAGGCCGAACAGCACCGCCGCGCCCTTGCCGCGATTCTGCGGCAGCACGAAGACGCGCAGTCCGGGGTCGGCGGCGGCGAGGGCGACGAGCCGTTCGGCGGTGCCGTCGGTGCTGCCATCGACCACCACCCACACCGGTGCCCACTGCGCACGCGCCGCACGCACGGTATCGAAGACCTTGGGGCCGGGGTTGTAGCTCGGGATCAGCACCGCATGGGTGGTCGAAGGCACAGGAGACATGGGGCAACTCGCGGTCAGGCGGCCGACGGTCCGGCGGCGCCGGGAAAGGGCGGCGGCACGAGTTCGGCGCGCGCCAGCTCGGCGGCGAAATAGGCTTCGAGTTCGGCGCTGAACGCGGCGGCGTTCTTCGGCGGCTCGAAGCGGCGGCCGAGACGGATCTTGTAGCGGATCGGCATCGGCGGGCGGCGGAACAGCGGCCAGCCCTTGGCCAGATAGGCAGAATCGGTCTCGATGATCAGGGTCTGCACCGGCACCTTGGCGCGGCGCGCGATCAGCGCCACGCTCGGCATGATCGGATTCACCGGGGCGCGCACCGTGCGCGTGCCTTCGGGAAAGATCAGCAACTGGCTGCCCAGGGCGAGATCCTCGCACGCCGCATAGACCATCTGCAGCGGGCTGGCGTTGGGAATGTAACGCGCCAGGCGCGCACCGCCGCCGAGGAAGAGGTTGTTCTGCAGCGTCGCCTTCATGATGCAGCCGACGTCGGGCAGACGCGAGATCACCATCACCGCGTCGAGCAGGCAGGGGTGGTTGGGGGCGAGGATCATCGGCCCCTGGTCGCGCAGCGCGTCGAGCGCGCGGATGTCGAAGCGGCAGGCGCCGAGCAGGGTGAGCAGGCGCAGGTAGAGGCGGAAACAGCCGGTGATCGCGCGGCGGCCGAGGGGGCGCCCGAGGCGCTGCGGCAGCAGCGGGTCGAGCAGCGCGGCGACGAGCGACCAGCCCAGGCACAGCACGCCGAGACTCCCCAGCCCGGCGTACAGACAGAAATACTCGTAGGCGGCGGGAAAGCGGCGGCGCATGCGAACGATACCGGGACGTCAGTCGGCGACCACGACCTTCTGCGACGACTCGCCGAGCACCCAGGCGATGGCCACGCCGGCGGCCCACGCGCGCTCGCGCTCGACCAGCGGGCTGTCGGCGAAGGCGGCGCCGCGCAGCGTGTCGTAGCGCACGAAGCTGCCCACCCAGTAGCGATCGAAGCGCTTGGACAGCGCGGCGACGAACTGCGTGCCGGAATAACCGCCGGAAGTCTTGTACGCCGGGCGCCCGGGCAGCGCGTATTGCGGCTCGACGTCGTAGAAGTAGCGGTGCTGGCGGGCGTTGGCGTAGATCGGACCGGCCATCAGGCCCAGATTCCAGCCGGAGTGGCCAAAGGGATCGACGTCGAGGTTGAGGAAGGGGGTGAACGTCGCCCCCACCGGCTTCATCGAGCCCTTCAGGGTGTACGCGAAACGCAGCGGCAGGCGCAGATCGACGCGGGCATGGCGGTCGGCAGCGCGCCACAGGTTGATCTCCAGCGACGGCCCGAGCTCCACCGTGGGCTTGAGGTCGGGCATGCCGCGACGCGCGCCGTTGCCGTCGCTGTCGACCGGCAGCGAGGCCGCCAGGCTCAGGTTCAGCTCGACGCGGTCGCTGTCGAAGAACACGCTGCGCACCCCGTCGCGGTCGGCCTTGAAGAAATCGCCGCGATAGACGAAATACGGCACCGCGATCACGTGCGAACGCTGACGGTCGGAGCCACGGTAGTCGGGAAAGGACAGCGCGCCGACGCCGAGGCCGAGCTCCCACAGCGGCTTTTCCTCGGCGGCGTGCGCGCCGGTGCCGAAAGCGGCACCGAGCACCAGGGCGGCGATGCGGCCGGCTTTGCTCATGCGTCGAATCCTCGTATCGGGTGTCCGCCGCTGGCTTCGATCTCGACCAGCAGATCGTCGCGGCAAATGTCCGCCTGCACGTAGGCGACCGCGGCCGCCTCGCCCAGCCTGGCGCGGATCTCGGCGCGCACCGCGGGCAGGTCGCGCGCGTGACGGACGTAGGCCACGCAGGCCAGGCCGCGCGCATCGAAAACGCGCCCGGCGAGGCGCCCGGCCTCGGCCAGCACCGCGTCGATGTTGGCCAGGGCCTCGCGCGTCTGGGCGACGGCATCGCCCACGTGCAGCGTCCGGTGGCCGACGATGCTGGCGGTGCCGGAGACGAACAGCAGCCACTGCCCGGCATGATCGAGCAGGGCCGCGCGCGCAAAGGTCGGGCTGTGCCGGCCGTAGTCCGCGGGATAGTCGTAGGCACTCACCTGGCGCGGATTCTCGACCGCCTGCGGCGTGCCGCGACAGGCCAGGAAGCCGATTTCGACCACGCCGGCCGCCACGCCGAGCGCACAGGCCGCCGGCACGTTGCCGCTCAGCGCGCGCCCGCAGGCGGCGAACGCGTGCTGGCGCCCGGTGTTGAACTGGCGGTAACGCTCGCTGCCGTGCTCGATCGCGTTGATCCGCGGCAGATAATTCCACACCCGCAGCAGGTTGCCGCACCCCTCCGCCTCCAGCACCGCGAAGATCGCGCGGTAGCCGTGTTCGACCGCGTGCTGCAGCGGCGTACCGTCCGCCTCCGCGCCAAAGTCGGCCTCATCGACTGCGACCGCGCCGAACAGCAGTTCGCCGGCGAGCCGATAGCGCACCCCTGCGTGCACGCCGGCGCGCGCGACGGTGCCTGTGGTCCATAGCGCGCACCAGTGGTGTCCGGGGTCGAGCAGCGCGGCCTCCGCCCGCACGCACGGCAGCGCGCCAGGCGCGTGGCCGGCGCCGAACGCGACGAGCCCGAGAGCGTGCTCGGCAGCGGCGGCCGCTGCGGCATCGGCCGCCAGCGTCAGTGCCAGGGTCATGCCTTCGCCGCCATGTCGCCGTCCTCGACCGGACGGATGTTCTCGCGCCGCCGCCGCAGGGCTTCGCGCGTGCGGCGCCAGTTGCGCAGCGCCGACGCGTAGTAGATGAGCTTGAACACGCCGAGCGAGAACCAGATCGGGGTCTTGCCGTAGATGTCGCCGGCGAGCAGCGAAATCAGCGCATTCTTGACCCGCAACGGATTGCGCGGCCCCATGAACAGGTCGCGCATGGTCGGGCTGGTCATGCGGTAGATGAACCACGAGAACTCGCGCGGGCCGTGGCGCATGCCGCGGTCGAAACGCTTGAGCGCCGCGGTGCGGCGCGCCGGGTCGCGCAGCCAGGTGTCGACGGCGTCGGCGCCGAAGAAGGCGCCCTGCATCGCGAGCATGACCCCGGACGAGAATACCGGGTCGATGAAGGCGTAGGCGTCGCCGAGCAGGATGTAGCGCTCGCCGTGGGTGTGGTCGGTGGTGTAGGAGAAGTTGCCGGTGGCGTGCACCTCGGACACCAGCGCGGCATCCCGCAGACGCTCGGCGAGCGCCGGACACAGCGCGATGGTGTCGCGCAGGAAGGCTTCCAGCGAGCGCCCATTGCGCTGCTTCATGTAGTACGGCCAGGTCACTGCGCCCACGCTGGTGGCGCCGTCGGCGAGTGGAATGAACCAGAACCAGCCGTGCTCGAACCAGTAGATCGAGATGTTGCCCTCGGCCGGACCACAGTGGCGCTGCGCGTTGGCGAAATGGCCGTAGAGCGCGGAGCTGTTGTGGTTGGGGTTGCGGTGCTTGGCACGCAAGCGGTTGGCGAGGAAGGTGTCGCGGCCGGAGGCGTCGATGACGAACTGCGCGCGCCACGCGCTGCGGCGGCCGTCGTCGTGCTCGGCGGCGATGCGGGCGCCGTCGGCGTCGAACTCGACCTCGCGCACGCGGCAGCCCTCGATGACCTCGGCGCCCTTGTGCGCGGCGTTGCGCAGCAGGATCTCGTCGAACTCCGAGCGCCGCACCTGGTAGGCGTAAGGCATGGACTTGTCCCAGGCCTCGGCGAAGTGGAAGGCCTGGGTGTTGTCGTGGTGGGGCGACACGAATTCGGCGGCGTACTTGCGGATGCCGATCGCGCGCATCTGCTCGGCGACACCGAGGCGCTCGAACAGCGGCAGGTTCGCGGGCAGCAGCGATTCGCCGATGTGGAAGCGCGGATGGCGGTCCTTGTCGAGCACGGTGACGCGGTGGCCGCGCTCGGCGAGCAGGGTCGCCGCAGTCGTTCCGGCAGGGCCGCCGCCGATCACCAGCACGTCACAGAGACGGGTCTCCACACCGTCCGCGGTGACGGGGCCGGAATGCGCGGCGATCGATGCCGTTTCGCTGGTATTCACGATTGATCCACCATTCGATTGAGAGTTGACGGTGCGGACCGGGCCGGCGCGTTGCGCCGACGCTCAAGCAGGCCTGCGGCTGCCGCAGGCTGCGAGCGCGGGACTATACCGCAGCCGTCCCGGCAGCGGTATTGCGGGCGATCAAGCGCGCGGACGCCCCCGCTGCCAATACATTCGAATAACGCCCGACGCCTTCCACCGGCCGCGTGCCGGCCTTGAACTCCGAAGCCCGGCTGCCATAGTTCGAACATGCTGGCCGCCCCGCAGCGCGGCCCTTACAATCGCCGCCCCCCGCAGCTCCGCCCCGCCATGACCCGCAGCACGCCGCTTCCGCCCTCCCGCCGCCCGCGCCGTCCGTGGGCGGTGCTCGGGCTGTGGCTCGCCTACAGCCTCGACGCGCTCGGCTGGGCCGCGATCCACAACCCGCCCGGCGACCTCTGCATCGCCCCGCCCGCCGCGGCCACGAGATCGACACCATGAACGCGCCCCCCCGCACTCCGCCCGACGCCTTCACCCCGCCCACTGCCGCGGCGCGGCGCCCTGCCGGCCACCGCACCGAAGCCGAGCGAGCGCTCCATGCCTACCGTGCGGCCGCCGACCGGCTCAGCCTGCTCACCCTCGCCGGGCTGTTCGTCGTCACCCTGGGCCTCGCCGCCGCCACCGACACCTGGGGGCCCGCGTTCGCCGTCGGCCTGCCCGCGCTGCTCGTGCCCGGCGCCCTGCTCCACGGTGCCGCCGGCACGCTCGCCGCGCGCATCGCCGCGGCCTGCGCCTACATGGTGTTCGCCGCGCTCGCCATCCAGCAGACCGGCGGCGCGCTGGAGGCCCATTTCGGCATCTTCGTGCTGCTCGCCTTCCTGCTCTATTACCGTGACTGGCGCCCGATCCTCGCCGCAGCGGTGGTCATCGCCGTCCATCATCTGGTGTTCAACGCCGCGCAGGCAGCCAACACGGGGCTGTACGTGTTCGCCGGCAGCGCCGATGTCGGCCGCGTCGTGGTGCACGCGCTGTATGTCGCGGTCGAGACCGCGATGTTGATGTACATGGCCGTGCGCCTGCAGCACGAAGCGCTCGAGGCCGCACGCGTGGCCGCGCTCGCCGCGCGCATCGGCAGCGGCGACCTCAGCGCCGCCGGACGCGGCGGACACGACGGCGACGGCGCGGACTCCCCCTTGCTGCGCTCGGTGGCGAGCATGCGCGCCGCGCTCGCCGGCACGCTGCAGGCGGTCGAGCACGAAACGCAGGCGGTGGTGCGCAGCACCGCAGCGCTCGACCAGCAGTCCGCGCAGGTCACCGCGCTGATGGCACAGCAACACGCCGCCACCGCCAACGTGACGACAACGATCGGGTCACTGAGCACGGCCATCGCCGGCCTCTCCGACGCTGCCGACGACAGCCGTGCGCTCGCCAGCCAGTCGGGCGAGGCCGCGCGCAACGGCGCGCGCGTGGTGCAGGCGGCGATCGACGAGATCGCCAGCATCGCCCACACCATCGGCCACTCCGCAGGCAGCGTCGAGCAGCTCGGCAACCAGTCCGACCGCGTCGCCGAGGTCGTCGGCCTGATCAAGGAGATCGCCGCGCAGACCAACCTGCTTGCGCTCAACGCCGCGATCGAGGCCGCGCGCGCCGGCGAGCAGGGCCGCGGCTTCGCCGTGGTCGCCGATGAGGTGCGCAAGCTCGCCGAACGCACTGCCACCGCCACCGGCGAGATCGACGAGATGATTTCCGACATCCAGTCGAGCAAAACCGCGGCGCTGGGGAGCATCGACGCGGCGGTCTCCCAGGTCGGCAACGGCACCCGGCTGGCGGCCGAGGCCGGCGCCTCGCTCGACCAGATCACCGCCGCCGCCGGCCGCGTCGAGGAGGCGGTGGGCGGCATCGCCGATGCACTGCGCGCGCACAGCGCGCTCACCCGCGAGATCGCCGGCGAGGTCGAACACATCGCGCAGACGGCAAGCGCGGGCAGCGCCTCGGCGGCGGCCGAGGCGCGCGAGATCGAACGCCTCGAACAGGCCGCCGCCGCGCTTGGCGACGCGGTCCGCCGCTTCCGCCTGTAAGCCCGGCGCCCACCGCATGCGGCGGCCACCATGCACGTCGTCGTCCTCGGCAGCGGCCTCGCCGGCATCGCCAGCGCCTGGTATCTCGCCCGCGCGGGCGCCCGCGTCACCGTCCTCGGCCGCGGGCTCGCCCCCGATGCCGGTCTCGCCGTGCCGCTGTCGTCGGCCTACCTCGCGCCGTGGGCGGCGCCGGAGTTGCCGCTGCGCGCGCTGCGCGAACTGCTGCGCGCCCCGACGCAGGCGTCCTGGCCCGCCGACGGCTTCATCGACCGCGTGCGCTGGCTGCTCGCCACGCTCGCCAGCGATCGCCGCGCCCGCGCCGCCAGCCGGGCGCAGCTGATCCGGCTGGCCAGCTACAGCCGGGACTGCCTGCGCGCGCTGTGCGCCGAGACCGGGCTGCGCTACGCCCAGCGGCGCGCCGGCACCCTGCACCTGTTCCGCCAGCCGCAGCGTTTCGCCGCCGCGGCGCGCGACTGTGCCGCCCTCCACGCCCACGGCGTGGACTGCCGCGTGCTCGACCGCGACCGCCTCGGCACCCACCTCGCGCTCACCGAGCCCGCGCTCGCCGTCCGCACCGCCGACTATGCCGGCGCCCTGCTCGTGGCCGACGACGAAGCCGCCGACCCGACCGCGTTCGCCCGCCAGCTCGCGGACTGGGCAACGAGCCTGGGGGTGCGCTTTCGCCACGACGTGGACGTGCGCGAGCTCGTGGCCGCCGGCGACCGCCTGCTCGGCGTGCGCATCGGCGCCGCCGCGGGCGGCGAGATCGTACGCGCCGACCGCTACCTGCTCACCGCCGGCGAGCGCGCGCGCGCGCTGGCACGCACCCTCGGGCTCGACCTCCCGGTGCACACGCTGCAGGCTCACGCGCTGCGCCTGCCGCTCACCGCCCCTGCGGGGGCCGCGCACGCCGCGGTCGTCGACCGCGAGCGCGGCCTCACCCTCGTGCGCGTCCCCGGGCTGCTGCAGATCGGCATGTGCGCCGCACCGTGGGGCCTCGCCGCAGCAGCCACCCGCCGCCCACAGCTGGAAGCCGCGGCACACGTGCTGCTGCCCGCAGCGTGCGAACTCGGCGCCGCGACCTATGCCGCCGCACCCTGGGCGGCAACCCCGGACGGCCCGCCGGTGGTCGGCGCCACGCCCTACCGCGAACTCTTCCTCAACACCGGCCATGGCGCGCTGGGCTGGAGTCTGGCCTGCGGCTGCGGCCAGCTCGTCGCCGATCTGATCACCGGCCAGCGCCCGGCGATCCGCCACGACGACCTCGCCCCGGCGCGCTACCGCCGCACGCGCGCAGCGCTGACCGCGGACTGACGCCCCCCGGGCCGCGCGTTGCAGGGCACCGGGCAAAGGCGCACCATTGCCGCTTCGCTCCACGCCTGCCACCCTGCCCCCCGTCCGATGCGTCCCGCCTGCGCCCAGATCGACCTCGCCGCCCTCCGCCACAACTACCGCCTTGCCCGCCAGCGCCACGGCAACCGCGCCTTCGCCGTGGTCAAGGCCAATGCCTACGGCCACGGCGCGGTGCGCTGCGCGCAGGCGCTGTCGGCGGACGCCGACGGCTTCGCGGTGGCCTTCGTGGACGAGGCGCTGGAGCTGCGCGCGGCCGGCATCGAGGCGCCGATCCTGATCCTCGAAGGCGTGTTCGACGCCGCCGAGCTCGTCGAGGTCGAACGCCATGCGCTGTGGCCGGTGGTCCATCACGATGCGCAATTGCGCATGATCGAAACCGCAGCACCGCCCGCGCGGCCGTTCCAGGTCTGGCTCAAGGTCAATAGCGGCATGAACCGCGCCGGCTTCCTGCCCGCCGCGGTGCACGCGGCGTGGCAGCGCCTGCGCGCCAGCGGCCGGGTCGGCGAGATCGGCTTCATCAGCCATTTCGCGCGCGCCGACGAACCCCATGTGATCACCACCCGTGAACAGGCCGAGGCCTTCGACGCCGCCACCCGCGACCTGCCGGGGCCGCGCAGCCTGGCCAACTCCGGCGCCATCCTCGGCTGGCCGGCGACCCACCGCGACTGGGGCCGGCCCGGCATCCTGCTCTACGGCGCCGATCCGATGCCCGGCGAGGGCAACGGCCTGCAGCCGGTGATGAGCCTGCAGAGCGCGGTGATGGCGGTGCGCGAGCTCGCCCCCGGCGCACCGCTGGGCTATGGCGCGCGCTTCGTCGCCGAGCGTCCGACGCGTGTCGGCCTGGTGGCGATGGGCTATGCCGACGGCTATCCGCGCACCGTGCCCGACGGCACCCCGGTCGCCGTCGATGGCCGACTGACGCGGCTGATCGGCCGCGTGTCGATGGACATGCTCACCGTCGACCTCACCGACCTGCCCGACGCCGGCATCGGCAGCGCGGTCGAGCTGTGGGGCCGGCAGGTGGCGGTCAACCGCATCGCCGCCGCCGCCGGCACCATCGCCTACGAGCTGCTGTGCAACGTCAAGCGCGTACGCTTCGCCTATCTCGACTGATCGTGCCCGCGCACCGGGAACCGGACACCGCCCGCGGTTACTGAACGGGGGCGTGCGCACCGTCCGGTGCGCACTGTTCACACCATCCGGGGAGCACGATGAACGAAGTTGTGGAGCACCTCCTGCGCGCCTTCTGCGCCGAAGTCGGGATCGACGATGCCGATACCGTGGTCCTGAGCGCCGAGGTCGTGATCGACGGCCTCGCGGTGCAGATGCTGGCGCAGGACGAGGACGGCGAAGGCCTGACCCTGTTCGCCGACCTCGGCGTGCCCGACAGCGCGCGCCGTGCCGAGGTGCATCGCCAGCTGCTCGAAGCGAACCTGCTGTGGAACGCCACCGGCGGCGCCACCCTCGGCGTGCATCCGGCGACCGCCGCGGTCGGCCTGGCCGCACGCCTGCCGCTGCCCGGGCTCGACGGCAAGGCGCTCGCCGACGCCGTGGCGCGCTTCGTCACCGTCGCCGAGTACTGGCAGGGCGTGGTCACCGGCGGCGGCGCGGGCACCACGGCGATGCCGGCGACGTTGAGCGCGGCCGACGCCATGGGCAACGCCTTCCTGCTGCGCGGCTGAACACGGCCCCTCCCCACCTCATCCGGAGCAATCTGACCATGAACGGAGTCGGCACCCTCGGCGGCGTGCAGCCGCAACTTCGCATCGAAGACAGCCTCAGCGACAGCGGCAGCGTCGATTCGACCACACCGCTGCTCGGCACCCGCAGCGGCCGCGCCGACAGCGCGCTCGGCGGGCGCGAGATCGGCGCCGGGCGTGGCGAGCAGCGCAGCGCGGTCGGCGAGTTCTTTTCGGGCATCAAGGATGCCTTCACCAAGTTCTTCGGCGTCGGCCGTCACGCCGACTCGCTCGTCAACCATGCCACGGCGAACCCGCAGCTCGCCACGCTGACCCAGCCGCGCGCCGGCAGCCCGCTGCTGGACCCGGCGATCCTCGGCCGACTCGAGGCCCACGGCGTGCAATCCGGCAGCAAGGCGACGCCGGCACAGATCCTCGCCTTCGCCGCCGCCGGCGAGCGCATCGCCGCCGCGCTCGCCCAGACCACCCCGGAACAGGCGCGCAGCGGCACGCTGATGGTCGACGGCGTGGAGGTGAAGAGCAGCGTGTTCACCACGCGCGCGCTGACCTGGCACCTGATGACCCAGGCCGCCTGCCTCGATGAGGAACGCGGTATCGACTCCGGCGACGCCAACAGCTCGATGGTGACCAGCGGCACCATGGTGATGGCCGACCCCGACAACAAGCTGTTCAACTTTCTCAACGCCGCGCCGACCAGCTACGGGCGCGTGTCCACCCATTTCCGCGAACGCGCTGTCGACGGCGCCTCGCACTTCCTCGGCAAGCCGGTGCAACGCGGCATCGAGGACTACCAGAACCTGATGCCGGGGCAGAATGCCTCCCTGCTGTTCGACCGCATCAAGCCGAGCGCGGACGGCATCAATGCCGGCAAGAACACCCCCGATCAGCTCTTCATCAAGCTCGAACACGCCGGCACGCCGCCGTTCTGGCGCGTCACCGAGTCGCACGAAGGCCTCAGCCACTCGGTGCGCAACGCGTTCTCCGCGATCGGCCGCTTCATCGCCCATACCTTCAGCTTCGCGCAAAGCCGCAATGCCGAGAACAACGCCACCGAAGGCGTGGTGCGCCAGGAACACGTCTACAAGGGCCGCCTGAAGGAAACCGTGGCCGACCCCTACATCGCCGCGCTGAACCAGTTGCACGAGGCCGGCGTGCTCGACGCCGACAGCCGCGACAGCATGGAGAAGGAGGTCAAGAAGCACGGCCTGCCGCGGATCGAGGCCCGGCTCACCGAGTTCCTCGGCGACCAGAGCCGTGGCATCCGCGGCGACGACCGCATCCCCGACGGCGTGCGCGACACCTTGCTCGGCGTGCGCACCGCGATCCAGACCAGCCACGACGCCCTGGGCGACGACTACGGCATCGAGCGCCGCGGTGTCGAGGTGCATCTGTCCTACCTGCCGATCGCGGTGGATCGCGACGCCGGCTTCATGCACGAGATTCCGCTCAACTAGGCGGAACGCCCGGCACGGGGGCCATGCGGCCCCCGTCCGCTCAGGGGCGCACGCGGTCGATGACGAGCGTCACGCCCTGGGCCTGCGGCGACAGCGCGGCGACGCTGCCTTCGAGGTCGCCGGCGCGCGCCGACACCTCGCCCGACTTCGACACCCGCGCCACCAGCATCACCTGATCGGGCAGCGCGCCGTCACCGCCCATGCGCGGCGCGTTGGCGAAGCTGAAGCTCGCCGGCAGCTCGCCCGCGGTCAGGCGCAGCGCCGCCAGCGGCGGGCCGCCGGCGCTGCCGCGCACGAAGACGAACACGGTATCGCCCGCGGCGGCCTGCGCCGCCAGCTCCGGGGCCAGTGCGAGCTGTCCGGACAGGGTCAGCGCGCTCGCCGCGGCCGGCGCAGGCGAGGCTGCAGCGGCCTCGGCGAGCGGCGGCAGGCCGCCCTTGGCGCGCGCTTCGTTGATCGTCGCACGCAGGCTCTGCGCGGCTTCGTGATCGTCGCCGACGCGGGTCAGGATGCGCTCCCACAGTGCCGATGCGCCGGCATAGTCGGCGCGGTCGTGGGCCGCCGCGCCGGCGAGCACGAGGGCCTGGACGTGGTCGGGATCGATCGCCAGCGCCTGCTTCGCCAGCGCTTCGGCCTCGGCCACCACCTTGCCGTCGCGGGTGGCGACCGCGTCGGCCCAGGCCGCGAGCACATCGGGGTTGCCCGGCATCAACTGGGCAAGCCGGGCATAGGCGTCGACCGCCTTGGGGTAGTTGCCGAGCACCGTCCACGAGCGCGCCAGCATCGCCCAGCCGTCGGCATTGTCGGGCTCCTGCTCGAGGCGCGCGACCAGGCCGCCGACCATCTCCTCGACCTGGGCCTGGGTGAAGCCCTGCTCGACCGCGCGTTGCGCCGGGTCGAGCGCGTCCGGGTTGCCGAGCACGAGGTAGATCGCCGCCGCAACCACCGGCACGCCGGCGGCCACCGCCGCCGCCCAGCGCCGCGCGGGACGCACCTCGCGCCCCTCGGCGGCACCCTCGCCTTCTTCCAGGGCGCGGCGTTCGAGCTCTTCGCGGCTGCGCGCGTAGGCGTCGTCGTCGAGGCCGCCGGCTGCGCGTTCGGCATCGAGTTCGGCGAGCTGTTCGCGCAGCACGGCGAGCGCAACCTCGGCCTGGGCGGCCTCGGCACCACGGGCCGCACGGCCAGCGCCGAACAGCGGCGGCAGCAGCAACAGCAGGGCGCCGGCCACCAGCAGGCCGGCGAGAACGATGAACGGGATCACGAGCGGGACTCCTTGGCGGACGCGGGGTCCGCGGCGGCGGGCGCAGCGCCCGCCAACAGGGCACGGGCGCGGTTGCGCTCGGCTTCGGTAAGAGCGGCGGCGGTTTCACGCGCGCGGCGGCGCAGGCGCCAGCCCAGCCAGCCGGCGCCACCGAACAGCAGCAGCGCGGGGCCGACCCACAGCACCACGGTGGAGGCCTTCAGCGGCGGCTGGTAGAGCACGAAGTCGCCATAGCGGGCGACCAGGTAATCGACCACCTCGCCCTCGCTGCGCCCGGCGGCGAGCTGCTCGCGCACCTGGGCGCGCAGGTCGAGCGCGAGCGGCGCGTTCGATTCGGCGATCGACTGGTTCTGGCACACCAGGCAGCGCAGCACATGCGACAACTCCATGACCCGGGCTTCGAGCGCGGGGTCCTCGGCCACCGGGGTCGCGCGCTGCGCGTCGCCCTGGGCCAGCGCCGGCGGCAGCGCGCCGAGCGCGGCGGCAAGCACTGCGGCGCGGCCGAAGGCGCGCAGCGAACACAGATCAGCCCGCACGCTTGAGCTCCTCGATCTTGGGCAGCAGCACCTGCTGCACGCTCTGCGGGTCGACCGGGCCGATGTGCTTGTAGCGGATGCGCCCGTGCTGGTCGATCAGGAAAGTCTCGGGCACGCCATAGACGCCGAAGTCGATGCCGACCCGGCCGTCGATGTCGAGCACCGACAGCACGTAGGGGTCGCCATGGGCCGACAGCCAGCCGCGCGCGCGCTGCACGGCGAGCGCGGTCTCGGCCTCGGGCGCCATGCCGCGCGCGTCGATGCCGCCGTCGCCGCGCACTTCCTTGTAGTTGAAGCCGACGATGGGCACGATCCGGCGCTTGGCCAGATCGACCAGCACCGGATGCTCCTGGCGGCAGGCCACGCACCACGACGCCCACACGTTGAGCAGCCACACCTGGCCGCGCATCTCCTCGAGGGCGAAGGTCTGCTCGGGCTGGTCGAGGCGGGCGAGGCGGAAGGCCGGCGCCGGCTTGTCGATCAGCGCCGAGGGCACCTCGCGCGGGTTGAGGGTGAGGCCGAAGGCGAGGAAACCGGCGAGGCCGAGGAAGAGCGCGAGAGGAACGAGGAATTTCGCTTTCATGAAGGACTCTCAGACGGCGCGCGCGGCCGCGCCCGCGGGGGCGCTGCGCTCGGCCAGACGACGGTAGCGGCGATCGGCGGCGGCGCAGATCCCGCCCAGCACCATCAGCACGCAACCGGCCCAGATCCAGCTGATGAAGGGCTTGTAGTACAGACTGACGATCCAGCCGCCGTCCTGCACCTGCTCGCCGAGCGACACATACAGATCGCGGAACAGGCCGATGTCGAGCGAGGCCTCGGTCATCGGCATGCCTTGGGCGAGGTAGAGGCGCTTCTCCGGCTGCAGCGTGCCGATCAGGCGGTCGCCGCGCACCAGCTCCAGGGTGCCGCGCGCGGCCTCGTAGTTCGGCCCGCGCACGTCCTCGACGCCGCGGAACTTCACCGTATAGCCGACGAACTCGGCCTGCTGGCCGGGCTGCATCTTGAGATCGACGTGCTGGTCGATGCTGCCCACCAGGGTGACGCCGATGATGAACACGCCGACCCCGAAGTGCGCCAGCCACATTCCCCACCACGCCGCGGGGATGCCGCGCAGGCGCACCGCGAACGCGGCGCCGGCGCGATCCTTGAGGCGCGCGCCGAGCAGTTGCACGCTGGCGAGCACCACCCAGGCGGCGAGCGCGAGGCCGAGCACGGTGCGCCAGCTCACGTGGCCGATCGCGAACGCCGCCGCCACGCCGATCGCGATGCTGGCGACGAAGGCCGGCGCCACGCGGCGCAGCGCGGCGCCGAGGTCGTCGTTCTTCCAGCGCAGGAAGGGGCCGAACATCATCAGCACCACCACCGGCGTCATCAGCGGCACGAACACCGCCTCGAAGTACGGCGGGCCGACCGAGATCTTGCCCACGCCGAGGGCGTCGAGGAACAGCGGATAGAGCGTGCCGAGCAGCACCGAGGCCGACACCACGGTGAGCAGCACGTTGTTGCCGAGCAGCGAGGTGTCGCGCGACACCAGGCCGAAGCTGCCGCCGCCGGCGAGCTTGGGCGCGCGCCAGGCGTACAGCACCAGCGAGATGCCGATCACGATGACGAGGAAGGCGAGCATGAACAGGCCGCGGCGCGGGTCGGTGGCGAAGGCATGCACGCTGGTGAGCACGCCGGAGCGCACCAGGAAGGTGCCGAGCAGCGACAGCGAGAACGCGCCGATGGCGAGCAGCACCGTCCAGCTGCGGAAGGCGCCGCGCTTTTCGGTGACCGCGAGCGAATGGATGAGCGCGGTGCCCAGCAGCCAGGGCATGAACGAGGCGTTCTCCACCGGATCCCAGAACCACCAGCCGCCCCAGCCCAGCTCGTAGTAGGCCCAGCCCGAGCCGACCGCGATGCCGGCGGTGAGGAACACCCAGGCCACCGTGGTCCACGGCCGCGACCAGCGCGCCCACGCCGCATCGAGCCGCCCCGAGAGCAGCGCGGCGATGGCGAAGGCGAAGGCCACCGAGAAGCCGACATAGCCCATGTAGAGCAGCGGCGGGTGGATGATCATGCCCGGGTCCTGGAGCAGCGGGTTGAGATCGCGCCCTTGCGGCGCGCCCGGCAGCAGGCGCTCGAACGGGTTGGAGGTGATCAGCGTGAACGCCAGAAAGCCCGCGCTGATGCAGCCGAGCACGCCGATCACGCGGGCGACGAAGGCTTCCGGCAGCTTGCGCGAGAACACCGTCACCGCCACCGTCCACAGCGACAGCGACATCGCCCACAGCAGCAGCGAGCCTTCGTGGTTGCCCCACACCCCGGTGATCTTGTAGATCAGCGGGGTGTCGCTGTGCGAATTGACCGCGGCGAGCTTGAGCGAGAAATCGCTCTCGATGAAGGCCCAGGTCAGACAGGCGTAGGCGACGAGGATGAAGAAGAACTGCCCCTGCGCCGCCGGGCGCGCCACCGCCATCAGCGCGAGCTTGTTGCGTGCGGCGCCGGCGAGCGGCACCACGGCCTGCACGAGGGCGATCACGAAGGCGAGGATGAGGGCGAAATGACCGAGTTCGGGAATCATTGCGGGCTCACCGTCTGCGCGGCCTTGTGGGCCTGCTCCACGGCATGCGCGGCCTCGGGCGGCATGTAGTTCTCGTCGTGCTTGGCGAGCACCTCGGTGGCGCGGAACTGGCCGTCCGTCCCCAGCGTGCCCTGCACCACCGCGCCCTTGCCCTCCTTGAACAGGTCGGGCAGCGAGCCCTGGTAGGTCACCGGAATCACCTTGGCGGTGTCGGTGATCGCAAAGCGCACGGTGATGCCGTCGGCCTCGCGGCGGATCGAACCGTCCTCGACCATGCCGCCGACACGGAAGGTCTTGCCCACCGGGGCCTTGCCGGCGACCACGTCACTCGGCGTGTGGAAAAACACCAGGTTCTCCTGGAATGCGCTCAGCACCAGGGCGACCGCGGCGACGAGCAGGGCGACGCCGCCGCCGACCAGCACCAGACGTTTGCTACGGGGTTTCATGATTCAGACTCCAGAGAGGCGCGGGCGCGCCCCGAACGATCCTTGCCGACCGCGCGCCGCCAGCGCTGCAGGCGGGCGATGGTGTCCTTCCGACGCTGGAACACGAGGATCAGTTCCAGCGCGACGAAGACGAAGGTGACGGCATAACTGCCCCAGACGAAAGCGGCGTCGCCGCCCATGTGCCAGAACGCGGCCCACGATTCCCACTGCATCAGCCCCGCCCTCCGTCCTTGTCGAGCACCGCGCCGACCCATTCGGCGTGGCGCTCGCGTTCGAGAATCATCGGCCGCACGCGCCACAGCGCCACCGCCAGGGTGTAGGCCCAGGCCGCGAACGCCATCACCAGCATGCCGGCGAGCATGGTCGAGGCCATCGACGGCGCCTTGGTGAGGCTCACCGAGGCGCCCTGGTGCAGCGTGTTCCACCACTTCACCGAGAAATAGATGATCGGCACGTTCACCGCGCCGACCAGGGCGATGATCGCGCCGGCGCGGTCGGCGCGGCGCGGGTCCTCGATCGCGCGGGTGAGGCCGATGAAGCCGAAGTACAGGAACATCAGCAGCAACTGCGAGGTCAGGCGCGCATCCCACACCCAGTACGCGCCCCAGGTCGGCTTGCCCCACAGCGCTCCGGTCCACAGCGCGACGAAGCAGAACAGCGCGCCGGTCGGCGCCAGCGCCTGGCTCATGACGAAGGACAGGCGCGTGTTCATGACCAGCCCGACCGCCGACCAGAACGCCATCACCAGATAGATGAACATCGACATCCACGCCGCCGGGACGTGGATGAAGATCACCCGATAGACCTCGCCCTGGGTCGCATCGGTGGGCGCGACGAAGAAGCCCAGCCACAGCCCGACCACGGTGAGCACCAAGGCGGCCGCGGCGAACAGCGGCGCGAGGCGGCCGGCGAGCGGATAAAACAGCTGCGGTGCGGCAAACCGGAACAGGCTGCCGCCGCGGTTGGAGGTGTTCATCAGCAAGCGTTCAATCCCGCAATTCGTTATTCGGACGCATCATCCGGCGATCACCCGGTGATCATTCTGTGGAGATGCGCAAGGCCGCGGCGCATGCCCACGGCGCCAGCGCCAGCGCGCCGGCAAGGCCGCCGCCGAGCAGCAGCAGATGCGCCGCCGCGCCAGTCCCGGACAGCTCGGCCTCGACCGCGCCGGCACCAAAGATCAGCACCGGCACGAACAGCGGCAGCACGAGCAACGCGAGCAGCATGCCGCCGCCACGCAGCCCCAGGGTCAGCGCCGCGCCCACCGCACCGAGCAGGGCGAGGATCGGCGTGCCGAGCACCAAACTTAGTGAAAGCACTGGCAGCCCGCCTTGTTCGAGGTCAAGCAGCAAGGCCAGCCCCGGCGCCACCAGCACCACCGGCAGTCCGGTGGTGAGCCAGAACGCGAACACCTTGGCCATCACCCACAGCACGGCCGGCTCGCTAGACAGGAGAAGTTGCTCCAGGGTTCCATCGACATGGTCCTGGGCGAACAGCCGGTGCAGCGACAACAGGCAGGCGAGCAGCGCCGCAACCCACAGCACGCCGGGCGCGATCGCGCGCAACTGGTTGGGCTCGGCGCCGACCCCGAACGGAAACAGGCACACCACGATGACGAAGAAGGCCAGCGTCACCAGCACATCGGCACGGCCGCGCCAGGCGAGCAGCAGATCGCGGTGCAGCACGGCGAAGAAGGTTCTCAGCACGCCCACGCTCCGACATCGAGCACCCGCGGGGTGAGCGCGAACGGCGCGTCCTGGTGGGTGGTGAGCACGACCATGCCGCCGGCCGCGCAGTGGTCCGACAAGGTAGTCGCCAGTTCGGCAACCGCGCCGACGTCGAGCGCGGTGAACGGCTCGTCGAGCACCCACAGCGGCCGCCGCGACGACAGGAACAGCCGCGCCAGGCCGACGCGCCGGCGCTGGCCCTGGGACAGCACGCGCGCGGGCAGGTCGAGCTGATCGGCGAGGCCGATGCGCACCAGCGCCTGCATGCAGGTTTCCGCATCGACCTCATCGCCGGCGGCGGCGCACGCAAAGCGCAGGTTTTCGAGCGGGCTCAGCAGGTCATTGAGCGCCGGGGCGTGGCCGAGGTGGAGCAGTTCGCGGTGGAATTCCTCACGCGCGCTGCGGATCGGGCGGCCGCGCCAGCGCACGGTACCGGCCTCGGGCAGGGCGAGCCCGGTGAGCAGACGCAGCAAGCTGGTCTTACCGACGCCGTTGGGTCCGGCCACGCGCAGCAACTCGCCCGCCGACAGGTCGAGGGCAAGGCCGCGGAACAGCATGCGGTCGCCCTTCAGGCAGGCGAGATCGTCGGCTTCAAGCATGGGGCAGGATTGAACCACAACATGCGGCGCCGCGGAATGCGCGGCGCCATTCGGAACGCCCGCAGCCGCGCCCGGCACCTCGCCGGAGGCGCCGGGTCAGCGGCCGGCGGTGGCCGGCAGCGTCAGCCGCGACATGTAGTCGCTGACCGCCTTCAGATCCTCGGTGCTGTAGTTGCGGATCACGGTGACCATCTTCGGATTGGCGTTGCGGCGCTCGCCATCGCGGATCATCACCGACTCCTTGTACAGGTAGGCGTAGTGCTGATGGGCCACAAGGGGGTAGAACTCCGCCGCATTGCCCTCGCCGTCCTTGCCGTGGCAGCTCGCACAATCGCGCTCGTAGAGCTGGCGGCCGCGATCGAGGCGCGTGCCGCTGCCCTTGCCGTTGTCGAGCGCCACCGGCAGCTGCTGCAGATAGGCGGAGATGTCCGCCACTTCCTCCACGGAAACCACCCAGTCACCGACGAACGGATGCATCTTGGGGTTGTCGCGGCGCCCTGCGCGGACATCAAGCATCTGCTTGATCAGCACCGATGCGTGCTGGCCGGCGAGACTGGGATAGATCGCGTCCGCCCGCCCCGAGCCATCGGCCTGGTGGCAGCCCTGGCAAACCTCGTACGCGACCTTGCCCTTGGCGATGTCGGCGCGGTGCGCAAGCGCCTTGTCCTTGTCGGGGTCGGGCTGGTTCCAGACGTAGCCGCGCGACTCGATGCCCGGCGCACGCGGCGGCGTGTCGGTCTGGGGCTGGGCCAGGGCCGCGCCGCCGCTGGCGGCGAGCAGGATCAGGGCGGACAGCGTGCGTTTCATTTCTGGGCCTCCAGGCTGGCGATGTACTCCGCCACCGCGCGCGTCTCGGTCTCGCCGAGACGGCGGGCAATGGTCTGCATCAGACGCTTGTCGTTGGTGCGGCGGCCGTCGGCAAAGCGCTGCATCTGGTCGAGCACGTAGGCCGGATACTGTCCGGCGAGGCGCGGGAAGCGCATGTTGCCGACACCGTTCTGGCCATGGCACCCGGCACAGGCCGGCACGCCCTGGTCGGGGTTGCCGTCGTTGAAGATGCGGCGCCCGGTTTCCAGCATCGCCGCGTCGTCGACCTGGCCCGCCGACGGCTGCTGGGCGGCGAAGAACACCGCGGCGTCGGCCATGTCGATGGCGCTCAGCTGCTCGACGATGGGCTTCATGATCTCACTCGACCGGCGGTCGCTGGCGAACTCCTGCAGTTGCTTGAAGGCATAGTCCGCATGCTGGCCGGCAAGCTTGGGGAAGGTGGGGACCGGACTGTTGCCGTCCGCACCGTGGCAGGCGACGCAGATCCGCGCCGCGACCTCCTTGCCGCGCTCGGCATCGCCCACCACCTGGGCCGACGCGGAGGCTGCGGCGAGCAGCCAGCCGGACCAGGCCAGTGCGGCGACCCTCTTCGAATTCTTCGTTCTCACGTTGCCTCCTCCACGGCTCATTCTTAGCGACATTGATCGACCGACCGGCAGGCGGCCTTACAGCCGGACCTGGAGCAGCAGGCCGATCAGGCTGGCCCGATAGTTCTGCGGGCCGGCATCGAGCACCACCCCGACCGGCAGCGCGGTGCCCGGCGCATTGGCCGCGACCGGATCGTTCTCCAGGCCGTAGTAGTGCCAGTCGCGATACTTGCCGTGCTCGTGCCGCAGCAGCAGACGGGCGGTCACGGTCTTGCTCACCGGCACCAGCACGTTGGCCTCGATGATGTTCTGCAGCGTGGTCAGGTCGGGGAAACCGGCGCCGGCTGCGGCGGCGGCCGCCGGCGTGGTGTTCGCCGGCAGGTCGTACTTCATCTCCGTCGTGCTGCGGGCGTAGGTGTAGCTGAGATCGAAACGGAACTTGCCGAAGTCCTGGCGCAGGCCGAGGCCGAAGGTGTTGCTGCGATCCTTGCTCGTCAGATCCCAGAAGTTCCCCGCGACGAACACCGTATTCGACGCCGGGTTCTGACAGATCGCCTCGGCATTGCCCGGGGTGATCACCCCCAGCGGCGTCGCGGTGCCGATCGTGCATCCCAGGCCCCCGCCACTCGGCACCGCGCGCTGCTTCAGCGTGCCGCGCTGCACCGAGGCGAACGCGTACAAGCTGCGCTGCGCGCTCTGCTGCCAGTCGATGTCGAGGTTCAGCCAGTCCTGGCGCTGCTTGTCGGTGCGGCCGTAGTCCGACGCCGGGTAGCGGATCTCCTTGATCTGGGCGGAGAAGCCGATGTCGATATCCTCGCGCGGCATGTAATTGACGCGGGCGTTGAGCGTGTTCTGGTTGCGGTCCGCGAGGTCGTACTTGCGCAGCCCGTCGTTCATGTGCACCACCCACGACTGCACGTTGCTGCCGGGGGCGGTCGGCATCGGCACGATGTAGCCACTGAGGAAGCTCGCGTACGGGTGATGGGTGTGATAGTCGCTGCCGCGGCGCCGGTCGTGGGCGAAGGACAGGCGGAAGGTGGTGTCCGCCAGGCTGCGATTGACGTAGCCGATCTTGTACTTGTCCTCGCGCGTCTCGTCGCGCTCGCGGTGGTCGCGCTCGTAGGTCTCGCGCTCGTAGGCGGCGTTGAAACTCGACGTCTTGTTGATCCGCCAGTCGGCGCTCAGCCCGGTGTTCCACTGCCGGTAGTCGAAGGGCACGCTGCGGATCGGGATGTTGCCCGCCGCGGCGACGTTGGCGCCATTGATCATCGACACGTTGGTGCCGTCGTTGATCATCCGCCCCCATACCCCGGTGCAGCCGAAGGCGCTGATGCCGCCCGGGGTGCCGTCGCCACGGTCGATGTATTCGGCATTGGGATTGCACGCCAGGTAGTCGGTGTGGTTCTGGGTTTCGTAGTAGCGCGCCTTGGCCTTCAGGCTCAGCTCGGAAGCGGGCTTGAGCGACAGCCCGAGATCGATCAGGCGGGTGTCGATGCGCGCGTCGGCGGAACTGCGGCTGAGCGAGCCGATGCTGTCCCAGTTCGCCGTGGACACGTTGGTCGGGCGGACGCCGGCGTAAGTCGTGTAGGGAATCAGGTCGTCGTCCTGACGCGAGGAGCCCATCGACACCAGCGCGGTGAAGCGCCCGTCCATCAGGTCGGGGAGCTTGCGCGCATATTCGGCCTTGACGTTGTAGGCCTCGTTGTCCGGATAGAGATCAAAGCGGCCGGTGGTGATCTGTCCCGCGGTGGCCGTGGTGCTGCCGGGCGTGAACCGGAGCGGGCTCTCGAAGCTCAGGGTGTCGATGTTGTTGCGGAACAGCGAGGCCGAGGCCTGCAGGTTGAAGCTGTTGAGCGGGTCGGTGTAATACAGGCCGCCGACGAAATCGTGGGTTTCGTAATCGATCGGCTCGATGGTCTCCACCGAGGCCTGGCCGCCGCCGCCCGCCCACACCGAACCGAACGGCCGCGCGCCCTCGCGCTTTTCGAGCGTGTAGCTGGCAAAGGCCTTGAGGCCTTCGGTGAGGTTCATGTCGAGGCGAAAGCCCCCTTTCTTGCGCACCAGACCGAGCTCGGTGTTGGCGTTGGCCTGGGCCACCGCGGTGATCGCGGCGTTGTCGGCGGCAAGATTGCCCGTGCCCCCCGGCGTGAGTCCGGGTTTCAGCGTGAGGTGGCCGCTGCCGGCGCCGTTCCACAGCGAGCGGAAGCTGCTCGTGAACACGTGCGGGGTTTCGTTGTAGAAGCCTTTCACGCGCCAGTCGTTGTAGCGCCCGAAGGTGACGCCGTAGAACTGGTCGTCGTGATCGACGCCGCCGCCGACCACTTCGAAGTAGTGCGCCGAATCGGCCTTCTCCGCGGCCACGCCAAAGGCACTCAGGTACGGACCGTCATCGACATCCTTGTAGCGCCGGAAGCCCTGCGCCTCGTGATTGCCGGTGGCCTGGACGAGGCCGAATTCGACGAAACCGAGATACTCCCAGCCACCGGTGGTGCGATGCACGCGATCGGTCGGCACCTTGGGCACGCTGTAGAACTGTCCGGTCGGCGTGCGATCCGGGCTCGGGTCGCCATCCAGCCCTTCCGGGTCGTGGCCGCTGGTCTGGGTCACCGGATTGACCGGCGCCAGGTTGAGCGCGTTGCCCAGCGAGGTGTCGGCGCCGACCGCGGAGTCGGCGTGGGCGCGCCCGCCGGCGAGCATTGCGAGCGCAACCCCGACCAGCAGGGTGAGCGCCTTCGCCCGGGGCTGAACGGCAGGATGGACGGCGACGCGGTGCACGTTGGCATGGTTCATGTCGTTCTACCTCCGATCAGCGCTGGAAGCGGGCACCCGCCGGGTGGTTGCTGCCATGGACCTGGCTATGGCAGTTCTGGCACGAGCGGCCCATGACGCGGGAATTGAGACCGGTGTCGTTGTCCGCCATCTGCCCGGCGTTGTAGAACACCGACGGGTGGTTGGTGTTGCCGTGGCACTGCTGGCACAGCGCCGGACGAGCCACCTGCAGCAGCTTGTCGTGGTTGCTGCCGTGCGGCTGGTGGCAGTTGGTGCACGACTCGCGCACCGGCGCATGCTCCCAGATGAAGGGGCCGCGCTTTTCGGCGTGGCAGCTGTAGCAAAGGTCGTTGACCGAATCGGCCTTGAGCAGCGGCTTGGTCTGCGTGCCGTGCGGGTTGTGGCAGTCGACGCAGCTCATCTTGCCTTCGGGTACCGGCATGTGGGAGCGCTTGCGGAACTCGGCGCGCTGCTGCGAGTGGCACGACTCGCAGGTCTCGGTGATGCTCTGCTTCTTCAGCAGGCTGTTGCCGGAGAAGCGCGCCATCGGGTTGTGGCAGTCGCTGCACGCGAGCTGGTTCATGTCATGGACCGAATCGGGCCAGTGCATGCGCTGGCCGCCCTCGTGGCAGCCCAGACATTGCCCGTTCTGCTTTTCCACCGGCGTGCCCCAGGCCTTGGTGAAGCCGATGATGAGCGCCTTGTCGACCACCTTGGCCCAGCCCTCGGCGCCTTGCTTGGTCGGGTCCGCGACCTCGCTGCCCATGTTTTCGGCATGGAGCGAACCCGGTCCGTGACAGGCCTCGCAGACCTGGCGTTCGACCTCGTTCTTCGGGTTCTGGCGAAAGATCTTGGCATGCAGGGTGTGGCCGAAGTGGGACTCCTCGACCTGGTGACAGGCCACGCAGACCTGCTCGCCGACGTAGGTCGCCGTTTTCGCCGGCGCGTCCGCCGCGTGCGCCGCCCCGCCCAGCAGCAGCGCCGCTGCCGTCAGCACCGCCCGCAGGAACGGGAATCCTCGTGAATGATTCATGACGTCATGTCTCCTCGCCTGCATTGCCGCAATCCGGACAGCAAGTCCGCCGCCCGATGAGCGGGCGGCATCGATGAAAGGGGAAAAAGGGAGGAGATGAACGGGCGCAGCACGCCGCACCCGCCTGCGGTAAGCAGGGCGGCCTCCTCCTTTGGTCGTCACTGCCGATGCGACCGCCTGACTGTCCGCGGCCGCATTCGAGCTGTAACAAATTCGTTACATCTTTGGACGGAGTCTAAGAGCGCGGCGCGGGGACGTGTTGTCCGAAAGTGCACCGATCTTTGCGCAGCCTCGCTCCAGCCCCTGCGTACACGGCGCCTGGCCGCAGCGGCACGGCGGCTGACCGGCCCTGACCGCCGAAGGGCTGACGCCGAAGCGGGCGCGGAACACACGGCTGAAATGGGCCTGGCTGACGAAGCCCCAGGCCTGGGCGATCACATACACCGGCTGCTTGAGCCGGCCCGGCACCGACAGTTCGCGGTGACAGGCATCGAGCCGCTGCGCCGTGATCCACTGCATCAGCGTCATCGAACTGCGCTCGAAGAGGCGATGGATGTAGCGCGGCGACAGCGCCATCGCATCGGCGATCTGCCTGACGTCGAGTTCCGGATCGGCGAGGCGGTCGCGGACGAAAGCCTTGACCCGCTCGAAGTGGTAGTGCTCGACGGTGGAGGCCTCGTCGGCCGCCTCGCGCGCGGCGCTGCGCAGCGCGCCGGCGAGGAGCGCGAGCACGGCGTTGGCGCTCTCACGGAAATCCGCCGGCGCGAGCGTTGCACGCTGCGCGAACAGGCTCCTGAGGGTGGCCGCAAACACCGCGGCCGGGCCGCAGCGCGTGGTCATGCCGAACACCGCGAGCGCACGCCAGCCGGGCAGGGACGCCTCGATCAGCGCACGGGGAACGCGCACCACGAGATGAACAAAGTTGTCCGGAAGATCGAGCGCGAACGGTTGTCCGTCGTCGAGCAGGTGGAGCGAACCGGGGCGCAGCGCCGCCTCGCGAACGCCCTGCTGCACCCGTCCGCCGCCCTCGACATTGACCAGCACCGCGACGCCATCGCTGCAGCCCTGCACCGCCATGCGGTGCGGCGTGCCGCGCACCTCGAACATCTCGAGCTGACCGAGGGGAAAATGACGCGCATTCATGTCGAACGGCGCTGGCCGGACCAGCTCGATGTGATGGCCGGAGCGCAGCATGGCATCGAGCCCGGCACGGCAATGGGCAACGCGGTCGTGCTCCGACCTCGCCTCGGCGGCGATGACGTCGATCATCATCAGGTCTCCTCCCGGCATGCTGAGCATGCTCGATCGTTTTGTCGGCTTATTGCCGCCTTCTACTACAAGGAGAAGACCGATTGCCCCGAATGAATTGGCCCCAATGAGAAAAACGGCACAGCATGTTGTGCCTATGCAACAGGCACACGCCTGCCCGGGCCGCATGACCCGGGCAGGCAGGCACGCGGACGAACCGCGGAGCGGACGCGGATAACCCGGCTCGCGCCGCGCGCTCAGCGCATCTCGAAGGCCTCCTGGTGAAAGCGCACCCTGCCCATGCCCAGTGCGCCCAGGCCCTTGCGCAAGGCGTCGGCGAAGCCCCGCGGCCCGCAGAACCAGATTCCCGAGATCGGGCTGCGCCCGTCCCGCTCGCACAGCATCGCTGCGGTGAGGCGTTCGTTGCGCGCGTCGCTGACGACGTGCAGGCGGACCGATGGCAGCGTCGCGCACAAGGCTTCGAGGCGGGCGACGAACGGGTCGGCGTCGTGACGACGCACGCTGTAGTAGAAATCGACCTCGGGGGCCTGCCCCGGAGTCGCCTGCAAGGCCTCGAGCCAGGCCAGGAAGGGCGTCACGCCGATGCCGCCGGCAATCCACACCTGGCCGCGCCGGTCGTCTCC
>JAEWVQ010000334.1 GCA_023459095.1 Pseudomonadota bacterium | reverse complement strand
GCTGCCGCGTTTCTGCGCCGCGTCGCCGCGGGCGGGCCGCGGGGCCGGTTTTCGGGAGCGGGGGCGTGATGCTTGTCACCTATCCGGCTGGCAATGCCGGCGCCAGTGCGGGAAAATGGCCTCCCGCAACCGCGGAGCGGCCCGCCGCCGGGACCAGCCGCCGCAAGAAGATACAGGCTATCTGGATGTACGACGCCGAGGGTAATCTCGATACCGAGCAACTGGTGGTGGCCTACGCGCCGCTGGTCAAGCGCGTGGCCTACCAGCTGATGTCGCGCCTGCCGTCGAGCGTGGATGTCGACGATCTGATCCAGAACGGCATGATGGGCCTGCTCGATGCCATCGGCCGCTTCGAGGAAGGCCTGGGCGCGCAGTTCGAGACCTATGCGGTGCAACGCATCCGCGGCGCGATGCTCGACGGCCTGCGCGACAACGACTGGGTGCCGCGCAGTCTGCGGCGCGACATGCGGCGCATCGAGTCGGCGGTGCATCAGCTCGAGCAGCAGTTCGGCCGGCCGCCGAGCGAACCCGAACTGGCCGAGGCGATCGGCGTGCCGCTCGCCGAATACCAGCACATGCTGCAGGAGGCACGCGGCCACCAACTGGTGTACTTCGAGGATTTCACCGATGGCGAGGGCGAGGATTTTCTCGAGCGCCATCTTGGCGAGCATGAGGCCAACCCGCTCCACCTGCTCGAGGATGCCGACATGCGCGTCCATCTGGTGCGCGCGATCGAGGCGCTGCCCGAGCGCGAGAAGCTGGTGATGGCGCTGTATTACGAAGAAGAACTCAACCTGCGCGAGATCGGCGAGGTGCTGGGGGTGACCGAGTCGCGCGTGTGCCAGCTCCACAGCCAGGCCGTGGCCCGCCTGCGCAGCCAGGTGCTGGGCGTGTCCGCGCCTGCCGCCGGCACCGGGGCGCGCCGCGGGCGGCCGCCGAAGAAACCGGCGGCCGACGCCTGAGGGCGTTGGTTCCGTCCGCCGCGCCTGCGTTCGCTGCGCGCCCGCCGGCGCCGGCGTCGATTCCCCTCGCCGCGCCCGTGGGTCCTTGCCGGGCCGGTCTGAACGATATTTGATTGCCGGGTCGATCACCCGACTGGAGTCGCATGGACAGCATCAGCCTCGTTGGTCTCGTCGTCGGCATCGCCGCGATCCTCGTCGGGCAGGCGCTCGAGGGCGGGCACATTGCGTCGCTGCTGCAGCCGACCGCGTTCATGATCGTGATCGGCGGCACTTTCGGCGCGGTGATGTTGCAAAGCCCGCGGCAGGTGTTCGTCGATGGCCTGAAGATGGCGAAGTGGGTGTTCGTGCCGCCTGCCCACGACCACGCCCGCATCATCCAGCAGATCGGCGGCTGGAGCCAGATCGCGCGCAAGGAGGGGCTGCTGGTGCTCGAAGGCCACGTGCAGCGCAACAGCGATCCGTTCATGCGCCGCGGCCTGCAGATGCTGGTCGATGGCGTCGAGCCGGGGCGGCTGCGCGAAGTGCTGGAAGTGGAGGTCGATGCCTGGGAGGCGCGCCTGAAGCAGAGCGCGCGCATCTGGGAGAGCGCCGGGGGCTACTCGCCGACGATCGGTATCCTCGGCGCCGTGCTGGGCCTGATCCACGTCATGGAGAACCTCAGCGATCCGTCCAAGCTCGGCGCCGGGATCGCGGTCGCCTTCGTTGCCACGATCTACGGCGTGGGCTTCGCCAACCTGATCTTTCTGCCGATGGCGAAGAAGCTCATGGCCCACATCGCCGCCCTCGTCGCCCAGCGCGAGATGTTCATCGACGGCCTGGTCGGCATCGCCAGCGGCGACAACCCGCGCATCATCGAGAGCCGGATGCGCGGTTACGTGGTCTGAGCGAACGGCGCGTCCGCGCCGTTCCGTCCTGTCAATTCAGCCTGAAGTTGGCCGCCGCGCCGGCGAGTTCGTCGGCGAGGTGGTGCATGTGGGTCGCGGTGCCGGCCATGCGCTCGAGGGCGGCGTGGCTGTGTTCGACCATCTGGGCGATGGTCTCGACCTGGCGGGCGATCTGCGTGCTGGCCTGGCTCTGCTCGCGCACCGCGGCGCTGATCTGGCCGACCTCGTCGGCGGCATGGGCGGAGGAGCGGCTCGCCGCGCCGAGCGCGCTCGAGGTTGCGCTCATGTTGTTGCGGCTCGCGGAGAGCGCGCTCAGCCCCCGGTTCAGCGCCTGCTCCAGCGCCTGCGCCTGTTCGCCGAGACTCGCGGTGATGGCATCGATCTCGCTCGCGGAGTGGCCGGACTTTTCCGCCAGCTTGCGTACTTCGTCGGCCACCACGGCGAAGCCGCGGCCCTGCTCGCCGGCGCGCGCGGCCTCGATCGCGGCGTTGAGGGCGAGGAGGTTGGTCTGGTCGGCGATGTCACGGACCTGCTGGGTCATGGCGGTGATCTGCCGCGCGTTCACGATGAAGGCCTGGGCGGTTTCGGTGACCGAGTTCATCATCGTCGCCGATTCTTCAATCGAACGGGCGAGGCCGGCGAGTTCGGTTTCGGCCTGACGGGCCTCGTCCACCCCGGCGCGCGACAAGGCATCGACCTGTACCGCGTTGTTGCTGATGGTCTGGATCGACACCGTCACCTGCTCCACGGTGGAGGCCGTCGACACCGCGACCTCGGCGGTGCGGGCGGTGGCTTCGTTGACGCTGCGGGTTTCGTCGGCCATGCCGCCGGCGGCATGGCGCACCTCGCCGACGGAGTGTGCAACCTGGCGGATCAGGCCGCCGAGCTCGTGGCGGATCTTCTCCGCGCTGGTGGCGATGCGGCCGATCTCGTCGCGCGTGCGGGCGACGATGGGGCGGCTGAAGTCGCCCTGGGCGAGGCGCTGCAGGTCGATTTCCAGGGTGGCGGCGGGCTGGGTGATCTCGCGCCGGAGCAGGGCGAGGAACACGGCGAAGGCGAGCGCGCAGGCGGCGAGCATGAGGCCGATGCTGAGCGTGATCGCGCGCCGCGACTCGCCGGCGACGCGGGCGTAATGCGCGTCGATGTCGGCGACCTGCTCGGCCACCAGGCGGTCGAGGATGGCGCTGGCGGCCTTGTCGGCGTCGCGCACGTTGGCTTCGAGGGTATAGACGTCGAAATCGACCTTGTAGTTGTTGAGCGCGGTCTGATAGCGCGCGGCGAGGGCGCGGTGTTCGGTGAGGAACTCGGCGGCGAGGGTGCGCACGGCCGCGGGGCCGTCGGCGCTCAGGCGGTCGATGTTGGCGCCGATGCGCGCGCCCAGGGTATTGAAGTGCTCCCAGTGTGCGGCTTGCGCCTTGCTGTCGGAAAAGCGCACCAGGGTGTCCTTCCAGCTCAGCAGTTGGTCGTAGTAGGCAATCTTGGTGTCGAGTGCGAGGGCGCGGATCTCCTGGAGGCGGGCGGCCTCTCCGGAAGTCAGCCGGGTGATGGTCTGGGCCTGGAGGAAAAGCCCGGCTCCGGCAGCGAGCAAGACGAGTACGGTGCCGCCGCCGCAGATGAGCAGCAACTTGTTGCGCAGGCTGTTGACGATGAACTGCATGGGGAGTCCTTGTTTTGTTATTAGGCTTTCAGGGATGTGTACGACGTTTTCGGCTTGGTCTTTAGTCATATTTTCCGCGGCGCGGGGCAGGCGCACGCGGCGACCGGTTTAAAGAATCTGCCGCAGCGGCCGGTAACGTAAAATGACGCGGATCAGGAGCGGCCGATGCCACGCAGACGAAAACGGGAAGACGAACACGAGAATCACGAGCGCTGGCTGGTGTCCTACGCCGACTTCATCACGCTGTTGTTCGCCTTCTTCGTGGTCATGTACTCGCTCAGTTCGGTGAACGAGGGCAAATACCGCGTGCTCTCCGATTCGCTGGTGCAGGCCTTTCGCAGCATCAACATCAACGAAAGCGGCGAGCAGATCGTGCTGCCGGCGGTGAGCGTGATGCCGGTGGCGGCCTCGGCGCCGTCGGCCGCACGCAGTGTCGAGGATGAGAAGGCGGAGCAGAAGCGCCGCCATGTGGCGCGCCAGATGCGCAGCATGGCCGACGAGATTCGCCGCGTGCTCGAACCGCTGACCCGCGGCGGTCAGGTGAGCATCTCCGAAGGCGCGTTCGGGATCAGCGTCGAGATCAACGCCAGCGTGCTGTTCGCGCCGGGTGAGGCGATGCTGGGGGCCGATGCGGTCACCGCGCTGCGCGCGGTGGCAGTGGTGATCGCCGGCGCCGGCTTTCCGGTGACCGTCGAAGGCCACACCGACAACACGCCGATCAACACCTACCGCTTTCCGTCGAACTGGGAGCTGTCCGCGGTGCGCGCCTCGTCGGTGGTGCGCCTGTTCATCGAGTCCGGGGTGGCTGCCGAACGCCTGACCGCCGCCGGTTACGGCGAGCAGCGTCCGGTAGCGGGTAACGACAGCGAGCAGGGGCGGGCGCGCAACCGCCGCGTGGCGATCCTCATCGAGTCGCGCGTTGGCGAACTCGCCCCCGCGGCGCCGGGGCGCATTCCGCAGGACGACCCGATCCGCTCCATCCTGCCCGAGGGCGACGCCGCAGGCTGAGGCCGCCGTCCGCGGTTGCCTGCCCGCGTGGGCGGCCAGCCGCCTCAGAGCAGCCGTTCCGGCTTGATCTTCGGCGACAGCGGCGCGCCGCGGCGCGCGCGGCGATGACGCAGGCTTTCGCGCTGCGCCGGCTTGAGTTCGATGCGCGTGGCCTTGCCGCCGCGGCCGCTGCCTTCCACGGCAAGCACGGCGTCATCGGCCGGGGCCGCCAGCGCGGCGAGGGCTTCGCCGTCGTCGAGCGCGATCACGATCACCCCGCGTCCGCCACCCTGGGTCTTGAGCTCGGCGCGCGGGAACACCAGGATGCGCCCGCCTTCGGACACCGCGGCGATCCAGTTGCCGAGGGCGCGCGCCGGCGCCAGCACCTTCTCGCCTTTTTCCAAACTCATGAAGGCCTTGCCCGCGCGCTGGCGGCTGGTGGCGTCGGCCACCGTGCACTGGAAGCCGTAGCCGCCGCTGTTGGCGAACAGGTAGGCGGCATCCGGGGCGTCGGAGACGACCTGGGCGAGCTTGCCGCCGTCCTGGAACTCGACCAGGGTGGCGATCGGCGCGCCGTCGCCGCGTCCGCCGGGCAGCTCGGCGACCTTCACCGTGTAGGCGCGGCCGTTGCTGTCGATCACCACCAGCGGCCAGGTGGTGCGGCTCTCGATGAAGGCGAAGGCGAAGTCGCCGGCCTTGTAGCCGATGCTCGCGGGGTCGATGCCATGGCCCTGGCGCGCGCGCACCCAGCCGTTCTTCGACACGATCACGGTCACCGGCTCGTCGGCGACGCTGAGCTCGGCCGGCGCCACCGGGGCGACGGTCTCGATCAGGGTGCGGCGGTCGTCGCCGTATTTCTTCGCGTCATCGCCGATCTCCTTGAGGATCAGCTTGGTCATCGCGTTGCGGTTGTCGAGCAGGTGCTGCAGGCCGTCGCGCTCGGCGCGCAGTTCGGCGAGCTCCTTCTCAATCTTGAAGCCTTCGAGGCGGGCGAGCTGGCGCAGGCGGATCTCGAGGATGTCCTCGGCCTGGATCTCGGTCAGGCCGAAGGCGGCGATCAGCGCCGGCTTGGGCTCGTCGGATTCGCGGATGACGCGGATCACCTCCTCGATGTGCAGGAAGGCGATCATGCGGCCTTCGAGGATGTGGAGGCGGCGATCGACTTCGTCCAGCCGGTGGCGGGTGCGGCGCTCGACGGTGACGTAGCGGAAGTCGATCCACTCGCGCAGGATCTGCACCAGGTTCTTCTGCTGCGGACGGCCGTCGCGGCCGATCATGGTCATGTTGACCGACACCGAGGTCTCGAGGCTGGTGTGGGCGAGCAGCACCGCCATGAATTCGTCGCGGTTCTGCCGGCTCGAGCGCGGCTCGAGCACGATGCGCACCGGCGCCTGGTCGCTCGATTCGTCGCGCACGGTCTCGAGCGCGCCGAGCACGAGCTGCTTGAGGTTCTTCTGCTCCTGGCTGACCTCCTTCTTGCCGGCGCGCGGCTGCGGGTTGGTCAGGGTTTCGATCTCGGCCAGCACCTGTGCGGTGGATACGCCGTGCGGCAGCTCCTCGACGATCGCCCGCCACTGCCCGCGCGCCAGTTCTTCGATGCGCCAGCGCGCACGCACGCGCAGGCTGCCGCGCCCCGCCGTGTACGCGTCGCGGATCGCCTCCGGCGAGGAAATGAGCTGGCCGCCGCCGGGGAAGTCGGGGCCGGGGAGCAGCGGCAGGATGTCGTCGAGCGCGGCGTCGGGATGGCGGATCAGGTGGCAGGCCGCCTCGGCGACTTCGCGCAGGTTGTGCGGCGGAATTTCGGTCGCCATGCCCACGGCAATGCCGGAGGCGCCGTTGAGCAGCACGAACGGCAGGCGCGCGGGCAGCAGCTGCGGCTCCTCGAAAGCGCCGTCGTAGTTGGGGACGAAGTCCACGGTGCCGCGGTCGATCTCGGCCAGCAGCAGCTCGGCGATCGGGGTCAGCCGGCATTCGGTGTAACGCATCGCCGCAGCGGAGTCGCCGTCGCGCGAGCCGAAGTTGCCCTGGCCGTCGACCAGCGGGTAGCGCAGCGAGAAGTCCTGCGCCACCCGCACCATCGCGTCGTACACGCTGGAGTCGCCATGCGGGTGGTACTTGCCGATGACGTCGCCGACCACGCGCGCGGATTTCACATGCTTGGCGCCGGGCGCCAGCCGCATCTCGCTCATCGCGTACAGGATGCGGCGCTGCACCGGCTTAAGGCCGTCCTCGACCTGCGGTAGCGCACGCGACTTGACCACGCTCATCGCATAGGCGAGATAGGCGCGTTCGGCATAGCGGTCGAGCGCCAGGCTGCCGTCGTCGGCGGGCTCCGAGAGGGCGTCGGCGGGCGGCGCGGGCGGTGGCAGGCCGGCGCCGGCAGGCGCTGCGTCCGCCGTGGTCACCGGTTTTGCCGGTACGGTGGAGGCGGGTGTGTCGGCGGCGCCGAAGAGATCGGGGGTGTCGGGGGTGTCGGGGTTCATGCTGGGTGATCTTTGCTTTCGTTCGCAGGCGTTTCAGCGCTCGCTGAAACGGCAAGAGGTTCGCGTGTCGCCGCCCGATCCGGCCGCTTCCGCCCGGGTGCGAAACCGGGGCCGTAGCGGCGCGGCACGTTCAAGGTGGCGGGCCCGCGGCGCGGCCGGTATCCGCGCTGGGGGCGGACCGTGCGGGGCTCAGATGTCCGCTTCCACGCTGTCGCCCTTTTCCTCCATCCACGCGCGCCGGCCCGAGGCCTCGCCCTTGCCCATGAGCAGGGTGAACATCTTCAGCGTGGCGTCGAGCGTGCCGCTTCTCACCTTCACCGGCAGCACGCGGCGGGTGGCGGGGTCCATGGTGGTTTCGCGCAACTGGTCGGGGTTCATCTCGCCCAGGCCCTTGAAGCGGCCGACTTCGATCGCGTCGGGCTTGAAGCCCTCCTTCTCGAGGCGGTCGCGGATGGCGGCGAGCTCGCCGTCGTCGAGCGCGTAGAGGCGGCGCGGCGGGCGCTTCTTGCCCTGCGCGGGCACGTCTACGCGGTACAGCGGTGGTTGCGCCACGTACACATGGCCGTGTTCGATGAGCTTCGGGAAATGGCGGAAGAACAGTGTGAGCAGCAGGGTCTGGATGTGGGCGCCATCGACGTCGGCATCCGACATGATGATGACCTTGCCGTAGCGCAGCCCGGAGAGGTCGGGCGTGCTGTCGGCGGTGTGCGCATCGACGCCGAGGGCCACCGCAATGTCGTGGATCTCGGCGTTGGCGAACAGGCGGTCGGGGTCGATCTCCCACGAATTGAGGACCTTGCCGCGCAGCGGCAGGATGGCCTGGGTTTCCTTGTGGCGGGCCATCTTCGCCGAGCCGCCGGCGGAATCGCCCTCGACTAGGAAGAGCTCGTTGTCGGCGATGTCCTCGGACTCGCAGTCGGAGAGCTTGCCGGGCAGCACGGCGACCCCCGAGGTCTTCTTCTTCTCGACCTTCTGCGCGCTCTTTTGTCGCGCCAGCGCCTGCTTGATCGACAGCTCGGCGATCGCGCGGCCCGCGTCGACGTGATTGTTGAGCCAGATCTCGAACGGGTCGCGCAGTTGCGAGGAGACCAGCTTCACCGCCTCGCGCGAATTGAGCTTTTCCTTCACCTGGCCCTGGAACTGCGGATCGAGCAGGCGCGCCGAGAGCACGAAGCTCATGCGCCCGCACACGTCTTCCTGCTGCAGCTTGACGCCGCGCGGCAGCAGTGCGTGGTGTTCGATGAAGGATTTCATGGCCTCGAACACGCCGGCACGCAGGCCGGATTCGTGGGTGCCGCCGGCCACCGTGGGGATCAGGTTCACATAGGATTCGCTCGGCACCGCCGACTCGAACCACGCCAGTGCCCACGCCGCCCCTTCGCCGGGCGCGTAGTTGGCGTCGTCGCGGCCGGCGTAGCGTTCGGCGGTGAAGATCGGCGCCACCGCCTCGGTGTCGCCGGCGAGTTCCTTCAGATAGCCGGCCAGCCCTTCGGGGTAGGACCAGGTCTTGGTCTGCACCGGACCGGCGGCCTGTTCGATGTCCAGACGCACCGCCACCCCGGACAGCAGCACCGCCTTCGAGCGCAGCAGGCGTTCGAGTTCGGGCAGCGGCACGCGCGGGGTGTCGAAATACTTGGGGTCGGGCCACACCCGCACGCGGGTACCGGTCTGGCGGCCGCATTCGCCTTCGATGCGGACCTCGCCGATGCGCTCGCCACCGTCGGCGAAGTCGATGCGGTGCACCTTGCCGTCGCGCCTGACCTCGACCTCGATGCGCGTCGACAGCGCATTGGTCACCGACACGCCGACGCCGTGCAGGCCGCCGGAGAACGCGTAGGCACTGTTGCCCTCGCGCTTGTCGAACTTGCCGCCGGCGTGCAGCCGGGTGTAGGCCAGCACCACCACCGGCACGCCTTCTTCGGGGTGCAGACCGACCGGAATGCCGCGGCCGTCGTCGGCGACGGTGATCGAGCCGTCGGCGTGCAGGGTGACGTGGATTTTCTTCGCGAAGCCGGCGAGGGCCTCGTCGGCGGCATTGTCGATGACCTCCTGGATGATGTGCGCGGGCGAGTCGGTGCGGGTATACATGCCCGGGCGCTCGCGCACCGGCTCCAGGCCCTTGAGGACGCGGAAGGAGGATTCGTCGTAGTGCTTGGGGGTGTCCGGCTTGCCTGCCATGCTGCTGTCCGTTCGATTGTGCGAAGCGATTGCGCGAAGGGCGCAAGGATAGCAGAGGCCCCGGCGGGGCGTGTGCGGCTACTGAATGAAAATTCAGGCGCTGCCGAGGATGCGGCCGCCGCCGGTGGGGCGCGCCTGGCCGTAGGCGTTGTAGAGCTGGGGGTGGTTGGCCGCCGACAGCAGCACCGACAGCGCGGCCTGGTTGTTCTGCATGCGTTCGGTGATCAGCTTGCCGTTGAGGGCGTTGCGCTCGCGCGCGCTGCGCGCGAGCTCGAGCACTTCGTCCCAGCGCGCGAGCACGCGCGGCAGGGCGGTGCACAGCGCGCGCACCGAGGCGTCGGTATTGGCCTTGCCGAGCTGGCCGAGGAGCAGCGCGCGGTCGTCGTACAGGCGCTGCAACTGGCGGTAGCGGTCGGTCTTGTCGGCGGTGAGGGCGACCAGGGCGTCGCTGTCGCCGGCGATGAGCAGCGCTTCCTCGCGTTCGAGAAGGGCGATGAATTCGCGCAGCTGGATGGCCTCGGCTTCGATGAGCAGGGCCAGGCGCTGGATGTCGGCGGGTCCGGGCGTTCGCATGGGCGCAAGTCTAGCGTGAACGGTCGGCGCCGGCGGCGCGCGGCGCGGTGGCCATGGTCAGCCGCGCGCCTGCGTGCCCAGCATGTCGCGCACGTCGCGGATCAGGCCGTCGGCGATGCGCCCGGCGTCGATCTTGAAACTGCCGTCGGCAATGGCCTGGCGGATTTCGGCGACGCGCGCCTTGTCCACCACCGGGGCCTCCGCCATCGCGGCGTCGGCCTTGCGCAGGGTGGCGGAGAGCGAGGACAGTTCGACCTTCTCGCCGCTGCCGGCGGTCTGCTGGACACCGGGCGGCGTCCGGGGACGCGTTTCGGCGGTCTGTAGCGGGGCGACCGCCTTGCCCGAACCTTCGATCTTCATGGCGCGGCTCCAATTCGGTGTAAAGAGGGATTCGCCCGGCTCAACGGCAGTTATGGCAATAACTTTAGCCGTTTTCGCGAAAATTCCTTCCCGAGCGTGTCGTGGATCATGGACATCGCGTCCGCAGGCCGCTCGCGCGCGTCGGGCGTGTCGTTCAGAACCCCACGCTCACCGTGCCATCGGCGGCGGCGGTGCCGCTCACCACCTGGCCGTTGGGCATGCGCACGCGCACCGCCTCGCCGGCGCCGGCGTTGTTCAGCGCGCGCCCTTCGCTGGACACCTTGAAGCCGCTGCCGCCGCTGATCACCTGCACGTTCTGCCCCTGCCGCACCGCCGCCGGCATGCGCAGCATGTCGCCGCGCAGCGCGCTGCCCTGGGCGACCGCGTAGCGCGTGCTGTGGCCGATGGCCTGGGTGCTGTCGGTCAGGGTGTTGTCGGGCAGCGCGGTGAGGTCGCCGCGGCGGCGGGCGATGTCCGCCGGCCCCAGCACCTGGCCGGCGCGCAGCGGACGGGCGACGGTGAGGTAGTCGCCGGTGACCGCGACGCGGGCGGGCAGGTAGGCGGTCCACGTCACCGGCGAGTCGCAGCGCACGCCGACGTTGAGCTGGCCCCAGGCGCGCGTGCCGGAAGGGAGGAAGGGGATCAGTTCGGCGCACGGCGGCAGCTGGTTGGCGGGGTCGAGATGGCCGACCTCGATCGCCACCTCGCCGGGCAGGCCGAGTGCCTGCTGTTCGAGAAAAGCGCGCGCGATACGCTCCACGGGCTCGGGCGCTTGCTGGGCGAGGGCCGTGGCGGACAGGAGGGCGGGCAGCAGGGGGAGGGCGCGGCGCAGGGCGTTTCGGGTTCGATTCATGGCGCGATTGCATCACGGCACCGGCTGCCGGGCAACCCGCCGTCGCCGGCAATTTCTGCCGCGGGGCGGCAAGGCGGGAGCCGGCGGGCGGCGGCAAGCGGCCGAATTGGCCGGGGTTTTCCGGTCTTATCGGGGCGCGGGCGGGGGTGGCCGGCGCATAAACTGGCTGGCATGGAAGGTGCAATGCACTGCGTGAACGCGCCATCGAGCCTGTGGCGGCCGAACGAAGAAATTGAGGTGATGCGATGAGAACCCTGCTCGACAACCAGATGCGCTTCCACCATAACGCGCTCAACATCCAGGCCTACCGCCAGCAGCTGCTGGCGTCGAACATGGCCAACGCCGACACCCCGCACTACAAGGCGCGCGACATCGATTTCAACGAGGCCATGCAGAGCGCGATGGGCAGCCGCTTCGGTCCGCTCGCGCTCGCCACCACCAACCGCTCGCACATCGAGGGCGGCGCCCGGGGGCTGCTCGACAACATCGCCAAGTACCGCAACGAATACCAATCCGCGGTCGATGGCAACACCGTGAGCATGGATGTCGAGCGCGCGGCCTTTGCCGAGAACTCGGTGCATTACGAGGCCAGCGTGACCTTCATCAACGGTCTGCTGCGGTCGATGCAGACCGCGATCAGCGGTCAGTAAGCAGGATCGGGGAGGGCATCATGAGCAGCATGCTCAACGTGTTCCAGATCGCCGGCTCCGCGCTCACCGCGCAGTCGATGCGGCTCAACACCACCGCGTCCAACCTCGCCAACGCCGACAGCGTGATCGCCGAGGACGGGCAGCCGTACAAGGCCAAGCAGGTGGTGTTCGCGGCGCGGCCGGTGGCGGGCGAGGATTCGATCGGCGTGCAGGTCACCCAGGTGGTGGAGAGTGCTGCGCCGATGCGCCTCGTCTATGAGCCGAACAACCCGGCGGCGAACGCCGAGGGGTATGTCGAGATGCCCAATGTGAACGTGGTCGAGGAAATGGTGAACATGATTTCCGCGTCGCGCTCCTACCAGAACAATGCCGAAGTGATGAACACGGCACGAAGCTTGCTGCAGAAGACCCTGCAGATCGGCCAGTAAGCCCGGCCGCAAGTTCGCAACGTCCGTTCGCCACCGAAGGCAGGAGAACATCATGAGCACCGTCAGTTCCGCGACGCAGACCGCGCAGGAAATCCTGAGCAATCTCGCGCGCAAGGACACCGCCGCCGCAAGTGGCACCGAGAAGGACAAGATGCAGTTCCTGACGCTGCTGACCACCCAGCTGCAGAATCAGGACCCGATGAACCCGATGGAGAACGCCGAGCTGACCTCCCAGCTCGCCCAGCTCTCCACCGTAGAGGGCATCGAGAAGCTGAACACGATGATGAGCCAGCTGCTGTCGGCGCAGGAGTCGTCCGACGGCTTGCAGGCGGCGGCGCTGATCGGCCGCGGCGTGCTGGTCGAAGGCAAGGGCATGCAGCTCACCGAGGCCGGCGCGGTCGGCGGTTTCGAACTCGAGGGTCCGGCCGACAAGGTCACGCTGTCGATCAAGGACGCTGCCGGCATCGAGGTCGCGACCGTGGAGCTCACCGACGTCGAGGCCGGCAGCCACAACTACCTGTGGGACGGCACCGCCAAGGACGGCACGCGTGCCGCCGACGGCCTCTACACGGTGTCGGTGAGCGCGACCCAGGGCGAGCAGAGCGTGGTGTCGCGGTCGCTGCAGTTCGCTGCGGTGACCAGCGTGATCCGCGGCGCCAGCGGCACCGACCTGCAGGTTGGCGACCTCGGCATCTTCAAGATGGCCGACATCAAGCAGATTCTCTGATCCGGAGCAGCGATCATGGCATTCCAGCAAGGTCTGAGCGGGCTGAACTCGTCGTCCAAGGCGCTCGACGTCATTTCCAACAACGTCGCCAACGCGAGCACGGTCGGCTTCAAGTCGAGCAGTGCGATCTTCGCCGACATGTATGCCTCGGCGATGGTCGGCGGCGTCACCAACCTCCAGGTCGGCATCGGCAGCAAGGTCGCCGCGGTGGCGCAGTCCTTCACCCAGGGCAACCTCACCGCCACCAGCAACCCGCTCGACATGGCGATCAACGGCAACGGCTTCTTCCGCCTGCAGCGCAGCGACGGCTCCATCGCCTATTCGCGCAACGGACAGTTCGACGTCAGCAAGGACGGCTATGTGATCAATGCCGGCGGCGACAAGCTCACCGGCTACGCGGTGGCCGACAACACGATCACGCCACCGGTGTTCCAGGGCGAGCCCTCGGCGCTGTACATCGACACCTCCAGCGTCAGCCCGCGCGAGACCGGCGAAGCCTCGATCGGCGTCAACCTCGATTCGAAGGTCAAGAACCCGCTCGATCAGACCCCGGCAGGCAGCGACATCACCGCCTTCCTCAACGCCACCAGCATCCCGGTCGACAGCTACAACTACACGACGTCGATGAACGTGTACGACAGCCTCGGCAACGCGTCGATGATGAACCTGTATTTTGTGCGCGACCCCGACGTCGCCGGGGTGTCGCCCAACACCTGGACGGTGTACGGCCGGCTGAGCAACGACGTGGTCCCCGATCCGGCCGATCCCAGCCTGTCGACCGGCACGCCGCTGGAGAACCTCGGCACGATGACCTTCACCTCGTTCGGCGTGCCCGATGCCACGGTCGCGGGCAACGGCGAGTTCACGATCACGCGCACCGCCGCCCAGCTCGGCACCGGCGCCGACGACCTCACCTTCGATCTCGACCTCACCAAATCGACGCAGTGGAACATCGCCTCCGGGGTGACCACCGCGCCGCGCCAGGACGGCTACACCACCGGACGCCTCACCGGGGTGTCGGTGAGCACGGAAGGCGTGCTGCAGGGCACCTACTCCAACGGCCAGGTGAAGGCCATCGGCAAGCTCGCGCTCGCCGAATTCGCCTCGCCGCAGGGGCTGATTTCGCTCGGCAACAACCTGTGGGCGGAGTCCAACGATTCCGGCCAGCCCTCGGTGGGGGCGCCGGGCACCGGCGTGCTCGGCACCGTGACCTCCGGCCAGATCGAGGAATCCAACGTCGATCTGACCCAGGAGCTGGTGCAGATGATCGTGCAGCAGCGCAACTACCAGGCCAATGCGCAATCGATCCGCACGCAGGACCAGATCCTGCAGACGCTGGTGAACCTGCGCTGAGTCCTGAGCCGCCGCGCAGAACCCAAGGGAGAACGACGTGGACCGCCTGATCTATACCGCGATGACCGGTGCCAAGCACACCCTCGGCCAGCAGGCCGCGGTGTCGCACAACCTGGCCAACGCCACCTCCACCGGCTTTCGCACCGAGATGCACAAGCTGCGCGCGGTCGAAGTGCAGACCGAGGCCTTCCATACCCGCGCCTTCGTCGTCGATGCCAGCGTCGCCACCGACTTCACGCCGGGGCCGCTGCAGCACACCGGCCGCCAGTACGACGTCGCCGTCGAAGGCAAGGGCTGGCTCACCGTGCAGACGCCCGACGGCGGCGAGGCCTACACCCGCGACGGCAGCCTGATGGTGAGCGCCAACGGCGTGCTGCAGACGCGCAGCGGCCTGCCGGTGCTCGGCACCGGCGGACCGATCACGCTGCCGCCGGATACCGAGATCAGCATCGGCGCCGACGGCACCCTGTCGGCGGTGCAGGGCGGGCAGCAGAACGTGGTGAACGTGATCGACCGCTTGAAGCTCGTGAATCCGCCCGAGGCCACGCTGGCGCGCGGCGAGGACGGCCTGTTCCGCACCCAGGACGGTGCGGCACAAGCTGCCGACGACACGGTAAAAGTTGCCGGTGGCTATCTCGAAGGCAGCAACGTCAACGTGGTCGATCAGATGGTGACGATGATCTCGCTCGGTCGTCAGTTCGAGATGCAGACCCGCATGCTGAGCAACGCCGAGCAGAACGACCGCGCCGCCACCCAGGTGCTGGCGCCGCGCTGAGCCTTGCGCGGCGCGGGGGCGTGATCGACGGCGGGCCGCGGGCCCGCCGTTTTTTTGTCCGCCGCCGGCGGCGCAGTCAGCGAATTAGCACGGTATTTGCAAGGCTAATCGCAGGATGGCCGCAGACCTTGCCGGCCTAGACTGATCATCAGTCGATCGCACGTCGAGAATTCGTCGATAGCACCTTGATCCCCGCCGCGTGGCGCAGTCCGCCCGGCACCGCAAACGAGGAAAACGTCATGATCCGCTCCCTGTGGACCGCCCGTACCGGGCTGGATGCCCAGCAAACCTCGCTGGACGTGATCTCCAACAACCTGGCCAACGTCTCCACCAACGGTTTCAAGCGCCAGCGCGCGGTGTTCGAGGACCTGCTGTACCAGACCATGCGCCAGCCCGGCGCGCAATCGACGCAGCAGACCCAGGTCGGCTCCGGCCTGCAGATCGGCACCGGCGTGCGGCCGGTCGCCACCGAGCGCATCTTCACCCAGGGCAACCTGCAGCAGACCGGCGGCTCGCTCGACGTCGCGATCCAGGGCAACGGCTTCTTCCAGATCGCGCTGCCCGACGGCACCACCGCCTACACCCGTGACGGCGCCTTCCAGCTCGACAACCAGGGCAATGTGGTGACCGCGAGCGGCTATCCGCTCGCCGACAACCTCAATATTCCCGCCGACACGCTGTCGGTGACCATCGGCAAGGATGGCACGGTGAGCGTGCTGCAGGCCGGCCAGGTCACGCCCACGCAGATCGGCGCGATCCAGCTCGCCAGCTTCATCAACCCCGGCGGCCTGCAGAGCGCGGGCGAGAACCTGTTCCTGGAAACCGGCTCGAGCGGCGTCGCCCAGCCCAACCAGCCGGGCACCAACGGCACCGGCGTGCTCAATCAGGGCTACGTCGAGACCTCGAACGTGAACGTGGCCGAGGAGCTGGTGAACATGATCGTTACCCAGCGGGCCTACGAGATGAACTCGCGCGCGATCCAGACTTCGGATTCGATGCTCGGCCGTCTCACCCAACTCTAAGGAGCGCGCGATGAAGGCGATTGCGCTGCTGGCCGTGGCCCTGCTGAGCGGCTGCGCTTCGATCTACCCGACACCGCCGAGCGCGGTGCACCAGCCGATGAGCACGCGCCCCGAGGCGCGCGCCCAGGCGGTGCCGGCCACCGGCAGCATCTTCCAGATGGCGCAGCACCGCCCGCTGTTCGAGGACCGGCGCGCGCGCAACGTCGGCGACGTGATCACCATCAACTTGGTCGAGAAGAACACCGCGCAGAAGAGCGCCAACGCCTCCGCCGGACGCAATGCCAGCCTGGGCGCCGGCATCAACGTGGTCGCGCCCAACATGGCCGCGCTCGCCAACGGCAAGCTCAACGGCCTGGAGGCCGACGTCGGCGTCGAGTCCGACTTCACCGGGCGCGGCGCGGCGGCGGCGAACAACGTGTTCAGCGGCACGATCACGGTCACGGTGATCGACGTCTATCCCAACGGCAACCTGCTGGTGTCGGGCGAGAAGATGATGGCGATCAACCAGGGCAACGAGTTCATCCGTTTCTCCGGGGTCATCAACCCGGTCACGGTGACGAGTGCGAACACCGTGCAATCGACCCAGGTCGCCGATGCGCGCATCGAGTACCGCGGCAGCGGCTTCATCGACGAGTCCAACACCATGGGCTGGCTGCAGCGCTTCTTCGTCGCCATCTCGCCGCTTTGAGGAGCTTCGCCATGACCGCCCGTCCCTTCGCCATGCTGCTCGCCGCCTGCGGCCTCGCCCTCGGCCTTGCGCTGAGCGCGCCGGCGGGCGCCGAACGCATCAAGGATCTGGCCTCGGTGGCCGGCGTGCGCGACAACCAGCTTGTCGGCTACGGCCTCGTCGTCGGCCTCGACGGCAGCGGCGACCAGACCACGCAGACGCCATTTACCGTGCAGAGCATCGTCAACATGCTCGGCAACATGGGCGTGACCCTGCCGCCCGGCACCAACCTGCAGCTCAAGAACGTCGCCGCGGTGATGGTCACCGCGACCCTGCCGGCCTTCGTCAAGCCCGGGCAGGCGATCGACATCACCGTGTCGTCGATGGGCAACGCCAAGAGCCTGCGCGGCGGTACCCTGGTGATGACGCCGCTGAAGGGCATCGACGGCCAGATCTACGCCATCGCCCAGGGCAACATGGTGGTCGGCGGCGCCGGCGCGCAGGGCGCGGGCGGCGCCTCGCAGCAGATCAACCACCTGTCGGCCGGTCGCATTCCCGGCGGCGCCACCGTGGAGCGCGCGGTGCCGACCCTGCTCGGGCAGGGCGAGCACGTGGTCTTCGAACTCAACGACACCGATTTCGGCACCGCGCGCCGCGTCGTCGATGCGATCAACCTTGCCACCGCGCCGGGCACCGCGGAGGCGATCGACGGCCGCAGCATCCAGGTGCGCGCACCGCTCGACCAGTCGGCGCGCGTCGCCTTCCTCGGCAAGCTCGAGAATCTGGACGTGACCCCGGTGCAGCAGGCGGCCAAGGTCATCGTCAATTCGCGCACCGGCTCGGTGGTGATGAACCAGCGCGTGACCTTGCAGAACTGCGCGGTGGCGCACGGCAACCTCACGGTCACGGTGAACAACGAAACCCGGGTGAGCCAGCCGCCGCCGCTGTCGGGTGGCCAGACCGTGGTCACCCAGCAGGGCCAGGTCGATATCGAGCGCGACAGCGGCGCGCTGTTCAACGTCAAGGGCGGCGCCAACCTCGCCGACGTGGTGAAGGCGCTGAACACGCTGGGGGCCAAGCCCATGGATCTGGTGAGCATCCTGCAGGCGATGAAGGCGGCGGGCGCGCTGAGGGCCGAACTCGAGGTGATCTGAAATGGAAGGACCCGCACGCTCGCGCTGCGCGCTGCTCCCCGAAGGGATGCCGGCATGCGTAACCCGGTTCGGAGCCTGCTGACATGGCGGCGATCAACTCCGGCTTCCAGCTCAACGCCCTCGACCCCAACTCGCTGGGCGAACTCAAGCGGCTCGCGCGCGACCAGCCCGACTCGCCGGAAACCCTGCGCGCCGCGGCCAAGCAGTTCGAGGCCCTGTTCATCCAGATGACGCTGAAGTCGATGCGCGAGGCGTCGCTGTCGCCCGGCATGTTCGACAGCGAGCAGAGCAAGACCTACCAGTCCATGCTCGACCAGCAGCTCGCCCTGAACATGGCCCACAGCAAGAACAACGGCATGAGCGAGGTGTTGTTCCGCCAGCTCGGCGGCCTGACCGGGCAGAGTGCGCAGGCCGCCGGGGCGCTCGCCATGCCGACGCGGCCGGCGGCGGAGGCCGAGGCGCAGTCGGCGTTCGACCTGTCCAAGGTCATCCGCCAGCCGGCAAATCCTGCCGCGCTGCTGCGCCAGATCGAGGCCGCGGCGGCTGCGACCGGTGGCGGCAGGGCGGTGGCGGTGCAGGGCGGGGCGCAGGTCGGCGAGGGTGAAGAGAGCGACGATCCGCTGGGCGCCTTCACCGCCCGTTTGCAGGCCGCGGAACAGGCGCGCGGCGGCGACGCCGAAGGCGTGGCGCCGACGAGCGGGGCCGGCGCTGCGGGCGGGGCGGGCCAGACCGCCGCCGACGGCGTGCCCGAGCGCGTGCGCGCCTTCGTCAACGAAATCTGGCCGCATGCCCAGGCCGCCAGCCGCCGCACCGGCATCCCGGCGCAGTTCATGGTGGCGCAGGCGGCGCTGGAGACCGGCTGGGGGCAGAAGATCATCCGCCACGCCGATGGCTCGTCGAGCCACAACCTGTTCAACATCAAGGCGGGGTCGAGCTGGGACGGCGCTACCGTGGGGCGCCGGGTCACCGAGTACGCCGGGCGCACCGCCTACACCGAACAGGCGAAGTTCCGCAGTTACGATTCCTACGCCGAGGCCTTCGACGATTACGCCGATCTCCTCGCCAACAGCGAGCGCTACGCCGAGGTACTGGGCCAGACCAATGCCGGCGGCTTTGCCCGCAGCCTGCAGCAGGCCGGCTACGCCACCGATCCGATGTACGCCGACAAGCTCACCCGCATCATCGGCGGCAAGACCCTGCGCACCGCGCTCATCGGCTGAACAGAGGCACCGCCCGCGGGGCGGCAAACCGGGTTTGCCGCCGCGGCCGTCGCCGGCAAGGCAGCTCCGGTGGAGCGGCCGAATTTGCCGGTTTTCCCCCGAATTTGCCTGGCAAGGATCTTGCTGAAAGAGCTTGAACCGTAGCGAATTCAGGGGAACAGACATGGCAGGCTTGCTCAACATCGGACTGACCGGCCTCAACGCCGCCCAGGCCCAGTTGCTGACCACCGGCCACAATATCACCAACGCCGGGGTTGCGGGCTATCACCGCCAGACGGTGATCCAGAGCAACAACACGCCGCAGTTCTCCGGCGTCGGCTTCTTCGGTCAGGGCACGCAGGTGGCCGCGGTGACCCGCTCGTACAGCCAGTACCTGGAGAACCAGGTGCTGACCACGAGCACGCGCACCGCGGAGTACACCGCCTACAACGCGCAGATCAGCCAGATCAACAACCTGCTCGCCGATTCCACCTCGGGTCTGTCCTCGGTGGTCGAAGGTTTCTTTGCCGGGGTTCAGGAGATGGCCTCGAACCCGACCAGCGTTGCCGCGCGCCAGTCGCTGATCTCGTCGGCCGAAGCGCTGGTGGCGCGCTTCGGCACCATGGATGCGCGCCTGAGCGAGCTGCGTACCGGCGTCGAGGGCGAGATCGTGTCCACGGTGTCGCAGATCAACATGTATGCCGGCGCGCTCGCCGACATGAACAAGCGCATCGCGCAGATCCAGGTTGCCGGCCCGAGCGTTGCCGCCAACGACCTGCTCGACCAGCGCGAGCAGCTGGTTGCCGAGCTCAACAAGCTGATCAAGGTCGACACCGTGACCGAGAGCGACGGTTCGCTCAGCGTGTTCATCGGCTCCGGTCAGGGCCTGGTGGTCGGCTTCACCGCCAACCGCCTCGGCGCCGTGCCCGACGCCAACGATCCGCAGCGCAACGCGATCGCGCTCATCGCCGAGAACGGCATTCCCAACGTGCTGCCCGAGAGCCTGGTGAGCGGCGGCGCGCTCGGCGGCCTGCTCGCCTTCCGCCGCGATTCGCTCGATGCCGCGCAGAACACCCTGGGCCTGATCGC
>JAEWVQ010000333.1 GCA_023459095.1 Pseudomonadota bacterium | reverse complement strand
CGGCGATCCAGCGCACCTTCAAGCCGCTGCACACCTTGCTGGAGAACAAGTACTACTTCGACCGCTTCAACGAGATCTTCTTCGCCGGCGGCTCGCGCCTGCTCGGCAAGGGGCTGTGGAAGGGCGGTGACCAGGGCCTGATCGATGGCCTCGCGGTCAACGGTTCGGCGAAGCTGGTGGGCTGGGTGGCGCAGATCTCCCGCCTGTTCCAGACCGGCCACCTGTACCAGTACGCCTTCACCATGATCATCGGCGTCTTCGTCCTGCTGACCTTCTGGTTCAACCGCGGTTAAGCAGACGAAGCACGCTCGGGGCCGAACAAACAACAAGATCGAACGCGCCGTCCGCGGCGCATGGAACGGAAAGCAACGATGACGGACATTCCCTACCTCAGTCTGGCGATCTGGGTGCCGATTCTCGGCGGGCTGCTGGTGCTCGCCACCGGCTCGGACCGCAACGCGCCGATGGCGCGTGGCTTGGCGCTGCTCACGGCGCTGGCAGGTTTCGTCGTCACCATTCCGCTCTACACCGGTTTCGACCTCACCACCAGCGCGATGCAGTTCGTCGAGTTGGCGCCGTGGATTCCGCGCTTCAACATCAACTACCACCTCGGGGTCGACGGCATCTCCGTGCTGTTCCTGATTCTCAACGCCTTCATTACGGTGATCGTCGTGGTGGCCGGCTGGCAGGTGATCCAGGACAAGGTCGCGCAATACATGGCCTGCTTCCTGATCATGTCGGGCCTGATGAACGGCATCTTCTCCGCGCTCGACGGCGTGCTGTTCTACGTCTTCTTCGAGGCCTCGCTGATTCCGCTGTACCTGGTGATCGGCATCTGGGGCGGCCAGAACCGCGTCTATGCGGCGATCAAGTTCTTCCTCTACACCCTGCTCGGTTCGCTGCTGATGCTGATCGCGCTGCTCTACCTGTTCATGCAGGCCGAAGGCAGCTTCAGCATTCTCGAATGGCACCAACTGCCGCTCGGCATGGATGCGCAGGTGCTGATGTTCTTCGCCTTCCTGATCGCGTTCGGGGTCAAGGTGCCGATGTGGCCGGTGCATACCTGGCTGCCCGACGCCCACGTGCAGGCGCCCACCGGCGGTTCGGTGGTGCTGGCGGCTATCGCGCTCAAGCTCGGCGCCTACGGTTTCCTGCGCTTTTCGCTGCCCATCCTGCCCGACGCCGCGCGCGAGCTCGCGCCGCTGGTGATCACGCTGTCGCTGATCGCGGTGGTGTACATCGGCTTCGTCGCGCTGGTGCAGACCGACATGAAGAAGCTGGTGGCGTATTCGTCGATCTCGCACATGGGCTTCGTCACCCTGGGCTTCTTCATGTTCAACGAGCTGGGCGTGGAAGGTGCGCTGGTGCAGATGATTTCGCACGGCTTCGTTTCCGGCGCGATGTTCCTGTGCATCGGCGTGCTCTACGACCGCATGCACTCGCGCGAGATCGCCGACTACGGCGGCGTGGTGCACAGAATGCCGAAGTTCGCCGCCTTCTTCATGCTGTTCGCGATGGCCAATTCGGGGCTGCCCGCGACCTCCGGCTTCGTCGGCGAGTTCATGATCATTCTCGGCGCCGTCCAGTTCAACTTTTGGATCGGCTTCCTCGCCGCTACCACGCTGATCCTCGGCGCCGCGTACACGCTGTGGATGTACAAGCGGGTGATCTTCGGCAAGGTCGCCAATTCGCACGTGGCCGAACTCGAGGACATCAACGCCCGCGAATTTGCCTTCCTCGCGGTGCTGGCGCTGTGCGTGCTGGCGATGGGCCTGTATCCCTTCCCGTTCACCGAGGTGATGCACGCCTCGGTCAACGAACTCCTGCGGCATGTCGCCGTGAGCAAGCTCTGAGCGAGCAGGCGAGACACTTTTCCGGACTGGTCAGAAGATGAACTTTGTCGTCCCCGACTTCTACCCCGCAGCGGCCGAGATCTTCGTCGCCGTGATGGCGCTCGTGATCATGCTGGCAACGACGTTCGCCCGCAGGATCGCGCGCTCGCTCGCCTACTTCCTCACCCAGGCGAGCCTGATCGCGGCGGCCTTCGTCACCATCTACACGATGGAAGGCGGGGTCAGCTACACCTTCAGCAACATGTTCATCAGCGATCTGATGGGCGACTTCCTGAAACTGCTGATCTACTTCTCGGTGGCGATCGCGCTGCTCTACGGCCGCAGCTATCTCGCCGACCGCAAGATCGACAAACCCGAGTACTACCTGCTCGTGCTGCTGATGACGCTGGGCATGATGGTGATGGTCACCTCCAACCACATGCTGTCGATGTACATCGGTCTGGAGATGATGTCGTTGTCGCTGTACGCGCTGGTCGCCTTCGATCGTGACAACGCGCGCTGCACCGAGGCCGCAATGAAGTATTTCGTGCTCGGCGCGCTCGCTTCCGGCCTGCTGCTCTACGGCATGTCGATGATCTACGGCGCGACCGGCACCCTGGAGTTCTCGGGCGTGGCGCAGTCGGTGTACAACCAGGCCGCCAACCAGACCGTGCTGCTGTTCGGTGTGGTGTTCCTGATGGCGGGGATCTGCTTCAAGCTCGGCGTCGCCCCGTTCCACATGTGGGTGCCGGACGTCTATCACGGCGCGAGCACCGCGGTGACGCTGATCATCGCCACCGCGCCCAAGCTCGCCGCCTTCGCGATGGCCGTGCGCCTGCTGATCTGGGGCCTGTTCGGGGTCGCCGAGCAGTGGCAGACCATGCTGATGTTTGCCGCCGTGCTGTCGATCGTCATCGGCAACCTCGCTGCGATCGCGCAGACCAACCTGAAGCGCATGCTGGCGTACTCCGGCATCTCGCACATGGGCTTCCTGCTGCTCGGTCTGCTCTCGGGCGTGGTCGGCGGCGACAGCCACTTCGCGTTCAACGCCTACAGCTCGGCGATGTTCTATGCCGTGGCCTACGTGATCATGAGCCTGGCCTCGTTCGGCATGATCATCCTGCTGTCGCGCGCCGGCTTCGAGGCCGAGAACATCGACGACTTCAAGGGCTTGAACAAGCGCAGCCCGTGGTTCGCGGCGATGATGATGTTCGTGATGTTCTCGATGGCGGGGATTCCGTTCTTCATCGGCTTCTTCGCCAAGCTGTCGGTGCTGCAGGCGGTGGTGGCCGCCGGCTACCTGTGGCTGGCGGTGGTCGCGGTGATCATGTCGGTGATCGGCGCCTTCTACTACCTGCGCGTGGTCAAGGTCATGTATTTCGACGAGCCGACCGACACCGCGCCGATCAGTGCGCCGATGGAACTGCGCGTGCTGCTGTCCGCAAACGGCCTCGCCATCGCCGCACTCGGCCTCGCACCGCAGGCCCTGATGTCGCTGTGTGCCTACGCGCTGTTGGGGTCGCTGTAATCTTTGTCGAGCCGCGCCGGTCGGCGCGGCCGGTGCTTCACTGACGAGGCGGGATGGCAAGGCGCTGCGGCGCGGCCTTCCCGCCTTTTTGTTGCCCGGCGGTGCGTTGCCGAGCGGCATTTTTTGGATACTGAACCGTGAGCCATTCATCGTCTGCGGTCGATCCGCTGGAAGAGCTCGAACTCGAGTCGGAATCGGTGTTCGAGGGCAGGCTGCTCAAGGTTCGCCGTGATCGGGTGCGCCTGCCCGACGGCAAGGAAGCAGGCAGGGAGTACATCCGCCACCCCGGGGCGGTGGTCATCGTCGCGGTACGCCCCGACGGCGGCCTGGTGTTCGAGCGCCAGTTCCGTTACCCGCTGCGCCGCAGCTTCCTGGAACTGCCGGCGGGCAAGATCGACCCGGGTGAGGACATCCTCGCTTGCGCGCGGCGCGAACTGCGCGAGGAGACCGGCTACGAGGCCGCCGAGTGGCGCCACCTCGGCGTCATGCATCCGTGCATCGGCTATTCTGACGAGCGCATCGAGATCTTCTTCGCCCGTGGCCTGACCGAGGTCGGCCACGCCTGGGACGAAGGCGAGTTCCTCGAACTGCTGTCGCTGTCGCCCGAGGAGGCCACGGCCGCGGTGCACGATGGCCGCATCACCGACGGCAAGACCATCTCGGCGCTGTTCCGCGCCCTGCCGCTGCTCGGCTGAGCCCACGCTAATGCAGCCTGCCGCGCGCCGCCGTGGTGGCGGAGCGGGGCGTGTCGCGGAAGGCTCTTACAGGATCGGCGTGTCCTTCTCGCCGCGCTCGTAGACGACATTGGCGCGTCCGACCAGCAAGGGGTCGAGGGGGGCGATGCGTTCGATGTCCTTGTTGGTGTAGGGCAGCTTGTGCAGGACGTAACGCATGGCGTTGAGGCGCGCGCGTTTCTTGCAGTCCGACTTGACCACCGTCCATGGCGCATCCGCGGTGTCGGTGTGCAGGAACATGGCCTCCTTGGCCTTGGTGTAGTCGTCCCACTTGTCGAGCGAGGCAAGGTCGATCGGCGACAGCTTCCACTGCTTGAGCGGATGCGCGCGCCGTTCCTTGAAGCGGCGGCGCTGCTCCTCGCGGCTCACCGAGAACCAGAACTTGATCAGGTGGATGCCGCTGCGCACCAGGTTGCGCTCGAATTCGGGCGCTTGGCGAATGAACTCGGCGTATTCGTCGGCCGAGCAGAAGTTCATCACGCGCTCGACGCCGGCGCGGTTGTACCACGAGCGGTCGAACAGCACGATTTCGCCGGCGGTCGGCAGATGCTGGATGTAGCGCTGGAAGTACCACTGGCCGCGCTCGATTTCCGACGGCTTTTCCAGTGCCACCACGCGCGCGCCGCGCGGATTGAGATGCTCCATGAAACGCTTGATCGTGCCGCCCTTGCCGGCGGCGTCGCGGCCTTCGAACAGGATCACCACGCGCTGCCCGGTGTCCTTGACCCAGGCCTGGAGCTTGAGCAGTTCGACCTGCAGACGGTACTTCTGCTTTTCGTAGTTGCGCCGCGACATCAGGTTCTTGTAAGGGTAACCGCCGCTGCGCCAGTCGGCGGCGAGTTCCTCGTCGGGGCCGGTGACCGGCTGGGCGGGGGCGATGTCGCCATGGAGCAGGGTGCGGCGCAGCACCGCGGCGTCGTCCGGCGAGGCGCCGGCGAGAATGCTCTCCAGCGTGCGCGCCACGGCGGTGATGTCGCCGTGCGCCGAGGCATCGACGATGTCGCGGAGTGCGCTCGCCTGCGTGCTGCGCGCGGCGGCGACCGCTTCGGCAACGGTGTGGCGTTCGATCGCCCCTGCACTCAGCGCGGGGGCGATGTCGCCGGCCTCGACCGGGCGGACGTCCGGTTCGCGCCCGCCGTTGCGGCGCGATCCGGCCGGACCGTTGGTACTGCGGGGAGCGTTGTTGCGGGGCGCGCGTGTCGTCATCGGCAGCCTCTATCCTTGTTGGTTGTTGTGCCAATGGACCATTCTAACCGCCCCGGATACGCACCGGACTTTGCATCGCGGGCGATATCCTTGTCAGTTATTGTTGCTTGGGTTTCGGGGGGGCGGGCGATCTAATCGAGTCCTCTCATCTGCACACAGGAGCCGCTCCGATGCCGTCCCCGTTCCGCCTCAAGTCCGCGCTGACCGTCCTTGCCCTCGGGCTCGGCGCGTATTCCGCCGCACAGGCCCAGACCACGCTGCTCAACGTGTCCTACGACCCGACGCGCGAGCTGTACCAGCAGTTCAATCCCGCATTCGCCCAGTACTGGGAGGCGAAGACCGGCGAGAAAGTCACGGTCAAGCAGTCGCACGGCGGCTCCGGCAAGCAGGCGCGCTCGGTGATCGACGGCATCGACGCCGACGTCGTCACCCTCGCGCTCGCCAACGACATCGACGCCATCGCCGACAAGGGCAAGCTGCTGCCTGCCGACTGGCAGCAGCGCCTGCCGCAGAACAGCACGCCCTACACCTCGACCATCGTCTTCCTGGTGCGCAAGGGCAACCCGAAGGGCATCAAGGACTGGGACGATCTGGTCAAGCCCGGGGTCGCGGTGATTACCCCCAATCCCAAGACTTCCGGGGGCGCGCAGTGGAATTACCTCGCGGCCTGGGAATACGGCAAGCGCAAGTACGGCGGTGACGCCAAGGCCCGGGCGTTCGTCGCCAGCCTGTACAAGAACGTGCCGGTGCTCGATTCGGGGGCGCGCGGCTCGACCATCACCTTCGTCGAGCGCGGCATCGGCGACGTGTTCCTGTCGTGGGAGAACGAGGCTTTCCTGGCGATCAAGGAACTCGGGCCCGACAAGTTCGACATCGTCGTGCCCTCGCTGTCCATCCTCGCCGAACCGCCGGTGGCGGTGGTCGACAGGAACGTCGACAAGAAGGGCACGCGCAAGGTCGCGCAGGCCTATCTCGAGTATCTGTACTCGGAAGAGGGGCAGGACATCGCTGCGCGCAACTACTACCGGCCGACGCTGCCGCAGGTCGCCGCCCGCTATGCGGCCCAGTTTCCGAAGGTGACGCTGTTTACCATCGACGAGGCCTTCGGCGGTTGGAAGCAGGCAGCCAAGGCACATTTCGCTGACGGCGGCAGCTTCGACCAGATCTACAGCGCGCGCTGAACGCGCTCGCCACGCCGTCCGACAGGCCCCGCACCGGCATTGCCGCCGGCGCGGGGCCTGTGCCGTGAGGGCGACCGACAGTCGTGGGCGGCGCACGCATCGGCCGTTAGAATCGCGCCTTTCCTCATCCACTTCCGCCGGCCGGCGACGGCCCGCTTCGCTCCCATGCCTCTCACCCCCCAGGCGCAATCCCTGCTCGACATGGTCTATCGTGTCGGCGCGCCGCGTTTTCACGATCTGTCGGTGGCTCAGGCCCGGCATTCCTTCCAGAAGCTGCAGTACGCCTTCGGCACCGCGGCACAGGCGGTGGGCGCGGTCACCGAGGTGCCGATGGCACGCCCCGACGGTTCGGCCCTGCTCGCGCGCCTTTACCGCCCGCGCGACAGTGCGCCCGACGCCGTGCTGCCCCTGCTGATCTACTTCCACGGCGGCGGCTGGTGCATCGGCGATGTCGACAGCTACGACGGGCTGTGCCGCGCGCTCGCCAATGCGAGCGCCTGTGCAGTGCTATCGGTGGATTACCGGCTCGCCCCCGAGCACCCGTTTCCGGCGGCGGTGGACGATGCCCGCTTCGCGCTGCAGTGGGCGGCGGAGCAGGCCGACCTGCTCGGCGTCGATGCCGGCCGCATCGCGCTGGGCGGCGACAGCGCCGGCGGCAATCTCGCCATCGTTGCCGCGCTCGCCGCGCGCGACGGCGGCCGGCTGCAGCCGCAGCAACTGGTGCTGATCTACCCGAGCACCGAGATCGCCAGCACGCGCGCGTCGCGGGAACGCTACGGCGAGGGCTACTTTCTCGACCGCGCCAGTCTGGCGTGGTTTTTCGAGCGCTATCTGCCGGAGGGCAACGCCGACGACTGGCGCGCTTCGCCGATGTGTGCGGCGTCGCTCGCCGGCTTGCCGCCGATGCTGCTGATCACCGCGGAGTGCGATCCGCTGACCGACGATTGTCTGGCTTTCGCCGCGCGCGTGCGGGCCGAAGGCGGCGAGGTCGCGCACCGCGAGGTGGCGGGGGTGATTCACGGCTTTCTCACCCTCGGCCGCCTGTTTCCGGAGGCGGACGCGGTGGTCGCGGAGGTCGGCGCGGCCGTGCGCCGCCGGCTCGGGGGCGACGCACGGCCGGCCTAGCGCGGAGCGGGGCGGCGGCAACCTTTGTCATCGTCTCCGGCCGTGGTGCGTTGTGCCCGCAGCCGGAACAGGATGCGTAAGGGGGAGAGCATGCAGCGCGAACAGCAGGAAAACGGCGTGAGCGGCGGTCATCCCTCGCGCAGCGCGGGGGCGGTCGGCAGTGCGGTGGCGGCGATCGGCGTCGTGTTCGGCGACATCGGCACCAGCCCGTTGTACACGTTGAAGGAAGTGTTCAACGGCCCGCATGCGGTGGCGGTGAGCCCGGCCAATGTGTACGGCATCCTGTCGCTGGTGTTCTGGGCGTTGATGCTGGTGGTCTCGGCGAAGTACGTGTTGTTCATCACCCGCGCCGACAACCGCGGCGAGGGCGGCATCATGGCCCTCACCGCGCTCGCGCTGCGCGTCGTCGAGCCGGGCCGCAAGGCGTGGTGGCTGTCGGCGCTGGGGGTGTTTGGCGCCGCGCTGTTCTACGGCGACGGCATGATCACCCCGGCGATTTCGGTGCTGTCGGCGGTCGAGGGGCTGGAGATCGCGACCCCGGCGTTCCGGCCCTTCGTGGTGCCGGCCGCGCTCGTCGTGCTGATCGGCCTGTTTCTCATGCAGCAGCGCGGCACCGGCAGCGTCGGCGCGGTGTTCGGCCCGGTGATGCTGTGCTGGTTCGTGGTGCTCGGCGTGCTCGGGGTCCGGGGCATTCTGCTGCATCCGGAGATTCTCGGCGCGCTCGATCCGCGCTGGGCAATCGGTTTCTTCGCCGACAACGCGCTTTTCGGCTGGCTGGCGCTGGGTGCGGTGGTGCTCGCGATCACCGGCGGCGAGGCGTTGTATGCCGACATGGGGCATTTCGGGCGGGGACCGATCAAGCTCGCCTGGTTCTCGGTGGTGCTGCCCGCGCTCTATCTCAACTACCTCGGGCAGGGCGCGCTGATCCTCGAGCATCCCGAGAACGTGCGCAGCCCGTTCTACCAGCTGGTGCCGGAGCCGCTGCTCTATCCGATGGTGGCGATGGCCACGCTGGCCACCATCATCGCCAGCCAGGCGGTGATTTCCGGCGCGTTCTCGCTGACCCGGCAGGCGATCCAGCTCGGTTTCGCGCCGCGCATGCAGCTCGTGCATACCTCGGCGCGCGAGATCGGGCAGATCTACGTACCGGGCATCAACTGGATGCTGCTCGGTTCGGTGTGCGCCCTGGTGATCGGCTTTCGCTCGTCGAGCGCGCTGGCGTCGGCCTACGGCATTGCGGTGACGCTGACGATGATGATCGACACCATCCTCGCCTTCGTCGTCGTGCGCAGCCTGTGGCGCTGGGGGGGGGCGCGCGCGGGCCTGTTCCTGGCGGTGTTCCTTGCGGTCGATGTGGCGTTCTTTTCCGCGACCACGGTGAAGATCGCCGCCGGGGGCTGGTTTCCGCTGCTCGTCGGCGCGAGCATCTTCACCCTGATGCGGACCTGGAAGCGCGGGCGGGCGCTGCTCGCCGAGCGCGTGCGCGGTGACACCATGCCGCTCGACCTCTTCATCCAGTCGATGTTCGCCAGCCCGCCGCCGCGGGTCGACGGCACCGCGGTGTTCATGACCACCTGGCTCGAGGGCGTGCCGCGCGCGCTGCTGCACAACCTGCTGCACAACAAGGTGCTGCACGGGCGGATCGTGCTGGTGCGGGTGGAAACCCTGGATGTGCCGCGGGTCGCGGAGGACGAGCGCCTCGACCTCGAGGAACTCGACTACGGGTTCTACCGGCTGCGGGTGCGTTACGGTTTCATGGAGGAGCCGGACATTCCCGCCGCGCTCGCCGGCTGTGCGGCGCTGGGCCTGCGCATCGAGATGATGGAAACCTCGTTCTTCCTCGGCCGCGAAACCCTGGTTTCGCGTATCGGCTCGGGCATGCCGCGCTGGCGCGAGAAGCTGTTCATCCTGATGTTCCGCAACGCCGGCAGCGCTGCCGACTATTTCCGCATTCCGCCCAATCGGGTGATCGAGCTGGGCACCCAGGTCGAGCTGTAGCGCGGCTGGCGGTCAGCGCCAGATGGCGTCGAGGAGCTGCTGCTTGCCCTCGCGGGCGACGTCGAGCAGGGCGTCGAACTTGTCCTTGTCGATGCCGGCGATGCAATTGCCGAGCAGTTCGGGGCGGCGGCGGATGCCGAGGGCGCTGTCGAAGGGGTTGGGGGTTTCCGCGGCCAGCGTGGACACGAACACGAGATCGGCGAGATCGGCGGGTGGCCATGAGCCGCCGTAGGGGTTCTCGTATTCGTAAGCGTCGAGCACCGTTTCCGGGAGCTCGAAGACTTCGAGGATCGCGCGCCCGACCGGGTCCGACCACGTCGCCACGAACTCGGCGAAGCGGTCCATGTTCTGCTCCAGTGCCGGATAGGCCGAGGCGCGGGCAAGCAGGAAGAACTGACCGATATCGACCATCATCCCGGCGAGCATCGCGGTGTCGGGATTGACCTTGCGCAGATGGCGGGCGAAGGCGTAGGACCACGACGCCACGTCCACCGAGTGCATCCACAGCCCGGAGGCGATCAGGCGCATGCCCTTCGAGCGATGGTCTTGCGACAACTGCTCGGCCGCCACCGCGAACGCGAGGCAGCGCAGCGCGGCCAGGCCGATGCGCTTGACCGCTTCATTCACGGTGGTGATCTGGTTGCCGTACGGGTTCAGCTGCACGGCGTTGGCCATGCGCACGGCCTTGGCGCTGAGCACTGGCTCGGCTCGCACCACCGCCGCGATCTCGTCGAGGGTGGAGCCCGGATTGTCGGCGACTTCCTTGATGCGCAAGGACACGTCGAGCGCGGTCGGGAAGTTCAGTCGCCCTTCTTCCAGTTCCGCCTCGATCTGGGCGGAGAACGCCTGGGCTTGTGCGTCGAAATCGTGCATGGTCCTGCCTGTTCTGCTCTGTGGGTGCCGAGAGTCTATCGTGCGCGTCCGGGCACGGCGAGTGAGGCGGCGCGCGGCGCGCTCGGCGCGGTGCTCAGACCACCGGCTGGCGCAGCACGGCCTTGCCGCCTTCCAGACGCTCAATCTGCGCCAGGGTGGCGACCGGCACGCCGAGTGCCTCGATCAGGCGGTGGCCCTGCTTGAAGCGCTTTTCGACGACGAAACCTGCGCCCAGTACCTCGGCGCCCGCTTCCCGCGCCATTTCCACGAGGGCGACCGCGGTGCGGCCGTTGGAGAGGAAGTCGTCGATGATCACCACCCGCGTGCCGGGCTGGATGTAGCGCTGCGCGAGCACCAGCTTGGTCTCGCCGCCCTTGGTCGGCGACGGGATGATGCGCGACAGCGCGGGCGATTCGACCTGCGGCGAGTACTTCTTGGCATACACCAGCGGCACGTTGAGCGCCTGGGCCACGACCAGCCCGGGGGCGATGCCGCTGGCCTCGGCGGTGAGGATCAGCGATGGCTGGTAGGCCGACACGCGCTGCGCCAACTCGCGGCCGAGTTCGGAAATGAACGCCGGCTCGATGCGGTGGTTGAGGAAATGGTCGATCTTCAGGATCTGATCGCCGATGATCGTGGCCTCGGCTTCGATGCGGCGCACCAGCGGGGCGTAGGCGGCGGTGAGTTCGGAGTGGATGGTCATTGGGGGCGGATTACGGGTGTGCCCCCTGGCGGGGGCAGGACCGCGCATTTTAGCGCTCCCCGCCCGACGATGGGGGCGCTTGCCGGCGCGCGCCGATTCAACGAGACAGGCGGGGATTCCCCCGCTTATCGTCGGATGCTGCGCTGCGGGCTGCGGCTATCATTCCGCCATGCGCACAGTGCGTCGTGCTGTGTATCAGGAGGCAAGCATGAATCTGATCTTTCGCCCGGTGATCGGTCTCCTCGACCGCCTGCACTACCCGTGGAAATTCGCCCTAATCGGCCTGGTCAGCGTGCTCGCGTCGATCGCGCTGCTGGCGCAGATCTACGCCGGACTGCGCAGCGACATGACTGCGACCGAGCGTGAGCTCGCCGGCCTCGCCCTGCTCGATCAGGGTTTTGCCGTGCTCGTGCTGAGCCAGCAGCACCGCGGGCTGTCGTCCGGGCTGCTCGGCGGCAGCGAGGATCTGCGCCCCACGGTGGTGGCCAAGGGCGCGGCGTTGCGCGAGGCCATGGCCACGGTCGATGGCGCGCTCGCCGCCGATCCGGAATGGGCGCCGCTGCGCGGCGGCTGGTCGGAGGTGCGCGGCAGTCTCGATCAGCTCATCGCCGACGGCCTCAGCCGCCCGGCGGCGGAGAATTTCCGCGCGCACACGGTGGCGATCGAGCGCACCCTGAGCTGGCTGGGCGAGCTCGGTGACGTCTCCAAGCTCGCGCTCGATCCCGAGGCCGATACCTACAACCTCGTCGATCCGATGCTGCACGCCATCCCCGAGATCACCGAGCGCCTGGGGCGGCTGCGCGGCCGCGCCACCGGCATCATCGCCCGCGGTGAGCTGTCGAAGGCCGACGAGCATGCGATCGTCGCCCAGCTCGCCGAGCTGGCATTGACCGAGGCGCAAATGCGCGACCGCTTCAAGCGTGCCCAGGAGAGCAACGGCGAACTGCGCGCACCGCTGACCGCGGCGCTCGCCGACATCGACGCCGCGGTCAGGAAGCTGCGCGACATGGCCCGCGAGGAAGTCCTCGAGCAGCGCTTCGCAGTGCGTCCGGCGGCTTTCTTCGAGGTCGGCACCGCGGCGATCGACGCGGTGATCAAGCACCGCAACGAGGTTGTACGCCCGAGTGCGGAGCGCCTGCTGCAGCAGCGCCTGGACGGGTTGCGCGAGGGCATGATGCGCAACGCGGTGATGTCGGTGTTCGCACTGTTGATCGCGGCCTACCTGTTCATCGGCGTGTATCTGTCGATCGTGCGCTCGGTGCGTGAGCTGTCGGCCGGCGCGCAGCAGTTCGCGCAGGGCGATTACCGCGCGCGGGTGGCGTTCTCGGCGCAGGACGAGTTGCGCGAGGTCGCCGACCAGTTCAATGCCATGGCGCGCGATGTCGCCGACCTGATCGGCGAAATTCAGCGCGGGGCGGTCGGCGTCGGGCGTGCCTCGGCCGAGGTGTCCACCGCCGCGCACCGCGTCGCCGACGGCTCCGACGCACAGAGCGAAGCCGCTTCGGGGATGGCAGCGGCGGTCGAGGAGATGACCGTCGGCATCGACGAGATCTCGCGCCACGCCGGCACCGCGCAGACCCTTGCGCAGAACTCCGACCGCCTGTCGGGCGAAGGCGGCGAGGTGATGAAGAAGACCGTGGCGGAAATGGAGCGCATCGCCGAGGCGGTCAACTCCTCGTCCGACGCGGTCGGCGAGCTGGGCGAGAAGGCGCGCCACATCAGCTCGATGGTCGATGCGATCAAGGAGATCGCCGACCAGACCAACCTGCTCGCGCTCAACGCCGCGATCGAGGCCGCGCGCGCGGGCGAGACCGGGCGCGGCTTCGCGGTGGTAGCCGACGAAGTGCGCAAGCTTGCCGAGCGCACCGCGCGCGCCACCGAGGAAATCACCGAAATGGCGAGCTCGATCCAGCACGGCACCGAGCGTGCGGTGGTGTCGATGCAGGCCGGCGTCGCGCGCGTGCGCGACGGCGCCGAACTCACCACGCGTGCCGGGCAGTCGATGGACGAGATCAACGCCGGCGCCCGCGAGGTGCTGCAGGCGGTCAGCGACATCTCCAATGCGTTGCGCGAACAGAGCAGCGCCAGCGCGGAGATCGCGCGCAACGTCGAGCGCATTGCGCAGATGGCCGAGGAGAACAGCGCCGCGGTGCGCGATACCGCGCATACCGCCTCGACGCTGCAGTCGCTCGCTGTCGAACTGGAGAAGAAAGTCGAGCGCTTCCGCGTCTGACCCTGCGGTACCACACGAAGCGGGCCGGGATGCGCTCCCGGCCCGGTGGCGTCAGCCGCGCCCGCCGAACTTGCCGACCAGGCCGCGCAGGGTTTCGTGCAGGTCGGCCGGCATCACCACCACCTTCGAGCCTTCGGTCTGGCCCAGGCGCTCCAGCGAGGCGATGTACTTCTCGCCCAGCATGTAGAGCATGGGCGTGGTTTCGGTGCCCACCGCGGCGGTCACGCGGCGGATCGCCTCCGCCGAGGCCTCGGCCAGCATGACCTGGGCGTTGGCGTCGCGCTTGGCCGACTCCAGGCGCGCCTCGGCTTCCAGGATCGCCGCCTGCTTCTCGCCCTCGGCCTTGGTGACCATGGCCTTGCGCTCGCGTTCGGCGGCGGCCTGCAGTTCCATCGCGCGCTGCATCGACTGCGACGGCTTGATGTCCTGGATCTCCACCGATTTCACGGTGAGCCCCCAGTCCACCGCCTCGTCGGCGATGCTTTCGCGCAGGCGCGCCTTGATCTTGTCGCGCGACGACAGCGCCTCGTCGAGCTCCATCTCGCCGACGATGGAGCGCAGCGTGGTCATGATCAGGTTGCGGATCGCTTCCGAGAAGTCGGTGACGCCGTACACCGCCTTCACCGGGTCGGTCACCTTCACGAAGGCGATTGCGTTGGTCAGGATCACCGCGTTGTCGCGGGTGATCACTTCCTGCTCCTGCACGTCGAGGATGATGTCCTTGGTCACCAGCTTGTAGGCGACGTTGTCCAGGTAGGGGATGAGGATGTTGAGGCCGGGGCGCAGGGTGCCGTGATACTTGCCCAGGCGCTCCACGATCCACTCCTCGCCCTGCGCCACCAGGCGCACGCCCTTGGCGATGGTGACGACGACGAAAACCAGCAGGGCGATGACGATCGCCAGTCCTGCGCTCATGGCTTCACTCCATTCAAATAGGGTTGATTCAGGCTTTCGCCACTTTCAGGAAACTGCCTTCGATCGCCACCACGCGCACGCGCTCGCCGGCGGAAATCGCGGTCTCGGCGAGGCAGACCCACTCCTCGGCGCCCAGCACCGGGCGCTGGAAGCGCACCCGGCCGCGCTCGAACGGCGCCACCGCGCCGACGAGCAGGCCGATCTCGCCGATGACCTCGCCGCCAGCGGTGCCGATCAGGGTCTTGTGCCGGTTCGGCTGGAACACGCGGAACCACAACGCGACCATGGCCAGCGAGGCGAGCATCCAGACCGCCAGCTGCGCGGTCAGCGTCAACTCACCGGCGATCAGCACGACGAGGGCGACGACCAGCGCGCCGAGGCCGAACCAGATCACGAAGAAGGCGGGGATCGCCAGTTCGAGCAGCATCAGCACGATGCCGCCGATGCCCCAGTGCCACCATTCAAGATTCATCGCATCCTCCTGCGCCGCATTCTAGCGCGGCCCGTGGCCTGGCCATCCGGCGGTGCGCGGTTACGGATCGGCGCTGCCGATTTGAAGGCGCGCCAAGCCTGTCATAAGGTGAAGCGCACCCCGCATCGTCTGGCGGGGCTCGCCCCGACCCAGGAGAAAGCACGATGAGCGATCTGACCCTGTACACCCATCCTCAGTCGCGCGGCCGCATCGCCCACTGGATGCTCGAGGAGATCGGGCTGCCGTACGACACGATGTGGCTCGAGTTCGGGCCGCAGATGAAGAGTGCGGCCTATCTCGCGGTGAATCCGATGGGCAAGGTGCCAGCGCTGCGTCACGGCGAGGTCATCGTCACCGAAACCGCGGCGATCTGCGCCTATCTGGCCGACCGCTTTCCCGAGCGCGGATTGATCCCCCCGCCCGGCGATCCGGCCCGCGGCGCCTGGTTCCGCTGGCTGTTCTTCGCCGCCGGGCCGCTGGAGACGGCGGTGGCGGTGAAGGCGATGGGTTGGGACGTGCCGGCGGAGAAGGGCGCCTTCCTGGGGTTCGGCAGCTACCGCGAGACTCTCGATGCGCTCGAAGGCGCGGTGGCGGCTACGCCCTACCTGTGTGGTGAGCAGTTCACCGCGGCCGACGTCTATGTCGGCGCGCATCTGGGCTGGGGGATGATGTTCGGCACGATCGACAAGCGCCCGGCGTTCGAGACCTATGTCGCGCGCCTGGATGCGCGGCCTGCGGCGCAGCGCGCCGACCGTCTCAACGAGGCGCAGCTCAACGCGGCCGGCGCGTGAGGCTGCGCCCCGGCGCTGGCCGCGGGCGCGCGTCAGCCGCGCAGCGCCTGCTCGAGGTCGGCGATCAGGTCGGCCACGTTTTCGATGCCGACCGAGATCCGCAACAGGTCGGCGGGGCAGCGCGTGCCGGGCCCTTCGACGCTGGCGCGGTGCTCGATCAGGCTCTCCACCGAGCCGAGCGAGGTGGCACGCTTGAACAGGCGCACGCGGGCGGCCACCGCCTGCGCCGCGGCCTCGCCGCCGGCGATGCGCAGCGACAGCATGGCGCCGAAACCGCCCTGCATCTGGCGCGCGGCCACCGCGTGGCCCGGATGCGAGGCCAGGCCGGGATAGCGCACGGCGGCGATCGCCGGATGCCGCTCGAAATGACCCGCGATCGCGGCGGCGGACTCGGCCGCGAGGCGCACGCGCGGGTACAGGGTGCGCATGCCGCGGTGCAGCAGCCAGGCTTCGAACGGGCCGAGCACGGCGCCGCCGGCGGCGCGGGCGCTGCGGATGCGCGCCCAGAAATCGTCGGTCGCGCGCGTCACCAGCGCGCCGGCGACGACGTCGGAGTGGCCGTTGAGGTATTTGGTTGCGGAGTGCATGACGAGGTCGGCGCCGAGCGTCAGCGGCTGTGTGAACACCGGCGTCGGCACCGTCGAATCGACCACCAGACGGGCGCCGGCGGCGTGGGCGAGGGTGGCGGCGCGGGCGATGTCGGTGATTTCCCAGGTCGGATTGGCGGGCGTTTCCACCCACACCACGTCGGCCGGGCGCGCGAGCTGCGCGGCCAGTTCGTCTTCGCCGGCGTAGAAGTCGAGGGCGATCTGCCAGTTCGCGGTGAATTCGATCAGCCAGCGGCGCAGCGCCCAGTACATGTCGTGGGGCGCGACCACGCGCGCGCCGGGGCGCAGCGCGAGCAGCACGGCGGAGGCGGCGGCCATGCCGGAGGCGAACAGCGCGGCCGCGGCGCCGTGTTCGAGGCGGCACAGCAGGGCTTCGGCGGGATCGTAGGCGGGGCTGGCGTCGCGCGCATAGACGCGGCCGCCGGGGTAGCTGCCGTCGCCGGCGCGCTCGAAGGTGGTCGCCAGATGGAGCGGCGGCACGATGTCGCGGTAGGGACTGGCGATTTCGTCGACGCCTTGTGCGGCGAGCGTGTCGGGGTGGAGCGGGGTGTCGTCGTGGCTCATGGTGGGAGGTCCTGCGGCTGCCGGGACGGGCAGGCTAACCCCGCCGGCGGGCGCTGTCGAGGGCGCGCCGGTGCTAGACTCCGTCTCCTTTCGGTGTCTCCGGAAGGCCTGCCGTGATCCGTATCGAGAACCTGCACAAATCCTACCGCGTCGATGGGCGCGAGATCGCCGCGCTGTCGGACATCAACCTGCATGTCGCCAAGGGCGAGGTGTTCGGCATCATCGGGCGCTCGGGCGCGGGCAAGAGCACGCTGCTGCGCAGCCTGAACCTGCTCGAGCGGCCGAGTTCGGGCCGCGTGCTGATCGAGGGCGAGGACATCACCGGATTCGACCGTGAGGCGCTGTACGCGCTGCGCCGGCGCGTGGGCATGATCTTCCAGCATTTCAACCTGCTCAATGCCAAGACCGTGGCGGCCAACGTCGAGTGGCCGCTGAAGGCGACCGGCGGCGGCGACGCCGGCGCGCGTGCGGCGCGCGTGGCCGAGCTGCTCGCCCTCGTCGGCCTCACCGAGCACGGCCACAAGTATCCGGCCCAGCTCTCGGGCGGGCAGAAGCAGCGCGTCGGCATCGCGCGCGCGCTGGCGAACCGTCCGCACCTGCTGCTGTGCGACGAAGCGACCTCGGCGCTCGATCCGGAAACCACTCAGTCCATCCTGCGCCTGCTGCTCGACATCAACCGCCGCCTGGGGCTGACCATCGTGCTGATCACCCATGAAATGCAGGTGATCCGCACGATCTGCGACCGCGTCGCGGTGATCGACGGCGGGCGCATCGTGGAGAGCGGCGCGGTCGCCGATGTGTTCCTGCATCCGCAGCACGCGGTGACGCGCAGCATGGTGGCGCAGAGTGATCCGCTCGCCGCGGCGGCACTCGATCCGGCGTGGCCGGGCGGGCGGCCGCGCGGTACGCTGGTACGCCTGACCTATCTCGGCGAGGTCACCTACGAGCCGATCCTGAGCCGGATCGCGGCACTGACCCCGGCGCGGATCTCGATCCTGCAGGGCGAGGTATCGACGATCAAGGATCAGCCCTTCGGCCAGCTGCTGCTCGGCTTCGAGGGCAGCGCGGAGGAACTCGCCCAGGTGTTCCGCGCGCTCGACGACCACCGTATCCATCATGAGGTACTGCGTTAATGGATCTGGATCTGTCCCTGATCGACTGGAGCGACATCTGGCAGGCGACCTGGGAGACGCTGGCGATGACCGGCTTCTCGCTGCTGTTTACCGTGCTCATCGGCCTGCCGCTGGGCATCCTGCTGTTCGTCACCAGCAAGCATCAGCTGCTCGAGCAGCGCGGCCTTTACCTGGTGCTGTCGTTCGTGGTGAACGTGCTGCGCTCGGTGCCCTTCCTGATTCTGCTGATCGTGATGATTCCGGTCACGGTGATCCTGATCGGCACCTCGCTCGGGGTCGAGGGCGCGATTCCGCCGCTGGTGGTGGGCACCGCGCCGTTCTTCGCGCGCCTGGTGGAGAACGTGCTGCGCGAGGTCGATCGCGGCGTGATCGAGGCCTGCCAGGCGATGGGCATCCGCACCCACCGCATCATTTTCGGCGCGCTGCTGCCCGAGGCCCTGCCCGGGCTGATCGCCGCCACCACGGTGACCGCGATCACGCTGATGTCCTATGCCGCGATGTCCGGAGTGATCGGAGGCGGCGGGCTGGGCGATCTCGCGATCCGTTTCGGCTACCAGCGCTTCCAGACCGAAGTCATGGTGATCACGGTGGCGGTGCTGGTGCTGCTGGTGCAGGCCCTGCAGTATTCCGGCGACCGCCTGGTGCTGTATTTCACCCGCAAGTAGTCGTCCGCCGGTCTTTGCCGTCCGGTTTTCCGCTCAACCTCCCGTACCAAGGAGTCCGTTCATGTCGATCAAGATCCGCACGCTGCTGGCCACCGTATTCGGCGTCGTGGCCTTCGCCGGCGGCGCCCAGGCCGCCGACAAACTGGTGATCGCGGCCACCCCGGTGCCGCACGCCGAGCTGCTCGAATTCGTCAAGCCGATGCTGGCGAAGGAGGGCGTCGAGCTCGAGGTGAAGGTGTTCACCGATTACGTGCAGCCGTCGATGCAGACCAACGAGAAGCGCGTCGATGGCAACTTCTTCCTGCACCTGCCGTATCTGAACGAGTTCAAGAAGAAGCACCGCAACGACATCCAGACCGTGGTCGCCAAGGTCCACGTCGAGCCCTTCGCCGCGTACTCGCAGAAGCACAAGTCGGTGTCGGAGATTCCCGATGGCGCCACGGTGGCGATCCCCAACGACCCGTCGAACTCCGGGCGTGCGCTGCTGCTGCTCGCGCATCAGGGCCTGATCAGCCTGAAGGACCCGAACAACATCTCGGCGACGCAGAAGGACATCGCCGCCAATCCCAAGAAACTGAAGATCCGCGAATTGGAGGCGGCGACGCTGCCGCGTATCCTCAATCAGGTCGATCTGGCGCTGATCAACACCAACTATGCGATCGAAGCCAAGCTCAATCCGCTCAAGGATTCGCTGTTCATCGAGGACGCTTCCTCGCCCTACGCCAATCTCCTGGTGGCGCGCGCCGACAACGCCGACAGCCCGGCGATGAAGAAGCTCGCCGCGGCACTGACTTCGCCCGAACTGCGGCAGTTCATCGCCGACAAGTATCGCGGCGCGGTGGTGCCGGCGTTCTGAGCGGTGGCGGGGCGCTTGCCGCCCCAAGCCCCTCCGCTCAGCGCGGCCCGAGCAGGTGCGGGTGTTCGCGCGGGCGGGGGAAGAAGGTAACGAGGCAAGAAGCGCACGGGCGGGAGGACTTCCCGCCCGCGTGTCGGGGCTCCGCGCGGGGCGCGGCCCGATCAGTGATGCTGGCGGTGTGCCGCGAAGGTGTCGGCGTTCGGGCAGAAGTCCTGCGCACAGCCTTCGGTGCTGCCGTCCAGCCAGCGCGCGCAGACTTCGGCCTTGTCGCAGCCGCGGCAATTGCCGACCGCGTTGCGGAAGGTCTGCCCCCAGGCGGCGCGCGCGAGACTGCCGGCATCGACGTCCAAGCGCTCGAGCATGCGCTGCATCAGTGCGATGCGTTCCGAAGTGTGTTCCATCCAGTGAATGATCGTGCTCATTGCCGCTGCTCCTTGATCTGCTTCGGCGCGCCGGCCGCGCGCTGTCGTCGGGGATGACGCGTCCACCATAGCCCTGCCGCGGCTGGCGGCCTTGATCGTTCTCAAGAAACGGGCGCCTCCTCGGAGCGCGAAACGGGGGGCGGCAGGGGCGATTGCACGTTGGCGCGGCGGTGCGCTCAGAGCGCCGCGGCGCCCGCCCACCAGCCGCTCAGGAGGTCGGCCGGGCGCACGCGCGCACATACCTGCGCGCTCGCCTCCCAGGCGTCGATCGGCACGCTCAGCCCGGCGAATACGCCGTAGCCCGTGCCGGCCCGGATCTCGCCGATCGCCTGCAGGCTTTCGCCGGCGCGGATCGCGCCCTGGGCGGCGATGTCCTGGCCGGACTTGATGCCCCAGCCCGCTTCCAGGTGCCGGGCGCAGTCGATGCCGGCGCCAGCGACGATGCCCTGGCCGGCCCGCACGAGATCGGCGCCCACGACCTGGCCGCCGACCTGCAGCCCCTTGCCGCAGCGCACTGCGGCGCGGCCGATCAGATCCGCGCCGACGAAGGCGCCGCCTTCGACGCACAGGCTGTCGCCGCAGACCAGATCCCACGCGCAGCGCAGATCGCCGCCGACGCTCAGCGCACCGTCGGCTTCGACGCCCCAGCCTGCCCGCAGGTCGCCACCCACCTCGATGCGCCCCTCGCTGCGCACCCCGCCTTCGACACGCACGTCGCCACCGGCAATGATCGCCTCGCCGGCGCGCAGGCTCCCGCCGGCGCAGATCATGCGGCCGGCGCGGACGATGCCGTCGACCTCGATGTTGCCGCGCACTTCCAGCGTGCCGGCGAACACCAGAGCGGCGGCTTCGATCGTATCAACGCGCAGGACCGCGTCGGTGGGGCCGAACTGGTCGAGCAGCCAGCACGCGTCGTTGGCGCGGCCGTCGGCGACCAGGGCGTCGAGCAGGTCCTGGTAATCGCTGCCGTTGGCGTGGTTGCGGATGAACCAGCGGAAGCCGTCGGCGCAGGGTTGTTTGGCTTTGATGAAATTCTTGGTGAGATCCATGGCGATACCCGTGTGCGAAATCGTCGCCGCGGCGGTGTCGCGGCGCAGGGTGCGCAGCCGGCTCCGGGGAGCGGAATCGGGGAAGCGCTTATGCCATGGGCCGGCGCCCGATCGGGGGATCGAGCTTGCGGATGCCCCTGCCAGGGGGCCGCGGACGGATCAAGGGCGTGGATGACGCTCCCGGGCTGCACATTGAACAAGGCGCGCGTGCGCGTCCTTGGGCAAGGCGCCGTGCGGGGAGCTCAGGACCGCCGTGGGTCCGGATGCCGGTCCCGCACGGCCCGGGAGGGCACGGCGGGAAGCCCGGATAGGTAGAAGGCGTCGCCCGCGGCGGTGTCGCGGCGGCGCCTGCGGCTGCGCATCTTGCGCGCACCGGCGATCACGCTGGGCATGGCGTGGGCGGCGGAGGCGTGACGGGCAGCGGACATCGGCACAGGGAGAAAGGAAAGGGTGTGTGCCGTAGCGGGGCGACGCGGAAGGGCGCGCAGCCGACGGCACAGCGGCGCGGAGTGTACGCCATCCGCGCAGGGCTGGCCAGCGACCCGCCCCGCGAGCACGGTGCGCAGCCGGCCGCCCAGGGCCGAAACGACAGGGGGACGCGCGCCGCGCGTCCCCCTGTCGTAGCCGTGATTGCCCGGCGTCGCCGGGCGCTCGCTCAGCGGCCGGCGAGCTTGGCCAGCTGCGGGCGCAGTTGCTCGAGGGTGGCCTGGAAGGCGGCGAGGCGATCGCGTTCCTGCTGCACCACCGCGGCCGGGGCGCGATCGACGAAGCTGGCGTTGCCGAGCTTGCCTTCGGCCTTGGCAACCTCGCCTTCGAGGCGGGCGATTTCCTTGCCCAGGCGCTCGCGTTCGGCGCCGATGTCGATCTCCACCTTGAGCATCAGCCGGGTTTCGCCCGCCACCGCGACCGGCGCGAGTTGGTCGGCGCCGATCTCGGCGACGATCTCGACCTCCGACAGCTTGGCGAGGCCGGCGAGGTAGGGGGCGAACACGCCCAGCGTGGCGGCATCGCCGGCAGCGACCAGCGGCAGGCGCTGTGCCGGGGAAATCGCCATTTCGCCGCGCAGGTTGCGGCAGGCGTAGATCATCGCCTTCAGCTCGGTGACGCGCGCCTCGGCGGCCTCGTCGATGCGCGCCGCGTCGATCTGCGGGAAGCGCGCCTGCATCAGGCTGTCGCAGTCCTTGCGCCCGGCGAGCGGGGCGACGGTCTGCCACAGTTCTTCGGTGATGAACGGGATCAGCGGGTGGGCCAGCCGCAGCACGGTCTCGAGCACGCGCAGCAGGGTACGGCGGGTGGCGCGCTGCTGGGCCGGCGTGCCGCCCTGCATCTGCACCTTGGCGAGTTCGAGGTACCAGTCGCAGTACTCGTCCCAGACGAACTCATAGACCGCACGCGCGACGAGGTCGAAGCGGTAGGCGGCGAACTGCTCGGCGATTTCGGCTTCGGTGCGCTGCAGGCGCGACACGATCCAGCGGTCGGCGAAGGAGAAGTCGAGCGCGTTCTCGGTCGACTCGATGCCGCAGTCGTGGCCGTCGCAGTTCATCAGCACGAAGCGGGTGGCGTTCCACAGCTTGTTGCAGAAGTTGCGGTAGCCCTCGCAGCGCGCGAGGTCGAACTTGATGTCGCGGCCCGGGCTGGCGAGCGAGGCGAAGGTGAAGCGCAGCGCGTCGGTGCCGAAGGCGGGGATGCCCTCGGGGAATTCCTTGCGCGTCTTCTTCTCGATGCTCGCGGCCTGCTTCGGGTTCATCAGCCCGGTGGTGCGCTTCTGCACCAGTTCGTCGATGCCGATGCCGTCGATGAGGTCGATCGGGTCGAGCACGTTGCCCTTGGACTTCGACATCTTCTGGCCTTCGGCGTCGCGGATCAGGCCGTGCACATAGACGTCCTTGAACGGGATCTTGCCGGTGATGTGCGTGGTCATCATGACCATGCGCGCGACCCAGAAGAAGATGATGTCGAAGCCGGTGACCAGCACCGTGGACGGCAGATAGAGGTCGAGCGCGTCGTTGCTCTTGGCCGGCCACTCCGGGGTCCAGTCCAGGGTGGAGAACGGCCACAGCGCGGACGAATACCAGGTGTCGAGCACGTCTTCTTCCTGGCGCAGGCGACCTTCCTCGTAGCGCGCGTGCAGCACCGCCAGACGCTCGGCGAGTTCAGGGTACTGTTCGGCGGTCTGGCCTTGGGCCTGGCGGGCCTGGACCTCGGCCTGCAGGCCGGCGATCTCGGTTTCGAGCGCGCTCTTCCAGGCGCGGTGCGCATCCTCGCTGCTGGCGGCAACGAAGATCCGGCCCTCGTCGTCGTACCATGCCGGAATGCGGTGGCCCCACCACAGCTGGCGCGAGATGCACCAGTCCTGGATGTTGTTGAGCCACTGGTTGTAGGTATTCACCCAGTTTTCGGGGTGGAAGCGGATCTCGCCCGAGGCCACGACGTCGAGCGCCTTCTGCGTGATCGACTTGCCGTCCTTGCCGGGCTTGCTCATGGCGACGAACCACTGGTCGGTCAGCATGGGCTCGATCACGACGTTGGTGCGGTCGCCGCGCGGCACCTGCAGCTTGTGGGCCTTGATCTCCAGCATCAGGCCGAGGGCTTCGAGTTCGGCGACCACCTTGTCGCGCGCCGGCACGCGATCCAGCCCGGCGACACCGGCGGGCATCGCCACGCCTTCCAGCGCCTGGCCGTCGGTGGTGTAGCGCTCGGCCACCGCAGGCACGCTGCCGTCGAGCTTGAGCACCACGATCATGTCGAGTTGGTGGCGCTGGCCGACCGCGTAGTCGTTGAAGTCGTGCGCCGGGGTGACCTTGACGCAGCCGGTGCCGAACTCGCGATCGACATAGTCGTCGGCGATGATCGGGATGTGGCGGCCGGTGAGCGGCAGCTCGACCGTCTTGCCGATCAGGTGGGCGTAGCGCTCGTCTTCCGGATGCACCATCACCGCGACGTCGCCGAGGAGTGTCTCGGGGCGGGTGGTGGCGACGGTGAGGCCTTTCAGCTCACCGATCGGACCTTCGGAGAAGGGATAGAGGATGTGGTAGAGCTTGCCGTCCTCTTCCTCGGACACCACTTCCAGGTCGGACACCGCGGTGCCGAGCTTGGGGTCCCAGTTCACCAGGCGCTTGCCGCGGTAGATCAGGCCTTCGTTGTAGAGGCGCACGAAGGTTTCGGTGACCGTCTTCGACAGGCCCTCGTCCATCGTGAAGCGTTCACGCTTCCAGTCCGGGCTGGTGCCCAGGCGGCGCATCTGGCGGGTGATGGTGCCGCCGGAGTATTCCTTCCACTCCCACACCTTTTCCAGGAACTTCTCGCGGCCGAGGTCGTGGCGGCTGACGCCCTGGGCGTCGAGCTGGCGTTCGACGACGATCTGGGTGGCGATGCCGGCATGGTCGGTGCCCGGCTGCCACAGCGTGTTGTCGCCCCGCATGCGGTGGTAGCGGGTGAGCGCGTCCATGATCGTCTGGTTGAAACCGTGCCCCATGTGCAGCGTGCCGGTGACGTTGGGCGGCGGCAGCAGGATGCAGAAGGCATCGGCTTTGGACTTGTCGAGACCGGCGTCGAAATAGCCGCGGGACTCCCATTCCGGGTACCAGCGGGACTCGATCGCCGCCGGCTCGAAACTCTTGGCCAGTTCCATGGTGTGTTGGAGCGCTTGCTTGAAGGGAAAGCGGCGGATTATAGCGGATGCGCCCGGACTTCCCCGGCGGCGGGCAAGGAATCGGCGGAGTGGCGTGCAGGGCGGCACGCGCGGCGGTTCAGTCGGCCGGCGGGTCGAGGCGGCGGGCGATGCGCGCCGATAACTCGGGGAGCAGGGTGGCGCGCAGATGGGCGAGGGTTTCGACGCGGATGCGTTCGCCGAGGCTGTCCAGTTCGCGGGCGACGATCTGCGGCAGTTCGGCGGCGAGCCAGGTTTCGATCTCGCGTGCGATTTCGGTGTCGAGCTCGATCAACTGCTCGGCGAGCAGCACGCCCGGCGTCGTGGCCGGCGCTGCCGCTGTCGCAGGCGTTGCCGTGGCGGGGGCTTGCTCGGCCGTGGGTGGGACGAAGGCGGGCGCGGGAGGCGCCAAGGTGTCGATGCTGTCGGTGAGCACCGGCAGGCCGTCGCCGAAGTCGCTGACGATCTCGGTCAGGATCGGCAGATCGTCATCGTCGCTGCCGTCCTCGGCCGGTGTCGGGGGCGCGGCGAGAAGGTCGGCGCGGTGGCGGCGCAGCAGGGCGTCGGCCTTGTCGAGCAGATCGTCGGCGATGTTCAGTTCAGGCGCGAACGCCGCCTCCGCTGCGGCGTCGGTGGCGGGCCAGGGGGGGGCGCCGAACGCGGGCTCGTCGGCGGGCTTGCGCCAGTCGCTCATAGCGCCACCCTGCGCTCGGCATCGAAGGCTTTCAGCGGCAGCGCGCGCGCCTTGTACTGCATCCAGCGCGCACGCGCCGGCAGGCGGTCGGCTTCGCCCTGGCCGACGATCTCGACCACGGTGCGAAAGCGCTCGAAACCGGGCGGCAGGTCGTCGGCGAGATTGAACAGCAGGTCGGTGTGCGGCCAGGCGGTGTCGGCGGCGGGGCCGCCGAGGATGACCGGGGTCTCAGCGGCGAGCGCCGAGCCGGCCATGACGTGGGGGATGAAGGCCTGCGGTTGCGCGGTCCACAACATCAGGTCGAGGCGGCGCGCGCTGGCCGCGTCGGGCAGGCGCACCGCGATCTGCCGGCCGCGGCCTTGCGCACTCGCGACCAGCTCGCAGGCGAGCGCGAGCGGGTCGGGCGTGTTGTGATAGAAATGGACGCTGGTCACCGCGGCCCCGTGCTCAGCCGGCCTTGGCTTCGGCGCGGCCGATCAGGAACTCCGCGAGCAGCGGCACCGGCCGCCCGGTCGCGCCCTTGGCGTCGCCCGACAGCCAGGCGGTGCCGGCGATGTCGAGGTGGGCCCACTTGTAGGCCTTGGTGAAGCGCGACAGGAAGCAGGCTGCGGTAATGGTGCCGGCGTCGCGGCCGCCGATGTTGCCCATGTCGGCGAAATTGCTCTTGAGCAGTTCCTGGTACTCATCCCACAGCGGCAGCTGCCATACGCGGTCGCCCGACTCGGTGCCGCGGCGCACCAGTTCGGCGGCGAGCGCGTCGTCGTTGGCAAGGAGGCCGCTCGGGATCTTGCCGAGGGCGACGAGGCAGGCCCCGGTCAGGGTGGCAATGTCTACCACGCAGGCCGGCTTGAAACGCTCGGCATAGGTCAGCGCATCGCACAGGATGAGCCGGCCTTCGGCGTCGGTGTTGAGGATCTCGATGGTCTGCCCGGACATCGAGGTGACCACGTCGCCGGGCTTGGTGGCGCGGCCGCCGGGCATGTTCTCGGTGGTCGGAATGATGCCGACGACGTTGATCGGCAGCGCCATGCGCGCGAGTGCCTTGAAGGTGCCGATCACGCTCGCCGCACCGCACATGTCGAATTTCATTTCGTCCATGCCGGCGCCGGGCTTGAGCGAGATGCCGCCGGTGTCGAAGGTGATGCCCTTGCCGACCAGCACCACCGGCTTGGCCTTGCCCTTGCCGCCCTTGTAGTGCATGACGATGAACTTGGGCGGTTCGTGCGAGCCGCGCGCCACCGACAGCAGCGAGCCCATGCCGACCTTTTCCATGTCGGCGCGCTCGAGCACCTCGACCTCGAACTTGAACTGCTTGCCGAGGGCGAGCGCGGTTTCGGCGAGGTGAGTGGGCGTGCACACGTTGCCCGGGCGGTTGCCGAGGTCGCGCGCCAGCGCCATGCCTTCGGCCACGGCCTGGCCGCGGTGCACCGCGGTTTCGAGTTCGGCACTGACCTTGCCGGCGATCAGCAGGGTGAGCTTTTTCGCGCCGCGTTCCTTTTTGCCGCCCTTGTCGGCGGCGCGCGGGGCGTCGTAGCGGTAGGCGCCGTCGGCGAGCAGGCGGGTGGCCTGCTGCAGGCGCCAGGCGAGCGAGCGGCCGGGGAACTCGACGTCGGCGAGCGCGACCGCGGCGTCGCGGGCGGCGCCGCCGGCGAGCGCTTTCGCCGCCGCGCTCACCGCGTCGCGGTAAGCCTTGTCGCCGAACTCGTCGGCGGCGCCGAGGCCGACCAGCAGCACACGTTCGGCGGCGACGCCGGGGAGGTCGTGCAGCATCAGCGTTGAGCCGGCCTTGGCGTCGAGGTCGCCGCGCTTGAGCACGGCGGCGATCCGCCCCCCGGTGGCAGTGTCGAGGGCCTGGGTGGCAGCGGGCAGGGCGCCGTCGGCGTGGGCGCCGACGACCAGAACGCCGACCCGGAGCTTTTCCGGGGCAGCGGTCTTTATGGTAAATTCCACGGGCTTGCTCCTTGGTGAGAGGCGTCGTTCGGCTGGTGCCGACACGGATTGGCGTACAGAGTGGCGCCGATTATGGCCCGTAGCCGGCAAACGCGTCAAAACGGCGGCCCGGTCGCCGCGTGTTGCCCAAGGTTCGGGCCTGCCATCGAGGTCTCGGGCCTTTCACCCTTCCCAACGCTACTGGTCCTGTCACGCGCGATGATCTTCCGCCGCGCCCTTCTGCGTGAATTCAGCCATGCCGCCGTGGCGGTGTTCGTGGCGTTGTTCGCGATCCTCGTCACCACGGTGCTTATCCGTCTGCTCGGTCAGGCTGCGGGCGGCCGCGTGCCGTCGGATGCGGTGCTGGCGCTGATCGGTTTCGGTGCCCTCACCGAACTGCCGATCGTGCTCACGCTCACCGTGTTCGTCGCGGTGCTGTTGTCGCTGTCGCGCAGCTATCGCGATTCCGAAATGGTGGTGTGGTTCGCCTCGGGGGTGCCGCTCACCGCGTGGATCGGCCCGGTGCTGCGCTTTGCCGTGCCGCTGGTGGCGGTGATCGCCGGGGTGACGCTGTTTCTCGGACCATGGGCGCAGATGAAGAGTGCGGAGTATCGCGAGCGGCTGGAGAGTCGTGACGACACCCAGCGCATTGCGCCGGGAGTGTTCCGCGAGTCGGCGGGCGCGCGGCGGGTGTTCTTCGTCGAGGTCGGTGCCGGCGAGGACGGGCGCGTGCGCAACGTCTTCGTCAGCGACGAGAGCGAAGGCCGCCTGAGCGTGATCGTGTCGGCCGAAGGGTATCTGCACAACGACGCCGACGGCGGGCGCTTCGTCGTGCTCGAGAAGGGGCGGCGCTACGACGGCACACCGGGCACGCCTGAGTACCGGGTCATGGAATTCGAGCGTTACCGCGTGCAGATCGAGGAAAAACAGCTCGCCGGCCAGCCCGCGCGCACGCGCAGCCGGCCCACGCTTGAACTGCTGCAGGAGCCGACCGAGCGCAACCTCGGCGAGCTGGTCGGGCGCATCGGCATTCCGGTGGCGGCGCTGCTGCTCGCGCTGCTGGCGATTCCGCTGTCCTTCGTCAATCCGCGCGCCGGGCGCACCAACAACCTGCTGCTCGCACTTCTCACCTATCTCATCTACAGCAACGCGATCAGCATTAGCCAGGCCTGGGTCGCGCAGGGCCGGCTGCGCTTCGAGCTCGCCGTGCTGCTGCCGCATCTGGTGGTGCTCGGCCTGATGGCGCTGATGTTCTACCGCCGCCTCGCGGTGTCGCCGTTCTGGCGGGGGCGCGCATGACCCGTATTCTGAGTCGCTACCTGGCGCGCGAGGTGTTCGGTGCCACCGCCATGGTGCTGGTCGCCTTTCTCGGCCTGTTCGCCTTCTTCGACTTCATCAACGAGCTCGACAGTGTCGGCAAGGACGGCTATCAGTTGCATCACGCGCTGATCTACGTGGCGATGATCCTGCCCGGGCGCGTGTATGAGTTGCTGCCGGTGGCGGTGCTGATCGGCTCGCTGTACGCGCTGACCACCCTCGCACGCCACTCCGAGATCACCGTGATGCGCGCCTCGGGGCTGTCGACGTCGAAGATGCTGCGCACGCTGGGGCTGATCGGCAGCGTGTTCGTCGTCCTCACCTTCGTGTTCGGCGAGTACATCGCGCCGCCGGCGGAGAGTGCGGCGCAGCAGTGGCGGCTGACCGCGACCAACTCGACGGTGTCGCAGCAGCTGCGTTCCGGCCTGTGGGTCAAGGACGGGCCGCTGGTGGTCAATGTGCGGACTCTGCTGCCCGACCGCACGATGGAGAATGTGCGCATCTATACCTTCGACGACCGCTACACGCTGGCTTCGATCAGCGAGGCGCAGCGCGGCGAATACGATGGCGAAGGGCAGTGGCGGCTGCGCGAGGTGGTGCGCACGAGCTTTCATGCCGATCGCACCACGCTCGAGCATCTGCCCGAGTTCATCTGGCGCTCGGAACTGACGCCGGAGGTGTTGAGCGTGCTGATGGTGGTGCCCGAACGCATGTCGGTGGCCAATCTGTGGGCCTACATCCGCCATCTGCGCGACAACCAGCAGAATGCCGACCGCTACGAGATCGCGCTGTGGAAGAAGGTGGTCTATCCGTTCGCGGCGCTGGTCATGCTGGCGCTGGCGCTGCCGTTCTCGTTCACCCACGACCGCATGGGTGGGGTCAGCGTGAAGGTGTTCTTCGGGGTCATGCTGGGTATCGGCTTCCATCTGCTGAACGGCCTGTTCTCCAGCCTCGGCGTGATCAACGCCTGGCCGCCGGTGATGGCGGCGCTGACTCCCAGCCTGATCTTCCTCGCCGCCGCGGCGGTGATGCTGTACGCGGTCGAACGCCGCTAGCGGGACGTGCCGACGCGCAGCCTTGATCGCATGCGTGCGACCGGGAGGGCGGCGGGCAAAAAAAATACGGACCCGGAGGTCCGTATTTTTTTTGCCGCACGCACCGGAAGACCGGCGCGGCGCATTCTTACTTCTGCTGTGCAGCCTTCTTCGCGGCGGCCGACTTGTAGTCGAGCTTTTCCTTGATCCGCGCCGACTTGCCGGAGCGCTGGCGCAGGTAGTACAGCTTGGCGCGACGGACGTCACCGCGGCGCTTGACTTCGAGCGACGCGAGCAGCGGGGAGTAGGTCTGGAAGGTACGCTCCACACCTTCGCCGGAGGAGATCTTGCGGACGATGAAGGAGGAGTTGAGGCCGCGGTTGCGCTTCGCGATCACCACGCCTTCATAGGCCTGCAGACGTTCGCGGTTGCCTTCCTTGACCTTGACCTGCACCACCACGGTGTCGCCGGGGGCGAACGAGGGGAGGGCGGGCTTGCCTTCGGTCAGGCGGGCGATTTCTTCCTGTTCGAGTTGCTGAAGCAGGTTCATGTGATTGACTCCATCTGGTCAGTGGCCGTTGGCCTGGCGTGTAGAGCAGGTCGCCACCTGATGCACGCGGTTTGTGATTGGGCGTTCAAGCGATGCTGCCGCTGTCGGCCCGGTCATGCTCCTGCCGGAATTCCTCGAGCAGGTGCAATTCCTCCTTGTCCAGCCGCCGGCGGGCAAGCAGCTCCGGGCGGCGCAGCCAGGTGCGCCCCAGGGCCTGCTTGAGCCGCCAGCGACGGATCAAGGCGTGGTTGCCGGACAGCAGTACGTCCGGCACTCGTTCGTTCTCATACACTTCCGGCCGCGTGTAGTGCGGACAGTCCAGCAGGCCGCCGGCGAAGGAGTCTTCCACCGCCGAGTCGGCGTCGTTCAGGGCGCCGGGCAGCTGGCGCACGATCGCGTCGAGCAGCACCAGCGCCGGCAGTTCGCCGCCGGAGAGGACGAAGTCGCCAAGCGAGATCTCTTCGTCCACGCAGCGCTCGATCAGGCGCTGATCGATGCCTTCGTAGCGCCCGCACAGCAGGATCGCTCCCGGTTCCGCCGCCAGTTCGATGACACGGTCGTGGTCCAGGGTGCGTCCCTGCGGCGAAAAGTAGATCACCCGGCCGCATTGGCCGAGGGTCTGCTGTTGCGCTGCACGGGCCGCGGCGATTGCCTTCTCCAGCGGTTCGGCCAGCATCACCATGCCCGGGCCGCCGCCATAGGGGCGGTCGTCCACCGTGCGGTGGGCGTTGCCGACGAAATCACGCGGGCTGTGAAACCCGAGTTCGTACAGGCCGCGCTCGATGGCCCGCCGGGTGATGCCGCTGCCGCTGAGGGCGGCGAACATCTCCGGGAACAGCGTGACCACGTCGTAGCGGCGGCGACCGCCGGGCAGGCGGCTCATCGCCGCCTCACCAGTCCTTCTGCCACGCCACCCTGATGCGCCGGGTGGCGAGGTCGACGTCGAGGACGTAGGTGGCGACGAACGGAATCAGGTGCTCCGTGTCGCCGTCCTGGACCTGCAGGACGTCGTGCGCGCCGGTCGAGATCAATCCGCTGACCTGGCCGAGCGCTTCGGCTTGTTCGTTTTCCACCGGGAGGCCGATGAGGTCGCCCCAGTAGTATTCGTTCGCTTCGGTGTGCGGCAGGGCTTCACGCGGTGCGGCGACGTACCAGCCGTCGATGGCCTCGGCCGCGGTGCGATCGTCGATGCCGTCGAGGGCCGCAACGATGCCCTTGCCGTGGGCCCGGCAGCCGCGCAGCGGGTACTGGGTCCAGCGTTCGGGCGGGGCGTCAGGGTCGGCAGACAGCCACCAGTGCGGCATCTTCCGCCATGACAGCGGATCGTCGCCGAACGGGTGGATCTTGAGCCAGCCCTGAACGCCAAAAGGGGCGGCAATGCGCCCCATGACTACCATGAAGTCGTTGCTTCCGGTGCTCAGGCCGCCTTCGCGGACTGCTTCACCAGACGGGCAACGGTCGGCGACAGCTGGGCGCCGTTCTGCTCCCAGTAGGCCAGGCGCTCGGCATTGATGACGAGACCCTTCTCGGCGCCGGAAGCGACCGGGTTGTAGAAGCCGACGCGCTCGATGAAGCGGCCGTCACGGCGGTTGCGCGAATCGGCGGCAACGATGTTGTAGAACGGGCGCTTTTTGGCGCCACCACGGGCAAGGCGAATGACGACCATCTCGGTATCCTGTGATCGGTGTAGACGAAAAGCCGATAATAGTAAGGCAAAGGGCTTTGTCAAACAAGTCTTTCCGCCGCCTTTTCAGAGCACGGCATGCTCCCGGGCGGCGATTTGGCTAGGTCGGGGTGGGGTTGGTGGTGCGCATAGTGAAAGTTTTCACGGACGGCGATAGTGAAGGCGAGATGTAAGGGAAACTTGAATAGAATAGACCCTTGCTAAATCCACATCAAAAGTAAGGCAATGGCTGAAGCTGAGCGCGTCGACGAGCCCTGGGCATCGATCATGGAGTGGCTGGCGGGCGAGCCCGACGACGACCCGGTCGCCGATCTCGCCGCCTTGCGCGGGCATTTTCAGCGCGTGCCGGAGCAGCAGTTGTCGGGGGCTGAGCGCGAGGTCTGCCTGGAGCAGTTCGCCGCGCGCATCGGCGACATCGGGGGTCGTTTCCGCGCCCGCCTGCTGACCGCGAAGCTGCCGATCGGGCGCGATCTGCATCAGGTCGCGGCGGCGCTGATCGAAGCGCTGATCGAAGTCGCGGGCGGCTTTCTGCGTCTCGTCGATGACGTCAGCGCGCGGCGCGTGCGCGGCGTGCGCCAAGAGGGTACGGCGCTGGGCGCGCGTGGGCTGGCGCTGGTGAGCGATGCCTACCTGCTCGGTGCGATGGCCGGGCTGGCGCCGCCGTTCGGCTTGTGGCAGCGCGCTCATGCGCTGTGGCTGGCCGCCGGGGGGCTGGCCGACGGCGACGGCGTGGCCGCGCTCGGCTTGCAGTATCGGCGCCTGTTTGCGCTCGCGGTGTCGCAGCCCGAGGGGCTGACCGCGCGCGAGCTGTCGTGGTTGTTCGATTATCTGGAGCGCCACGGAGCGTCGGCGCAGCTCGGCATCGAGCCGATTGCGCCCGAGGATCTCGCGCATTGGGTCGATCCGGCCGGCGATGCGCCGCCGGTGGCGATGGCGCGCAAGTCGCCGGACATGACGCAGGGGCTGCTGTATTTCTGCACGCTGCCGCTGGTGCGAACGCTGGCGGTTCAGATCGAGCAACTCGAGAAGGGCCTGCTTGCGGCCGAGGCCGCCAGCCTGCGGCGTGCCGACGATGTCGTGGTGGCGGCCGAAGCGGGGCTGCCGGAAGGGCTGGAGCCCGCCGAGGTGCTGGCCCTGCTCGGGCGTCTGCGCGACCGCTGGGCGACCCCGCCGGTGCGCGAGCAGGCGCGGCGTATGCATCAGTACACGGTGCAGGTGTGCACCGGGCTGCGGGCGATCTGGGCGCTCGGCCGCGGCGAGGCCGACGGGCGCGTTGCCGAGTGGCTGGTATTCAACGAGAGCCCGGGGGGCTACGCGATCATGTGTGTGGGCGGCGTGGAAGGAGAGCTGTCCGCCGGCATGGTGCTCGCGCTGCGTCGCGATCCGACGCTGCCGTGGTCGATCTGCGTGGTGCGCTGGATTCGCAACGACGATCCTGAACGCGTCGAACTCGGCCTGCAGGTGCTGGCGCAGGGCTTCACCTCGGTGCTGGTGGGATTCCGCGGCAACGGCGGGCGCTCGACCTCGCCGTCGCTGATGCTGCCGGCATCGCCGGCGATCCGCCGCAATCCGGCGATTCTGGCCGCGGCCGGCGCCTATGTCTCGCGCCGTTTCGTCCTCGTGCATGAGGGGGAGCATCTGTATGTGGCGCAGGGCAGGGTGCTCGGCCTCGACATGCAGACGGCCAGCGTCGAATTGTTCCAGTACGAGATCGACCCCTACCCGATCTGAGCGGCGGGCGCGGCGTCGAGCAGATCGGCGAGGCTGCGTCCGTTCAGCCTGAGCCCGGCGTCGAGTTCGCTGGCGAGCGATGCCAGCGTGTCGCCGGTGCCGCTGTCCAGACAGGCGGCGGGGTTCAGCGCGAAACGAGCCAGCACCGTGTGCAGGGCGATCTGCTGCGGTGCCCGGGTCAGCACCCAGTGCCCGGTTTCGGTCCGGGTCGCCCATCCGGCATCGCGCAGCGCGCCGAGCAGATCCTCGGTGACGTGCTCGGCGAGGCCGCTATGCGCCATCAGTGCATCGAAACCCAGGGTTTTGCCATCGCGCTGCGCGCGGCCGAGGGCGACGAGTAGGTGCAGGGCGGTCCATGCGCGGTCGCCGGGAAAGGTTGCCGCCATCCGGCGGCGTTCGGCGAAGGCGGGCAGGGTGGCCGCCACCAGGGCGCCGAGCAGCACCACCATCCATGACAGATACAGCCAGACGAGGAAGATCGGCAGCGCCGCGAAGGTGCCGTAGATCAGCGTGTAGGTGGGAAAGCGCGCGATGAACATGCCGAAGGCGCGCTGCATCAGGAAGAACGCGAGTGCGGCGACGAGGCCGCCGGCGAGCGCATGGGCGGCGCGCACGGGATGGTTCGGCACCGCGTAGTACAGGAAGCTGAACAGCGCGCCGAGGAGCAGCGGCGGCAGCACGCGCGCGGCGAATTCGCCGATCCACGGCAGGTGCGCCGACCACTCCATCGAGGTCGTCACCAGGTAGCCGGTGGCGATCACGCTGGCGCCGAGGACGAGCGGCCCCACCGACAGCACGAACCACGACACCGTGATCCGCAGCAGCATGGGGCGCGGCCGACGCACGCCCCAGATGTGGTTGAAGACGCGTTCTATGGTTGCCAGCAGCATCAGCGCGGTCAGCGCGAGCAGCGCGGTGCCGATCAGCGTCAGGCGGGCCGCCTTCTGCGAGAACTGCAGCGCGTAGGTGGTGATGATGCTGCCGGCGCGTTCGGGCAGCAGGTTCTGCAGCAGAAAGGTTTTCAGCGAGGCGCCGAGCTGATCCACGCCCGGCAGGCTGCCGAAGATCGCGATCGTCACCGTGACCAGTGGCACCAGCGCGAGCAAGGTGGTGAACGCGAGGCTGCCGGCGACCTGCGGGCAGCGGGTGGCGCCGAAGCGTTCGGCGAACAGGCGTAGGAGGTCGCGGCAGGACTGAAGCGTCATCGGGCGTGGCGGCGGGCGCCAGAGGGCGGGCGGGTATAATCGGCGCATTTTATCGGTTCGGCTCCCTCATGCAGGAAATCCTCGTGCTGTATTACAGCCATCGCGGCTCGGTGCGCGCGCTGGCGGAACAGATCGCCGTCGGCGTTCATCAGGTGCCGGGCGCGGTCGCCCGGGTCCGCACCGTGCCGCGCGTATCCACGGTGTGCGAGGCGGTGGAGGACGACATTCCGGCCGACGGTCCGCCCTATGTCGAGGTCGCCGATCTGGCAGCGTGCGCTGGGCTGGCGCTGGGCAGCCCCACGCGTTTCGGCAACATGGCCGCGCCGATGAAGTACTTTCTCGACGGCCTGGCCGGCGCCTGGGTCAATGGCACGCTGGCGGGTAAGCCCGCCTGCGTGTTCTCCTCCACCGCCAGCCAGCACGGCGGCCAGGAGAGCACGCTGCTGTCGATGATGCTGCCCCTGCTGCATCACGGCATGCTGCTCATGGGCATTCCCTATTCGGAGCCCGGCCTCAACGCCACGCGCAGCGGCGGCACCCCCTACGGCGCGACCCATGTCGCCGGCGCCGACGGACAGGCGCTGCTCACCGCCGACGAAATCGCCCTCGCGCAGGCGCAGGGGCGCCGTCTGGCGCAGGTCGCGGTGCAACTCGCGGGGGTGAAATGAGTCCGCGCGCGCTGTCGCTGGTGGCGAGCGTCAGCCTGCTCGCGCTCATCGCGCTCTGCGTGCTCTGGGAAGGCTGGCTCGCACCGCTGCGCCCGGGCGGTTCGTGGATGATGCTGAAGGCGGTGCCGTTGCTGCCCGCGGTGTTCGGCGTGCTGCGCGGCAAGCGCTACACCTATCAATGGCTGTCGATGCTGTCGCTGTTGTATCTCACCGAAGGCGTGCTGCGCGCCACCGATCCGGGGCTGACCGGGCCGCTGGCGATCGCCGAGGCGGTGCTCGCCGTGGTGCTGTTCCTGGCAACGATGTTTTACGCCCGCAACACGGCGCCGTCGCGCCAGGGCCAGGCGCGCGGATGAGGCGGCGAGGGGCGGGATAGCCCGCCCGCTCTGGCCGCGGCGCGCCCTCACACCTGCGGATTGAGTTTCTCGGCGCCGCCGTGGAGCTTGTTGAGGGCGTTCAGATAGGCTTTTGCCGAGGCGACGATGATGTCGGTGTCAGCGCCTTGGCCGTTGACCACGCGGCCGTCGCGCGCCAGGCGCACGGTGACCTCGCCCTGTGCGTCGGTGCCGGTGGTGATCGCATTCACCGAGTACAGCAGCAGTTCGCTGCCGCTCGCTGCCACTGCCTCGATGGCCTTGAACGCGGCGTCTACCGGGCCCGAGCCCTGAGCCTGGCTGCGCGTCTCCTGGCCGCCGACGGTGAGGGTGATTTCGGCCTGCGGGGTTTCCCCGGTCTCCGAGTGGAAGCGCGTCGCCACCAAACGGAAATGCTCGAGTTCGGGGGTTACCGCTTCGTCGCTGATCAGCGCTTGCAGGTCTTCGTCGAAGATCTCGTGCTTCTTGTCGGCGAGTTCCTTGAAGCGCGCGAAGGCGTGGTTGAGATGCTCTTCGGACTCGATTTCGATGCCGAGTTCGTTGAGGCGGGCACGGAAGGCGTTGCGCCCCGAATGCTTGCCGAGCACGAGCTTGTTGGCGCCCCAGCCGACGTCCTCGGCGCGCATGATCTCGTAGGTCTCGCGGTGCTTGAGCACGCCGTCCTGATGGATGCCGGACTCGTGGGCGAAGGCGTTGGCGCCGACGATGGCCTTGTTCGGCTGTACCGGGTAGCCGGTGATCTGCGACACCAGCTTGGAGGCGGGCACGATCTGCGTGGTGTCGATGCGGGTCTCGACCGGGAACACGTCGGCACGGGTGCGCACCGCCATCACGATTTCCTCGAGCGAGGCGTTGCCCGCGCGTTCGCCGAGGCCGTTGATCGTGCATTCGACCTGACGTGCGCCGGCCATCACCGCGGCCAGCGAATTCGACACGGCGAGGCCCAGGTCGTTGTGGCAATGCACCGACCAGATCACCTTGTCGGCGCCCGGTACGCGCTCGATCAGGCTGCGGATGGTGGCGGCGTACTGCTCGGGGACGTTGTAGCCCACGGTGTCGGGCACGTTGATCGTCTTCGCGCCGGCCTTGATCACGGCCTCGAAGATGCGGCACAGGAAATCGAGCTCGGAGCGCCCGGCGTCCTCGGCGGAGAACTCCACATCGTCGGTGTACTCGCGCGCCCAGCCGATCGCCTTCACCGCCTGCTCGACGACCTGGTCGGGCGTCATGCGCAGCTTTTTCTCCATGTGGATCGGGCTGGTGGCGATGAAGGTGTGGATGCGCCCGCGCGCGGCCGGGCGGATGGCTTCGCCGGCGCGGCGGATGTCGTTCTCGTTGGCGCGCGCCAGTCCACAGACGGTGGATTCCTTCACCGCCTCGGCGATCGCACGCACGGCGTCGAAGTCGCCGTTGGAGGCAGCGGGGAAGCCGGCCTCGATCACGTCGACGCGCATGCGCTCGAGTTGGCGGGCGATGCGGATCTTCTCCTCGCGGGTCATCGACGCGCCCGGGCTCTGCTCGCCGTCGCGCAAGGTGGTATCGAAAATGATCAACGGGTCTTTCATGGTCGGCTCCAGGATGGGTCGGATTGCGGATACGGCAAAGCGCCGGCGGCGGGGTACCGGGGCGACGAACACGACAGGGAGGGGGAGGAAGTATTCAGCGCGCGGGGCGCAGCAGCGGGCCGAGCGGAAGCAGGCCCGCCGGTAGACGGCGAAGCGACGGGGAGAAAGGGTCGCGACGGGAACTCATGGGCGCACTATAAGGCAGCGCTCCGAACCAAGGCAAGCGCCGCCCGGCGCCTGTTTCGGCGCTGGGCGGTGCGGTGCGTGGGCGCCGTGGGGGTCAGCGCGCGGGCGTGACCGGGCGGCGTTCGAAGACCGCGAGGTGCAGGGTGTGGATGAGCGGGGTCTGGGCGAAATCGCGTACCAGGACGAAGCCCTCGCGTTCGAACGCGGCGGCGACCTCGGCGATCGGCGTGGCGTGTTTCTGCGAGCGGCGGCCGCCGAGCAGCACGCGCAGCGCGCGGCGCAGCGATGTCACCGACCACGGGCTGAAGTAGGACAGCAGCACGCGCTCGCCGGCGACGCGGCACAGTTCGCCGACCGCGCGCTGGCGGATCTCGGGGCTCGGGAAGTGATGAAAGAGGCGGAAGCACAGCACGGTGCCGAAGGCGCGGTCGGCGTAGCTCAGGCGCTCGATGTCCTGCTGATGGACCGGGCAGGACAGGTTCGCGCTACGCAAGGTGTCGCGCGCGAGCTCGAGCATCGCCGCGGAGAGGTCGGCGGCGGTCACGCGGTAGCCGCGACGCGCGGCATGGACGCTGAGGCGGGCGCCGCCGCAGGGCAGGTCGAGCAGGCTGTCGCCGGCGGGAACGAGGTTCAGCGCGCGGTCGAGCAGACGCAGTTCGGCGCGCTGGCGCGCGGCGCTGCGGCCATGTTGATAGGCCGCGGCCGTGGCGCGGTCGTACTTGATGCGGCCACGGTAGGTCGGCTGCGGGGCGTATGCGTTCATGGGCAGTTCCTGGCGAAAGGGCGGTCGAGGGCGTGAACGCGGTGGGCGCGCGGGTCGGGGCTCAGTGTGCGCCGGTCATGGCAAGGGTGTGGGCGCGCAGCAAGGTGTTCCATTCGGCATCCGACCACAGCGTCTGGTGGCGGCGCAGCTGGGCGAGATCGCGGCGGGCGGCGCTGCTGCGGCGCAGGCGTGGGCGCATCTTTTCCAGGTCGAGAAGGGCGACCTGAGCCTGGTCGTCGTGCCAGCACACCATCACGTGCTTGTCGTACAGGCAACCGTGCTGCAGGCGGGCGCGATGCAATACACCGAGCATGTGGCCGACCGCGGTCGCGAGCGCCTGACGTCGAGGCGCAGTCAGTCCGGTCTGTGCGGACAACGGCGTGAAACCGGTCAGCTCGGCGGTCGCCAGCACCGCCTCGACGCCGGCGGCCGTTGGGCGGCTGGCGTGATAAAGCGGGAGCGGAGCGGTGATGCCCAGCGCGTGCAGACGGTGCAGGTAATGCCATTCGCGGCTCGCCGTCGGCCAGCCGAAAGGGTGGGCCGGGGTGCGGCACAGATGGTTGCACTGGCGCTTGATGTAGCAGCGTCGTCCGCCGAACTGCGTTCGCACCACGCCGCTCCAGCCATTGCGGCGCTCGTTGGGGACTTCGACCCAGTCGCCGGGCAGCGACCACCACAGATCGAAGTCGTCGCCGACGCCCGGTCCGGGGGCCGTGGCGGCGCCCAGGGGGCGTGCGAGCGTACTCACGCCGGCTCCCGGCGCAGCACATACACCCGCCACATTGAGTAGAGCGGCAGAAAGTCGTAATGGCCGAGGATGCGGAGTCCGGCGTCGCGGAAATTCTGCTCGGCCTCGCGCACGGGGATGACGAAGCGGTTCTGCAGGCCGCGGCCGTAGTCGAGCGCGCGCTGGCGCTCGAGGCGGGCGCGCTTCCACGCCTTGTAGTTGCCGCCGACCCACAGCGACACGATCACGGTATCGCGGGTGACGCGGCGCAGTTCGCGCAGCAGGGCGACGCGGTGACCGGAGTCGCCGACGTGGTGCAACAGGCGCATGCAGAACACGCAGTCTACGGCGCGCTCGGGCAGGTCGATGTCGAACGCGGTGGTCTGGAAGGTGCGCACGCGTTGTGCGATCCCGGCGGGCTGGGTGGCGCGGGCGACCGCGAGCATGTCGGCGGAGTTGTCGGCGGCGAGGATGGCGCGTTGGGGGCGTTCGGCGAGCACGGGCCAGAAGCGGCCGGCGCCGCAGGGCAGGTCGAGAACCAGCGCCGGGTCGCCGGCGCGCTGCAGCGCCTTGCGCGCGAGTTGTTCCTCGCGGCGGTGCGACAGACGGCGGGCGAGGCCGTCGCGGTGCTTGTGGAAGTAGGCGAGCGCGTGATCGCGGTCGTACTTGTCGGAGAACGGCAGGTGGATCGGGCTGGAATCGGGCATTGCGGGCTCCGTTGCAAGGGATGCCCGCAGCGTGCGCGCGGCGGCGTGAGCGCGCCGTCAATGCGCCGTCAAAGTTTCGTCATGGCGCCTCGTCGGCGCGCGCGGCCGCGAGCGCGACACGGAATTCGCAGCCGCCACCGGGGTTCTCGTGCAGCGTCACCTGCCAGCTTTGGCGGGCGCAGATGCGTTGTACTAGCGACAGGCCGATGCCGATGCCGTCGCCGCGCCCGCTGCCGCCGCGCACGAAGGGTTGGAACACCAGGTGGCGCTCCGCTTCCGGAATGCCGACGCCGGTGTCGTACACGCTGAAGCCGCGCGCGCGCAGGGCCAGGCGGATCTCGCCGCGGTCGGTGTAGTGAAGCGCGTTGCGCAGCAGGTTGGAGATCACCGCGCGCAGCAGTGGCGCGGGGTAGCGGCCGTCGTCGGCGGCCTCGTGTTCGAGCCGCAGGCCGAGGCCGCGCGCGTGGGCGTCGGGCAGCCAGCGCTGGAGCTGTTCCGCGGCGACGTCGGCGAGGGGGGCATCGGCCTGTCCGTGAGGCGTGCTGTCGGTGCCGCGCGCGAGCCACAGGAAGGTTTCGACCAGTTCGCGCATTTCCTCGCAGGAGCGCAGGGTACGGACGATCTGGCGGTGCTCGCGGCCGTCGGCGGGGAGAGTTTCGAGCAGCAGTTCGCACGAACTGGCGATCACCATCAGCGGGGTGCGCAGCTCGTGGCTCACATCGCTGGTGAAGAGGCGTTCGCGGTCGAGCGCGGCGCGCAGGCGGCCCAGGGTGTCGTCGAACGCGGCGGCAAGCTGGCCGACTTCGTCGTTGGCGTAATCGGGCGCGAGCGGCGGGGCGAGCGGCAACAACTGGTCGCGGTGGCGAACCTGCCCGGCGAGGCGGATCACCGGTGCGATGACGCGGCGCGCGGTGAGCGTGCCGATGGCGAGCGCGGCGAGCACGCTGAGCGTCCAGCCGGCGCCGACGATGGCGAAGAGCATCTGCTCGCGGCTCTCGAATTCGTCCTGGTCGTGGAGTAGGGCGAAACGACGGTCGCCGTCGTCGCGGATCAGCAGGTGGCGGTAGAGGCCGTCGTGCTCGGCCTCGCTGAAGCCGGCGGGGAAGGCGCGCAGCCAGTCGGGCAGCGCCGCGCCGCCCGGCGTGCTGCGATAGAGGTGGGCGTCGGGGCCGAGATGGGGGACGGCGCCGTCGCGTTCGGCAGCGAGGATGAAGTCGAGCTGGCGGTTCATTTCGGTCGACACCAGATCGATTTCCGCGGCCTGGATGGCGAGCACGATGCCGAACGCGAACAGCGAGGCCACCGCCGTCGTCATCAGCGTGAACGCGATGACGATGCGCCGCGACAGGCTGGTGTCAGAGCTCACGAGCCTCCGCGGCGAGGCGGAAGCCGACGCCGTGCACGGTGTGCAGCAGAGGGGTGGGGAACGGCTTGTCGAGTTGCTGGCGCAGGGCGTGGATGTGGCTGCGCAGACTGTCGCTGTCGGGCGGCGCATCGCCCCACAGCGCGGCTTCGAGCGCTTCGCGGCGGACCACGCCGGGGCTCTTGCGCATCAGCACGGCAAGCAGTTTGAGGGCGATCGGGCCCAGATGCAGTGGCTTGCCGGCGCGGCTGACCTGGAGGGTGTCGAGGTCGTAATGCAGGTCGGCGACCTGCAGCCGGCGCCGGCTGCCGCCACCGCTGCGCTTGAGTACGGCTTCGATGCGCGCGGCGAGCTCGGAGAGCGCGAAGGGTTTGGTGAGGTAGTCGTCGGCGCCGGCGCGAAAGCCGGTGAGGCGGTCGTCGAGGGTGTCGCGCGCGGTGAGCATGATCACCGGCACCTCGCTGCGCTCGCCTTCGCGCAGGCGCTGGCACAGGGTGTAGCCGTCGATGCCGGGGAGCATGACGTCGACGACGACGAGATCGAAGTGCTGGGTAGCCGCCAGGTGCAGGCCGGTGAGGCCGTCCTGCGCGCAATCGACGGTGTAGCCCTTGAGTTCGAGGTAGTCGGCGAGGTTGGCGAGGATGTCGCGGTTGTCTTCGACGAGCAGCAGGCGTGCGCTCATGGGATCTCCCGGAGCAGCCGGCGGCACCCTGCCGCCGCGCCGCGATGCGCGACAGTGTGAGCGGCTGCGTGTGAAAACGGCGTCAAGACGCGGGCGCGGCCGCGCTCAGTCTCCGGCCTGCTCCGGGCCGCGCTCGCGACGCTCGGCGAGCCGGCGGCGGCGGCGCGTCCAGCGCAGCGCCCACAGCACGTAGCCCGAGGCGCCATAGACCAGGAAGAGCGCGAACAGCACGCCCGGCGGGTAGCTCGACACCAGCGCGAACGCGAGCACCAGCGCGATGACGACGATGAAGGGCACGCTCTTGCGCAGGTTGATGTCCTTGCCGCTCCAGAACATCACGTTGCTGACCATGGAGAGGCCGGCGAAGATGGTGAGCACGCAGGCGTACCAGCGGACGTCGTCGCCGCTCACGCCGTTGTCGATCACCACCCACACCAGGCCGGCGATCAGCGCCGCCGCCGCCGGGCTGGGCAGGCCCTGGAAGTAGCGCTTGTCGATGATCTCGATGTTGGTGTTGAAGCGCGCCAGACGCAGCGCGGCCCCGGCGCAGTAGATGAAGGCGGCGATCCAGCCGAGCTTGCCCATGTCCTTGAGCGCCCATTCATAGACCACCAGCGCGGGCGCCGCGCCGAACGACACCATGTCGGACAGCGAGTCGTATTCGGCGCCAAAGGCGCTCTGGGTATGGGTGAGGCGGGCGACGCGGCCGTCGAGGCCATCGAACACCATGGCGACGAAGATCGCTACCGCGGCGACCTCGAAGCGCTGGTTCATGGCCTGGACGATGGCGTAGAAGCCGGCAAAGAGCGCGGCGGTGGTGAACAGGTTGGGCAGGATGTAGATCCCGCGGCGGCGCTTCTCGAGCGAAATCAGCGGCATGCGGTCAGGATGGTCCACGGTGAGGGAGGGGACGTATGGGTGTTCGGATTCTAGCGCATCGCGTCGCCGGCTCGGCGGCCGGCCGTAAACGAAAAGGGCCGGAGCCCGCATCGCGCGGCTCCGGCCCCGAAGGCTGAGAACGGCTCAGTTCTTCGACTTGTCGACCAGGGCCTTGGCCTTGATCCACGGCATCATCTCGCGCAGCTGGCCGCCGACCTGCTCGATCGGATGCTCGGCGTTCAGGCGGCGACGCGCGGTCATGCTCGGGTAGTTGGTCTTGCCTTCCTGGATGAACATCTTGGCGTATTCACCGGTCTGGATGCGCTTGAGAGCGTTGCGCATGGCCTTGCGGGATTCCTCGTTGATGACTTCCGGGCCGGTCACGTACTCGCCGTACTCGGCGTTGTTCGAGATCGAGTAGTTCATCGTCGCGATGCCGCCTTCATACATCAGGTCGACGATCAGCTTGAGCTCGTGCAGGCACTCGAAGTAGGCCATTTCGGGCGCGTAGCCGGCTTCGGTCAGGGTCTCGAAGCCCATCTTCACCAGCTCGACGGCGCCGCCGCACAGTACGGCCTGCTCGCCGAAGAGGTCGGTTTCGGTCTCTTCCTTGAAGTTGGTCTCGATCACGCCGCCCTTGGTGCCGCCGTTGGCCGCGGCGTAGGACAGGGCGATGTCGCGGGCCTTGCCCGACTTGTCCTGGTACACCGCGATCAGCGAGGGCACGCCGCCGCCGCGCAGGTATTCGGAGCGCACGGTGTGGCCGGGGCCCTTGGGCGCGACCATGATCACGTCGAGGTCCTCGCGCGGCACGACCTGGTTGTAATGCACGTTGAAGCCGTGGGCGAAGGCGAGCACGCCGCCCTTCTTGATGTTCGGCTCGACTTCTTCCTTGTACACCTGCGGGATGTTCTCGTCCGGCAGCAGGATCATGACGACGTCGGCACCCTTGACCGCCTTGGCGATCTCCTCGACCTTCAGACCGGCGCTCTTCGCCTTGTCCCAGGACGAGCCGTCCTTGCGCAGGCCGACAGTGACCTTGACGCCGGAGTCGTTCAGGTTCTGGGCGTGGGCGTGGCCCTGGGAGCCGTAGCCGACGATGGTGACCTTCTTGCCCTTGATCAGGGAGAGGTCGGCGTCCTTGTCGTAATAGACTTTCATGTTTTTCCTTTCAGCTTTCGAGGGCGGGGATGCCGGCGGCGGCCATGATACGGGCGCGCGCGCCAGGCGCAAACCGGTGATGGGGGTCAGAGCTTGAGCACGCGGTCGCCGCGGCCGATGCCGCAGACGCCCGAGCGCACGGTTTCGAGGATCAGCGCCGGGTCGATGGCGCCGATGAAGGCATCGAGCTTCGATTGGTTGCCGGTGAGCTCGATCACGTAGGAAGCGTCGGTAACGTCGATGATGCGGGCGCGGAAGATGTCCGCGGTCCGCTTCATTTCCTCGCGATCCTTGCCTGTGGCCCTGACCTTGATCAGCATCAGTTCGCGTTCGATGTGGGCGGCTTCGGAGATGTCGACGACCTTGAGCACCTCGACGAGCTTGTTCAGCTGCTTGGTGATCTGCTCGATGATGTCGTCCGAGCCGGTGGTGACGATGGTCATGCGCGACATCGAGGCGTCTTCCGTGGGGGCCACGGTGAGCGATTCGATGTTGTAGCCGCGCGCGGAAAAGAGGCCGGAGACGCGCGACAGCGCGCCCGATTCGTTTTCGATGAGCAGGGAGATGACGTGACGCATGGCGGGTTCGGTCCGGGTGCGGTTGGCTCTGGGTTGGCTCAGAGGTCTTCGGCGGAGAGGATCATCTCGGTCAGGCCCTTGCCGCCCTGGACCATCGGATAGACGTTCTCGGTCGGGTCCACCTGGAAGTCGAGGAACACCAGATCGTTCTTGTGCGTGGTGAAGGCTTCGCGCAGCGCGCCCTCGACGTCGGCGGGTTTGTCGACGCGGATGCCGACGTGGCCGTAGGCCGCGGCAAGCTTGGCGAAGTCGGGCAGCGAATCCATGTAGGACTCGGAGTAACGGCCGCCGTGGAAGAGCTGCTGCCACTGCCGGACCATGCCCAGGTAACGGTTGTTCAGGTTGCAGATCTTGATCGGCAGGCGGAACTGCTTGCAGGTCGACAGTTCCTGGATGTTCATCTGGATCGAGGCTTCGCCGGTGACGCAGGCCACCGGGCGACCGGGATGGGCGAGCTGCGCGCCCATCGCGTAGGGCATGCCCACGCCCATGGTGCCGAGGCCGCCGGAGTTGAGCCAGTGGCGCGGCTTGTCGAAGCGGTAATACTGGGCCGCCCACATCTGGTGCTGGCCGACGTCGGAGGTCACGATCGCGTCGCCGCCGGTGACTTCCCACAGTTTCTGCACCACGAACTGCGGCTTGATGATGTCGTCGGAATTCTTGTAGACCATGCACTGGCGGCTGCGCCATTCCTCGACCTGCTTCCACCAGGCGTCGATCGCCGGCCGCGTGTTGGCGGCTTCGACCTGGCGGATCATCTCGTCGAGGACTTCGCGCACGTCGCCGACGATGGGCACGTCGACCTTCACGCGCTTGGAGATCGACGACGGGTCGATGTCGATGTGGATGATCTTGCGCGGCTCGGCGGAGAAGTGGTTGGGGTCGCCGATCACGCGGTCGTCGAAGCGCGCGCCGATCGCCAGCAGCACGTCGGAGTAGTGCATCGACATGTTGGCTTCATAGGTGCCGTGCATGCCGGGCATGCCCAGGTACTGGCGGTCGCTGGCCGGATAGCCGCCCAGGCCCATCAGCGTGTTGGTCACCGGGAAACCGAGCAGGCGGGCGAGGCGGGTGAGCTGCTCCGCGGCGTCGGACAGGATCACCCCGCCGCCGGTGTAGATCATCGGCCGCTTGGCCTCGAGCAGCATCTGCACGGCTTTCTTGATCTGCCCCTGGTGGCCCTTCACCACCGGGTTGTACGAGCGCATCGAGATTTCCTTCGGATACTCGAACTCGCACTTGTGCATGGTGACATCCTTCGGGATGTCGACCAGTACCGGGCCGGGGCGGCCGGTGCGCGCCAGGTAGAAGGCCTTCTTCAGCGTCGCCGCGATGTCGCGCACGTCCTTCACCAGGAAGTTGTGCTTGACGCAGGGGCGGGTGATGCCGACGGTGTCGACTTCCTGGAACGCGTCCTGGCCGATCGCGGCGGTCGGCACCTGGCCGGAGATGATCACCAGCGGAATCGAGTCGCAGAACGCGGTGGCAATGCCGGTGACCGCGTTGGTCGCGCCCGGCCCCGAGGTGACGAGGGCGACGCCGACCTTGTCGGTGCTGCGCGCATAGCCGTCGGCGGCGTGCACCGCGGCCTGTTCGTGGCGCACCAGGATGTGGCGGACCGCCTCCTGCTGGAAGAGCGCGTCGTAGAGGTACAGGACCGCACCGCCGGGATAGCCGAACACATGCTCGACCTTTTCTTCCTGCAGGCACCTGATTACAATTTCGGCTCCGGTCAGCACCATCGCAAACTCGCTCTGTGTCACGTTCTGGATAAACGTTGAACGTTACCGGTCGCGAGGGGGTTTGGTCAAGGTTGCAGGACGCCGCAATGGCGCGTCCGCAACGGCATGCGCGATGGCATGGCGAAAAGCCGGATTTCTCAAGGACTTCCAGCTGGCTTCCCGGGCAGAACTCTCCGCGTTTCTCGAAAGCGTCGAAAAGCGCGCGTTCAAACAGGCTGCATGGTCGCTGCGGGATGACGAAGCCGCACTCGACGCCGTCCAGGACGCGATGATGAAGCTGTCGGTGCGCTACGGCGAACGTCCGGCCGACGAGTTTCCGATGCTGTTCCAGCGCATTCTGCAGAACGTCGTGCTCGACGTGCACCGGCGGCAGAAGGTGCGCAGGGCCTGGGTGTCGCCGCTGTCCGCGCTGCAGGGCGAAGGCGAGGACGGCGATCCGCTCGACGCCCTCGCCGACGAGCGCGACGGCGCCGAGGCCCAGACCCCGCACGGCCTGTTCGAGCGCCGCCACCTGCTGGCGCAGCTGGAGCGTGAGATTGCCCGCCTGCCCAACCGTCAACGGGAGGCGTTCGTGATGCGTTACTGGCTGGAGATGGACATCGCCGAGACCGCCGAGGCGATGGGTTGCTCCGAAGGCAGCGTCAAGACCCACTGCTCGCGCGCCACGCACACGCTGGCCGCGGCCCTGAAGGCGAGGGGGATCGTGCCATGAACGAACATGTCTCCTGTGCCGCGCGCGGCCCGGGCGACGATGCCGCGCACACCGACGAGACCGTGGTCGCGCAGCGCATCGTCGCGCACCTCAATGCCGCCGCCCACGACCTTGATCCGGTGCTCGCCGCGCGCCTGCGCGCCGCACGCGCGCGCGCTGTGGCAGCGCATCGCCCGCGTCGCGGTCCGGCGCGCTGGTGGTCGGCGGTCGCCGGTGCCTGGTCGCTGCGCCCGCTGCTGCGTCAGGCGGTGGCGGTGGCGGCGGTGCTCGCGCTGGTCGCGGTCGGCGACTACTGGAACACCTGGGCGCGCCTGCTCGAAATGGAAGAGACCGACACCGCGTTGCTCGCCGACGAATTGCCGATCGACGCCTACCTCGATACCGAGTTCAACGCATGGCTGCGCCAAGACTCCGCGTCCTGACCGCCGGCCTCGTCGCTGGCCTGGTCTGCGCCGCCGCCGCTGCGGGGGTGAGCCCGGTGTCGGCGCCGGCATGGTCGGGGCTCGATGCGCATCAGCGCGCCGTGCTCGCCCCGCTCGAGGACGACTGGGACGGCATGAGCCAGATCAGCCGGCGCAAGTGGCTCGGCATTGCCGAGCGTCACGACCGCCTGTCCGCCGATGAGCAGGCACGCATGCAGGTGCGCATGAAAGACTGGGCGCGCCTGCATCCCGACCAGCGCGCGCGCGCCCGCGAGCGCTACCGCGCACTACGCGCCCTGCCGCCCGAGCAGCGTGGCAACCTCAATGCCGCCTGGGAGCGTTACCAGAACCTGCCGCCGGAAGCGCGCAAGGCCGCGGAAACCGCGCCGCTGCGCCGCCCCGCCGTGCCCCTGCCGTCCCATTCCATCCGAGACCGATGAGCCGCAACAAGAAATCCGCCCCTGCCGCCCCTGCGGCAGCCAAAACTTCCGCTACTGCGGCTGCCAAAGCCGCTGCCACGCCCTCGGCCCGTGAGGTCGTCGAACTCGCCGGCCTGCGCCGTCGCCTCGCCAGCATGCTGTACGAGTCGATGCTGCTGCTCGGCGTGCTCGCCCTGGTGTTCCTCGTGCCCTACCTGATGCTCGGGGTGGGGTTCAACATCGCGCCGCCGGGCTGGTTCGCGTGGCTGCACATCTTCGTCGTGCTCGGGCTCTACTTCGTCTGGTACTGGCGGCGCAACGGCCAGACTCTGGCGATGCAGACCTGGCGCCTGAAGGTGGTCGATGCCGAAGGCCGCAACATTTCCCGCGCGCGCGCCTGGCTGCGCTATGCGCTGACCTGGCCGTCGGTGCTGCTGGGCGGCGTCGGCCTGTTCTGGGCGCTGGTAGACCGCGACCGCCAGTTCCTGCACGACCGCCTCGCCGGCACGCGTGTGGTGTTGCTGCCGGGTGCAGCGAAGTCTTCCTGAGCTGCCGCCCGCCCGGCGCGTGCCGGGGCTCAGCCGAAGAGGTGGGGGAACAGGCGCTGGCGTTCCTCGGCGGTGAGCGCTTCCATGCGCCGGATGTTGCGCTCCGGAATGCCGTCGGGGTCGGGGAAGTTGGCCAGTGCGGCCTCCAGGCTGTCCTCGCGGATGAGGTGCAGCAGCGGCCACGGCGAGCGGTTGGTGAGATTGCCGGCGTCCTCCGGTTCGGTGTCGGCGAACTGGTAATGCGGGTGAAAGCTCGCCACCTGCATGTCGCCCACCCAGCCGAAGCGTTCCAGCCACAGATCGACGAGGTCGAAGAACTGGTTGTAGTCGTCGAAATCCTCGAACAAGTCGGCGATCGCGATCACCGTGGTTTCGAGTTCCTCGACGGGCGTGTCGGAGAGGCGTTCGAGTTCGCGCTGCATGTCGTCGAGCAGCGCTTCCTCGTCGCGCGCATGGCTCACGCAGATGCGCACGCGATTCTGGCGGCGCGGCTGCGCGGCGAAGGGGCAGAGGTTGAGGCCGATCACGACGTCATCGAGCCACTGGCTCACGTCGGCGATGATCTGTTCGTCCATGGTGGTTTCCGTTTGCAGGTTCAGGATGCGCGTCAGGGCGCGAGATGGCGCAGCGCCGCATTGCGTACTGCGGTTGCGAGGTCGGGGCGCAGGCAGTCGAGTTCGACCAGCTCCGGCCAGGTGTCGCGGAACTGGCGCTGCCAGGTGAGTTGGCGCTTGGCGAGCTGGCGGGTGGCGGCGATGCCGGTGAAGCGCAGGGTGTCGAGGTCGCAGGCGCCGTCGAGATAATCCCAGGCCTGGCGATAGCCGACGCAACGCATCGAAGGCAGCGTCGGCGCCAACTGGTAGTGCGCGCGCAGCCTTGCGACTTCGTCGATCAGGCCGTCTTTCAGCATCTGTTCGAAACGTGCGGCGATGCGCGCGTGCAACTCGCTGCGCGCCGAGGGCGCCAGCGCGATCGGCAGCAGGCGGCAGGGCAGAGCGTCGTCCTCGCGGCGCGCGTAGCTGTCGGCGAGCGGGCGGCCGGTGAGGCGGACGATCTCCAGCGCGCGCTGGATGCGCTG
>JAEWVQ010000332.1 GCA_023459095.1 Pseudomonadota bacterium | reverse complement strand
TGAACAGGTTCTGGCCGAGGCCGCCGAACAGGTGCTTGGTGACGACGATGGCGAAGGCGCCGCCGAGCGCGCCGATCCACCACGGCGCCCAGGGCGGCAGCGACATCGCCAGCAGCCAGCCGGTGAGCACGGCCGAGCCGTCGCCCAGGGCGAGGCGGGTGCGGCGCGCATCGAGGCCGCGCGCGCGCAGCGCGAGGGCCTCGGCGAGCGCGCAGGCGAGGACGGTCACCAGCCACAGATAGAAGGCCGGCCAGCCGAAGCGCCAGAAACCGGCAAGCGTGGCCGGCGCCAGCGCCAGCATCACCAGCGCCATGACCCGGCCGACGCTGCGTGCGCCGTGGGCGTGGGGGGAGGAAATCGCGTTCATGCGGGGCTCTCGGCGGCGGCGGGGGAGGATGCGGCGGCGGCCGGTTCGGCCGCGGGTTTGGCGGCCGCGGCCTTGGCGGCGGCTTCGGCCTTGGCCTTGTCGCGCTCGGCCTTGCGGCGGGCGGCGGCCTCGGCCTTCTCGCGTGCTTCCTGCGCCATGCGCGCGCTACGCGCCTCGGCGAGCTGCTTGATCGCGTCCTGCTTCATCTTCGCGCGATCCTGCGCGGCGAGTTCGCCCTTGGCGTGGTTGAAGTAATGCACCAGCGGAATCGTCGACGGGCACACATAGGAACAGCTGCCACAGCCGATGCAGTCCTTGAGGCCGAGAGCGACCGAGGCGGCGAGGTCGCCGAGGCGGATGTGCGCGGCCATCTCCAGCGGCATCAGGCCGATCGGGCAGGCGCCGACGCAGGCCGCGCAGCGGATGCAGGGGCCGGCGCTGACGTCGTCGGCCCCCGTGCTGCCGGTCTCGCCGGCGACCAGGGCAAGCAGGCCGCCGCTGCCCTTGATCACCGGAATGTCGAGCGAGGCCACCGCCAGGCCCATCATCGGCCCGCCCAGCACGTAGCGCGCGGCCTCGTCCTGGAGCCCGCCGCAGAATTCGAGCAGCGCCGCGAGCGGCGTGCCGATGCGCGCCTCGACGTTGCGCGGGGTGCGCACCGCACCGCCGGAGACGGTGACGATGCGCCGGGTGAGCGGTTCGCCGTAGCGGATGGCGCGGTGGATGGCGGCCGCGGTGCCGACGTTCTGCACCATCACGCCGAGGTCGGCGGGGCGGCCGCCGGCGGGAATCTCGTGGCCGGTCAGCCATTCGACGAGTTGCTTCTCCGAGCCCATCGGGTAGCGGCTCGGTACTGCGACCACCTCGATCGCCGGGCCGTCCGCGGCGCTGGTGGCGGCGGCCGCGGCGAGTGCGGCGAGCGCTTCCGGCTTGTTGTCCTCGACGCCGATCAGCGCCGTGCGGCCGCCGATCGCGTGCAGGATGATGCGCGCGCCGTCGACCACCTGGTCGGCGCGCTCGCGCATCAGGCGGTCGTCGCAGGTGAGGTAGGGCTCGCACTCGCCGCCGTTGAGGATCAGCGTGGGGATGGGGGTGCGCTGGCCGAGGCCGAGCTTGACCGCCGCCGGGAAGGTGGCGCCGCCCAGGCCGACGATGCCGGCGTCGGCGACCCGGCGCGAGATCTCCGCGCCGCTGAGGCTGAACGGGTCGGTGGCCACCGTGGGCAGGGCCTCGTCGGCGCCGTCCGGCTCGAGCAGGATGGCCGCGCCGGGCAGGCCGGAGGGGTGCGGCACGGGCACCTCGGCGATGCCGACGATGGTGCCCGAGGTCGGCGCGTGGAGCGGCGCCGAGATCGCGCCCTGGGCCTCGGCGATGAGCTGGTGGCGCAGCACGCGCTCGCCGGCGACGACGACGGGGCGCGCCGGCGCGCCGATGTGCTGGCTGAGCGGCAGCACCAGGCGGGCGGGCAGCGGCACCAGGGCGACGCTGGTGTCGGCGGTGAGCTGCTTGAGGCCCTCGGGATGCACGCCCCAGGGTTTGAACAGGCGGGCGAGGCGGGCGAGCGGCGGAATGGCGGGTGAGCCCATGGCGCTGTCCTCAGGCGGCGGCCGGCCTGGGCCAGACCCAGGTCTGCGGGGTCACCGGCACCGGCACCAGCGCGATCGCGCCGGTCGGGCAGACGTCCTCGCACTTGGCGCAGCCGGTGCAGGCGTCGCGGATCACGGTGTGGATCTGCTTGACCGCGCCGAGCACGGCGTCGGTCGGGCAGGACTTGTAGCACTTGGTGCAGCCGATGCAGAGCGCCTCGGTGACGTCGGCGATCTTGGGACCGTCGTCGTCCATCCCCGAGGTGTCGATGCTGACGCCGAGCTTCGCGGCGAGGGCGAGCGCGAGCGCCTTGCCGCCCGGCGGACAGCAGGTCACCGGGGCGTCGCCCGCGGCGATCGCCGCGGCGGCCCCGGCACAGCCGGGAAAGCCGCACTGGCCGCATTGCGAGCCGGGCAGCATGGCCTCGATTTCGGCCACCGCGCTGTCGGGCTCGACATGGAAGCGGCGGGCGGCGACCCCCAGGGCCACGCCGCAGAACGCCCCGATCAGGGCGACGCTCGTTACCGCGATCAACATCTTCGTCCTCCTTGTGGTTCCGCTGCGTGTTCAGCGCGTGGTCAATGGTTGGTGAGGCCGGCGAAGCCCATGAAGGCGAGCGACAGCAGGCCGGCGGTGACGAAGCTGAGCGGCGCACCGGCGAAGGCCGCGGGCGCCGCGCTCAGCGCGAGGCGCTCGCGCAGGCCGGCGAACAACACCATCACCATGGTGAAGCCGAGCGCCGAACCGATGCCGTACAGCACGCTGCGCACGAAGCCCGAGCCCTCGCCGGCATTGAGCAGGGCGACGCCGAGCACCGCGCAGTTGGTGGTGATCAGCGGCAGATAGATGCCGAGCACCCGGTACAGCTCGGGAGCGGTCTTCTTCACCACCATCTCGACGAACTGCACGGTGGCGGCGATCACCAGGATGAAGGACAGGATGCGCAGGTAGCCGAAGTCGAAGGGGCGCAGCAGATAGTGTTCGATCAACCAGGTCAGCGCGCTCGCCAGGGTGAGCACGAAAGTGGTCGCCATGCCCATGCCGATCGCGCTGTCGACCTTCTTCGACACCCCCATGAAGGGGCACAGGCCGAGGAACTTGACCAGCACCACGTTGTTCACCAGGGCCGTTCCCAGCAGCAGCATCAACCATTCGCTCATCGCCATCCTCGCTCGCCCCATGACCGGGGGTCGGCTAGCGTCTTGCAGAACGCGTGCCATACCGCATGCCCTTGCAAGTCATTGAAAAAAGGAAAATGTTGCGGCGCATGACGACGCCGGGGCTGTGTCGAGTGCGTCATCGCCCGGGCGTTTGTCGCGATTCTCACAAAGAGGCCCCGGGGGACGGGGCCGCCGTGCGTGCCCCGTGCTGGTGCGCTGCTGCGGGGGCGTGGGCGCGATGAGGGCGGGGCGCGCGGCGCTGGCGCGGCGGGGCGCGCGCCGGGCGCGATTGTCGGGTTTGGTACAACGCTTGCTTCGTGCCGATATCCCGCACTGCACGAGGCCATCATGCCCGCATCCGCCGCCACGCCCAGCATCCTCACCGAGGCGATTTTCCATGACGTGGTCGAGCAGTCGGCGATCGCGATCTCGATCACCGACGAAAACGCCACCATCCTCTATGTGAACCCGGCGTTCTGCGCGATCACCGGTTATGCCGCGGACGAGGTGGTCGGCCACAAGCAGTCGCTGCTCTCCTACCAGGCCACGCCGCGCGCCGTGTACCAGGAGTTGTGGGGGGCGTTGAAGGCCGGGCGGGCGTGGTCCGGGCGCCTGCTCAACCGCCGCCGCGACGGCGAGCCCTATGTCGCCGAGCTCACCGTCACCCCGCTGCGAACCGCGGCGCGCGACGACCGCCCCACCCATTACCTGGGCATGCACTGGGACGCCACCGAGACCCACCGCCTCGACCGCCAGCTCGCCAACCACAAGCAACTGGTCGAATCGGTGGTGTCGGTGGCGCCGGTCGCGGTGGCGTTGCTCGACGTCGACCGGCGCGTGGTGCTCGACAATCCGGCGTACCGGCGCATCGTCGCCGAGATGGGGGTGGCCGAGCCGGCGCACGCCGTCATCGACGCCCTGCGCCACGATCTCGGCGCCAGCTTCGAGCGCGCGGTTGCCGCCCGGCGGGCGCTGCTCAATCAGGAGGTGCGCTTCGACCTCGCCGGCGGCGAGCCACGCTGGTATGCGTGCTCGCTGTCCTGGTTCGAGGAGCGCCATTCCAGCGCCGATGCCTTCTACGACGACGGCTGCGCCGACTACATGCTGCTGGTGATGCACGACATCAGTGCGTCCAAGCGCCAGCAGGAAGCGCTGCGTCTGGCCGCGATGCGCGCCATGCTGTCCGAGGGCGAGCTCAACCAGAGCCTGCGCGAGGCCTTGTCGGGGGCGGTGTTCCAGCTCCAGGGCCCGGTCAACCTGATCGCCGCCGCCGCCGGCCTGCAGCGCCGGCGCGCCGGCCCCGGCGCCGGCAGCGATCCGCTCGCGCATGCGCTGTCCGACGCCCAGCGCGCCGGCGAACAGGCCATCGCCACGCTGCAGGCGGCGATGCCGCCCGAGCCCGCGGCGCCGAGCGGGCCGGTCAACCTCAACGAGGTGCTGCGCGACGTGCTGATGCTCGAGACCGATGCGCTGCTCGCCGCCGGGGTCACCGTGGACTGGCATCCGGCCCACGTCCTGCCGTCGGTGCAGGGCGACCCTACCGCGCTGCGCACGCTGTTCCGCCAGCTCGTCGGCAATGCCATCGAGGCGATGAACGTGCGCGGCTGGAAGGAGCGCGGTCTGGTGCTGCGCACCCACACCCATGACGGGCGGGTCGACGTGGAGGTCACCGACACCGGTCCGGGTATCCCGGAGGCCCTGCGCATCAAGGTGTTCGAACCCTTCTTCTCGACCAAGACGGCGCGTGCCGCCGGCCGCGGCGTCGGCCTGTCGCTCGCCCAGGAGATCGTCAGCCGGCACCGCGGCGTGCTCGAGATCGACCCCGACCATGGCGGCGGCTGCCGCCTCAAGCTCAGCTTCCCGGCGCGCCGCGCCGGCAACGTCGATACGGAGGTGGCCGATGAGCGCAGCCGCTGATCACCACGCCGCGGAGGCGCGCGTCGCCTGGCTCGAGTCGTCGCTGGAGGCCTTGTACCGGGTCAGCCGGGTGCTGTCGCGCTCGCTCGAATTGCGCGAGACCCTGTCCGAAGTGCTGCGCGTGCTCGACGAGGAGTGCGGCTTCAACCGCGCCCTGGTCACGCTCGCCGAGCCCGATGGCGAGGCGATGACGATCTCGGCGCTGCACGGCGTCGATGCGCCCGCCGATGCCGACCTGCGCTGGCGCGCCGGTGAGGGCGTGATCGGCGTTTCGCGCCAGCGTTCGCGGCCGCTGGTGCTGCAGCGCCTGGCCGACGACAGCCATTACCTGTCGCGCCGTGGCCTGTTCGACGCCGAGGCGCCGTTCATCGGCGCGCCGATCCGCGCCGGTCACGACACCGTGGGCGTGCTCGCGCTGCAGCCGCCGACGAGCGTGCGCGACCTGCTCGACGACTACGCCCATTTCGCCGAGATGGTGGCCAACCTCGTCGGCCAGACCGTGCGCCTGTCCTGTCAGGTGCGGCAGGAACGCCGCGATCTTGCAGAGGAACGCGACAGCCTGCGCCGCACCGTGCGCAACCGCTTCGGCTTCGACAGCATCGTCGGCCACACCCAGCGCATGCGCCACGTGTTCGAGCAGATCCGCCAGGTCGCGAAGTGGAACACCACGGTGCTGGTGCGCGGCGAGACCGGCACCGGCAAGGAGCTGATCGCCCAGGCCATCCACTACAACTCGCCGCGCGCCGCCGGCCCCTTCGTCAAGCTCAACTGTGCGGCGCTGCCCGAGAATCTGCTCGAGTCCGAACTCTTCGGCCACGAGAAGGGCGCCTTCACCGGCGCGCTCACGCAGCGCAAGGGCCGTTTCGAGATGGCCGACGCCGGCACCCTGTTCCTCGACGAGATCGGCGAGATTTCGGCCTCCTTCCAGGCCAAGCTGCTGCGCGTGCTGCAGGAGGGCGAGTTCGAGCGCGTCGGCGGCGGACGCACGATACGGGTCGATGTGCGGGTGATCGCAGCAACCAACCGCGATCTGGAGGCCGAAGTCGATCAGGGCAAGTTCCGCGAGGATCTCTACTACCGCCTCAACGTCATGCCCATCCTGCTGCCGCCGCTGCGCGAGCGCGTGGAGGACATTCCGGAGATCGCGCGCTACCTGGTGGACAAGGTGGCGCAGCAGCAGCAGCGGCCGCTCACCATCACCGACAGCGCGCTGCGCATCCTGCTCCACCACGCCTGGCCGGGCAACGTGCGCGAGCTGGAGAACTGTATCGAGCGCGCGGCGGTGATGAGCGAGGACGGCACCATCGACCGCGACCTGATCCTGGTCTCCGGCATCGAGGAGCGCGTCAGCCCGCTGCGCGGCGGCGGCGCGGTCGATCTCGACGACCCCGGCCTCGACGAGCGCGAGCGCGTCATCGCCGCGCTCGAACAGGCCGGCTGGGTGCAGGCCAAGGCCGCGCGCCTGCTCGGCATGACGCCGCGGCAGATCGCCTACCGCGTGCAGACGCTGAACATCCGGATGCGGCAGATCTGAGCGCGGTGCGGGCGGCGGGCGGCGATGTCGCAAGGCCCGCCGCCCGCGGTCTTGTGCGGAGTCGGACACGACGCTCTGTGGCGTAGCCGACAAAAGGGCGCCGCGGGGCAGGGGGGGCGCCTTATCGATCAGGGGTTTGGCTGCCACTCGCCGACTGGCACGGGGCTTGCGGGAGTAAGACCGGCAAGACTAAGCCCAAGGTGATCGACCATGGAACTCCCGGTTATCAGCAATGCCGCGCCTGCAGCCGCCGGTGGCGGTTGCAGTTCGAGCGGTTGCGGTACGGCGCCCGATGCGCTGTCCCACCTCCCCGACCACATCCGCAGCAAGGTGCAGGACCACCCCTGTTACTCGGAAGAGGCCCACCACTACTTCGCGCGCATGCACGTCGCGGTGGCGCCGGCCTGCAACATCCAGTGCAACTACTGCAACCGCAAGTACGACTGTTCCAACGAGTCGCGCCCCGGCGTGGTCTCGGAGGTGATGACGCCGGACCAGGCGGTGAAGAAGACGCTCGCGGTGGCGGCGGCCATTCCGCAGATGACGGTGCTCGGCATCGCCGGCCCCGGCGACCCCCTCGCCAATCCCGAGCGCACCTTCGAGACCTTCCGCCAGCTCTCCGAGCAGGCGCCGGACATCAAGCTGTGCGTGTCGACCAACGGCCTGGCGCTGCCGGCCTGTGTGGACGAACTCGCCAAGCACAACATCGACCACGTCACGATCACCATCAACTGCGTCGATCCGGAAATTGGCGCGAAGATCTATCCGTGGATCTTCTGGGAACACAAACGCATCTTCGGCGTCGAAGGGGCGAAGATCCTCATCGAACAGCAGCAGAAGGGGCTGGAGATGCTGACCGCGCGCGGCATCCTGGTGAAGGTCAACTCGGTGATGATCCCCGGCGTGAACGACGAGCACCTCAAGGAGGTGTCCAGGATCGTCAAGGCCAAGGGCGCCTTCCTGCACAACGTGATGCCGCTGATCGCCGAGGCCGAGCACGGCACCTACTACGGCATCATGGGCCAGCGCGAACCGACGCCGCTCGAACTCGAAGCCCTGCAGGATGCCTGTGCGGGCGACATGGCGATGATGCGCCATTGCCGCCAGTGCCGCGCCGACGCGGTCGGTCTGCTCGGCGAGGACCGCGGCGCCGAGTTCACCCTCGATAAGATCGAAGCCATGGACATCGACTACGCCGCGGCCATGGTCGAGCGCGCCAAGGTCCATGATGCGATCACCTCCGAACTGGAGATGAAGCGCGCGCTCAAGGCCGCGCCGAAGTTCGATCCGACGTTCGACCCGGAAACCGCCGGCGCGCCGCCCGCCACCCGCAGCATCCGCATCGCGGTGGCGAGCAAGGGCGGCGGCCTGGTGAACGAACACTTCGGCCACGCCCACGAGTTCCTGGTGTACGAGGTCGGCCCCGTCAGCCAGCGCCTGCTCGCCCACCGCAAGTGCACACCGTATTGCACGGGCGACGCGTCCTGTGGCGACGGCGAGACCGTGCTCGGCCAGATCATCCGGAGCCTGGAAGGGGTCGAGGTACTGCTCGCCAGCAAGATCGGCTTCGAGCCCTGGGCCGATCTGGAGAAGGCCGGCATCCAGCCCAACGGCGAGCACGCGATGGCGCCGATCGACGATGCCCTGCGCGCGGTATACGCCGAACTCGCCGCCGCCGGCCGGCTCGCCTTTCCCGCCGACACCCGGGCCGCGGCCTGAGCGCGCGCCCCGGCCGCCGCGCTGCGAAGCCCGCCCCGGTATTGATCCGACGCACACCAGAGACCGCACATGGCACTCGAAATCACTGAAGTCTGCGTGGGCTGCTACGCCTGCGAACCGCTGTGCCCGAATGGGGCGATCAGCGCCGGCACGCCCGTGTTCGCCATCGATCCGGGGCGCTGCACCGAATGCCTGGGCGACTACGCGCGCCCGCAGTGCGCCGAGATCTGTCCGATCGAGGCGGCGATCGTCGATGAGCTGGGCGAGGCGCTGAACCCGCCCGGCTCGCTCACCGGCATTCCGCTGCACCTGATCGAGGAATACAACGCGACCGGCACCGTGGCCCGCCCCGGCGTCTGACGCGCAACCCGCGGTGCGCGCACCGCTCACGAGCAAGGAGGACGGGGTGACGACGACCAAGGAAATCCGCTTCTGGTGGAAGCCGGGCTGTGCCACCAATACCCGCCAGATCCGGCTGCTGGAGCAGGCTGGCTGCACGGTGACGGTGCACGACCTGCTCACCGAGGCGTGGACGCCGGCACGGCTGGCCGCCTTTCTCGGTGCGCGCGCGGTGACCGAGTGGTTCAATCCGGCGGCGCCGGCGGTCAAGTCCGGCGCCGTGGTGCCGGCGGCGTTCAGTCCGGAGGCCGCGCTCGAACGCCTGATTGCCGAGCCCCTGCTGATCCGCCGCCCGCTGCTCGAGACCGCTACCGCGCGCTGCGTCGGCTTCGTGCCGGAGTGGCTGGCCGCGCAGGGCATCGCCCTGGCCGCCGAGGCCGTGGTGGCCGAGGGCTGCAGCCATGGCGACGCCCCGGCGGCGCATTGCCCGCCGGCGGCGGCGAGCGCCCGATGACGCCCCCGGGGGTGGCGGGCGAGGTGCGCGCGCTGCGCGTCGCTCCCGGCGTGCACTGGGTCGGCGCCCTCGACCCCGACCTGCGCCAGTTCGACATCATCCTGCGTACCGCCAATGGCACCACCTACAACGCCTATGCGGTGCGCGGCAGCGCCGGGGTGGCGGTGATCGATACCGTCAAGGCCGAGTTCGCCGAGGTCTTCTTCGAACGCCTGTGGTCGTGCTGCCGGCCCGAAGAGATCAAGGCCATCGTGCTCAACCACCTCGAGCCCGACCACTCCGGCGCGCTGCCCGAATTGCTGCGCGCCGCGCCGCAGGCCCCGCTCTACATCTCGCGGCCGGCGTTCGGCATGTTGAAGGGGCTGCTCAAGGACGGGCTCGACCCGGCGCGCATCGTCGCCACCGAGCCCGATACCCGCATCGAACTCGGCGGGCGCAGCCTGCGCTTCCTGCAGACGCCCTGCCTGCACTGGCCCGACACCCAATGCACCTGGGTCGAGGAGGACGGCGTCCTGTTCTCCGGCGACGTGTTCGGCTGCCATTTCTGCGATGCGCGCCTGTTCAACGACAAGGTCGGCGACTTCCGCTTCTCCTTCGACTACTACTACCAGCACATCATGCGGCCGTTCCGCGAGCACGTGCAGGCCGCGCTCGACCTGATCGAGCCGCTCACCCTGCGCCTGATCGCGCCCGCCCACGGCCCGGTGCTGCGCGACGCGCCGCACACCTACGTGCGCCGCTACCGCCAGCTCGCCACCCCGCAGCTGCAGAACGAGGCCGCCGAGCGCGCCAAGACCCTGCTCGTGTTCTACATCAGCGCCTACGGCAACACCCGGCAGATGGCGCAGGCGGTGCGCGACGGTGCCGAGGGCGTGGACGGCGTGCGGGTGTCGCTCTACGACCTCGCCGGCGGCGAGCCCGGGCCTTTCGTCGATCTGATCGAGGAGGCCGACGGCCTGGTGTTCGGCTCGCCCACGATCAACGGCGACGCGGTCAAGCCGGTGTGGGACCTGCTGTCCTCGCTGACCCTGGTCAAGGTGCGCGGCAAGTTCGGCGCGGCCTTCGGCTCCTACGGCTGGAGCGGCGAGGCCGTCGGCATGATCGAGGACCGCCTGCGCGGCCTCAAGCTGCGCGTGCCGCGCCCCGGGGTCAAGGTCAAGCTCATCCCCACCGCCGGCGAACTCGGCGATTGCGCCGCGCTCGGCCGCGAACTCGCCGAACACCTGGTCGGCCGCGTCGTCCCCCGCCACATCGATTTCAGCGCGCTGCACGCGCCCACCGCATAGGAGCGAGCCATGCCCAAGGCCCAGGTCATCTTCGAGGACATCGAGGTCACCGTCACCGTCCCCGCCGGAACCCGGCTCATCGAAGTTTCCGAGAAGGTCGGCGCCGGCATCACCTACGGCTGCCGCGAAGGCGAATGCGGCACCTGCATGATGAGGATCGTGGCCGGCGCGGAAAACCTCGCCAGCCCCTCGGTGCTCGAGGACCAGGTGCTCAAGGACAACTTCGCCGGCGTCGCCAACCGCCTCGCCTGTCAGGCCCAGGTCCTGGGCGGGCGGGTGGTGGTGCGGCCGGGCTGAACCGAACTCCCGCGACAACGCCGGCAGAGAGACGCATCAACAACCAAACCGGAGTCCAACCATGCCTAACATCACTTTCTCGAGCCCGATCCACAAGGATAAGACCGTCTATGCGGTCGCCGGCTCGCACACCCAGACCATCCTCAAGATCGCCCGGGACAACCACATCCCGATCGACTTTTCCTGTGAAGACGGCGAGTGCGCGACCTGTCTGGTCAAGGTCACCGCGCTCACCCGCAAGGGCAAGATGGCCGGCCCGCTGACCGACAAGGAGGTTGCGGTGCTCAAGGAGCACAAGAAGATCAGCGCCGAAGAGATCGACACGATGCGCGTCGAGGACGTCCCCACCACGCCGTGGCGGCTGGCCTGTCAGCTCGTGCTGCGCGACGAGGACCTGCTCGTCGAGTACTGATCGCGTCGTGCGGCGCGGCCGTCCCCACCGGGCGGCCGCGCCCTGTCCCGCCTTCTCATGAGGAATGCCGAGATGCTTGCCCCGCTCCATCACCGCCCGAGCCCCGCCCGCCAGGCCCTGCATGCCCATCTGATGCGGCACGCGGCGGGCGCCCCCAACGATGAGTTCCTTGCCCACCTGGTTGCCGGGTGGACGCTGGGCGATGGCGTGCTGCCGCCCGACCTCGGGCTGGGCGCGGCGCGCTTCGCCCGCCTGATGGCTGTGCATTTCCCCGGTCTGGTGTGGCAACCCCGGGCCGATTACGGCCCGGCCCTGGTGCTGCACCCGGAGTTCGACGACCTGCAGCGCTTCCTCGGCGCCCACGCCGACGCCACGGTGAGCGGTGCCGACGACATCAGCCGGGTGCTCGCCACCGCCTGCATGGGCGCCGACCACCTGTGGCAGGACCTCGGCCTGCCGTCGCGGCGCGAGCTGTCGCAGCTGATCGCGCTCAACTTCCCCGAACTCGCCGCGCTCAACGTGGGCGACATGAAGTGGAAGAAGTTCCTGTACCGCGAGCTGTGCCAGCGCGAGGGCATCTTCGTGTGTGCGTCGCCGTCGTGCGAGGCGTGCAGCGACCACGCCCACTGTTTCGGCCCCGAGGAGTGAAGCGCCCGCCACCGGCGCGCGCGCGGAGGCCGCGGTGAGCCTGCTGCCGATCGAGCGCGCCTGCGGCGCCATGCTCGGATTGGCGATCGGCGACGCCCTCGGCGCCACGGTCGAGTTCATGACCCCGCGCGAGATCGCCGTGCAGTTCGGCGTCCATCGCCACATCCGCGGCGGCGGCTGGCTGCGCCTGCGTCCGGGCGAGGTCACCGACGACACCACGATGAGCTTCGCCCTCGCCGAGGCCTGGCTCGCCGCCGGCGGCGCGCCCGATGCGCGCGCCTGCGCCGCCGCTTTCGACGGCTGGATGCGCGCCAAGCCAGTCGACATCGGCAACACCGTGCGCCGCGGCATCGTGCGCTGGCGGCGGCACGGCACGGCGCAGGCCGAGCCTTCGGCGGAGGCCGGCAACGGCGCCACCATGCGCTGCCTGCCGGTGGCGCTGGCGACGCTGGGCGCCGACCCCGAAGCCATTGCCGCGGCCGCGCTCACCCAGGCCCGCGTCACCCACCACAACCCGCTCACCGACGCCGCCACGCTGTGCGTGGTGCGCATGGTGCACGCCGCCTTCGCCGGGCGCGGCGTCGGCGGCGTGCTCGCCGAGGCCGATGCGCTCGCCGCCGCCCATCCCGAATTCGCCTATCGCGAGCGCCGCTGCGACAACCCGAGCGGCTACATCGTCGACACCCTGCGCGCGGTCTGCCAGGCGATCGCGGCCTGCGACGGCTTCGAGGCGGTGCTGATCGACGTCGTCAACCGCGGCGGCGACGCCGACACCACCGCGGCCATCGCCGGCATGGTGATGGGCGCGCTGGTCGGCGAACGCGCGCTGCCCGCGGGCTGGCGCAAGGCGGTGAAGGCGGCGGTGCGCAAGGATTGCGTGCGCCTGGCGAGCGGCCTGCTCGCGCTTGCGCCCGCCGGCGATGACTGAATCAGGGGCGCGTGGTCGGGCGCCGCCGCCGCCAGCGGCGCACGATGTGCAGCCGCCACAACAGATGGACGATCAGATAGCTCGCCAGCCCGGTGGTGGTGGACAGAATGGCGAGGCCGACCAGCAGCGGCTTGCCGAGCGCGCCGATGCGCGCCCAGATGCCCGGCCCGGGGCTGTCGGCCGTTGCCGCGGCGGCCGCGGGCGGTGCGGGGGCGGCGTCCTCGCCGGTGACCCAGGCGCCCAGCCGGTAGGCGGCGTAGTACACCGGGGCGAAGGTCACCGGGTTGGTGACCAGGGTGCTCGCCGCGGCCGCGGGCAGGTTGGCGCGCAGCACCACGGCGGCGGCCGCGCTCAGCGGAATCTGCGCAAGCGGGATGAGCAGGCCGAAGAACACGCCGAGCGCGACCCCCAGCGCCACGCCGCGCCGCGACCACAGCCACAGCCGCGGATGCCCGAGCCAGGGCGACAGCCAGCGCAGCCAGCGGTTGGCGAGCAGTTGCTCGCGGGTCGGAATCCAGCCGCGTAGCCGTTGCCAGCCGGGGTTCTGCTTGTGTTCCATGGAGCCTCGTTGTCCGATCAGGCGGATTCGACCGTGGCGCGCCGTGCAAGTGCCGCGCGCGGCGTTCAGCCTCGCGCCGGTTGCAGGGCGATCACCGCCATGCCGGTGAGGGCGAGCGTCGCGCCGGCCAGATCCCAGCGGGTGAGCGCGATGCCGTCGACGCAGTGCAGCCAGAGCAGCGCCGCGGCGATGTACATGCCGCCATAGGCGGCATAGGTGCGACCGGCCGCGCTCGGGTGCAGGGTCAGCAGCCAGGCGAACAGCGCCAGGCTGAGCGCGGCGGGGAGCAGCAGCAGGGCGCTGCGGCCCTGCTTGAGTACCAGCCAGGGCAGATAGCAGCCGACGATCTCGGCGAGCGCGGTGAGGGCGAAGAGCAGACTGAGGCGCAGCAGTTCCATGGTGTCCGACGGCGGCGGGAGCGGTTCGCGCCGAATTCTGACACGGTGGCGGGCTCAGCCGGCGTCGAGTTTCTTCAGATGGGCGGCGAGCGCCGAATCCATGGTCGCCAGATGGAGGTGGAACCAGGCGCGCAGGCTGTCGCCGACGTAGGCGCGCGCCATGCGCGTGCGGCCGGCGAGCACCGCGCGGTTGAAGCTGCGCAGTTCGGCGAGCACGCGCTGGTGCTCGGCGAGGTGCTCGCCGAGGGCCGTGAAGCGGGTCGCCTTCATGCGCGCGTCCTCGGCGGCGAAGTGGCCGCGGGTGTGCTCGATCAGCTCCGCGAACAAGGGCGCGAAGGCGGCGTCGTCGGCCGCGGCGAGGCGGTCGGCGAGCGCGCAGAAGGCGAGGTGGGTGGCATCCATCTCGGCCACGCCGAGGGCGTGGCGGGTTGCGTCCCAAAGGGCGTTCATCGCCCGCTGTCTCCCAAGGCGTTCATCGTGCGTTCACGCCGCCGCGGCCGCGCTCAGGCCGGCGAGCTCGCCCAGGTCGGCGTCGATCACGGTCAGGCCGAGGCGGGCGCAGAAGCGCTTCTCCTTGTCGTTGGCGCCCGGAATCAGCGCCCAGCCCGCGGGCTGCGCGGCGCCGAACATGATGTCGGCGAGCAGCATGCGCTGGGTGTCGCGGTTCAGGCGCAGGCCGGCGACCAGGTACTTGAGGCCGGGGCGGCGCGCCTTGAGGAAACCCGGAATCGCGAAGCCGCCCATCAGCTCGGTGATGTAGTCGACGAAGTCGGCGTCGGAGGCGATCCAGTTGCCTTCCGGCCAGGGCGTGCCACAGGGCTTGAACAGGATGGGCGCGGCCGGATCGATCGCGGCCTCGTCCACCGCGCCGCTGTAGCGCTCGCCGTCGTGGCGGTAGAGCTTGTAGCGGTAGGCGGTGCCGGCGATGCGGGCGACGCCGGCGATGAGGGTGTGCGGGCGGTCGGCGTAGAGCTTTTGCAGGCCGGTGTCGCGGTTGAGGTCGACGACGTAGGGCAGGTTCTGCGCCGCCAGCCAGCGGTGCAGCGCGGCCTCGCTCCAGCCGTCGTCGCCGTAGGTCTGCGCCAGCCAGCGGTTGACCGCGCTGCGGCCGCGCTTGAGTTCGACATTCATCGCCGCGCGCGGGAACTCGTACATCAGCCGCGGCGCCATCGGCTGGCCGTTGTTGAGCGACAGGATGAGTTCGTCGCTGGT
>JAEWVQ010000331.1 GCA_023459095.1 Pseudomonadota bacterium | reverse complement strand
CGCCGGCTGGTATCAATGCCGGCGTAACGGCCCCGACGGGGAGCGGTGGAACCGGGAATTTCGCGTCATCTACGAGTCAAGAGGATTGTCGGGGTGCAGATGGCGGCGGCGGAGGCGGTTCGTATGTTGCATCTGGATACGCCTCTGCGGGCCGCGGCGGGGCGTTCTCCGGTGGCGGCGGTTGCGTCTCTACAAACTCTTGGGCGGGCGGGGGGGATGGGGTACTGGGCGGCGGCGGGGGCGCAAGCGTCGGCGCTTACTCTTCGTCTAATGCAGGGAGAGGCAATGGCGGCGCCGGCATTGTTTTTCTGGAGTATTGATCATGTTCGAAATTCTTGATGCCCAAGGCACAGTTACAAACACCATCGTCGCGGATCTCGCATTCGTCGAAGCGCATCACCCTGGGCGGTATCGCGCTGTTGAGCCGACATCGCCAGCCACGAGCCTTGAAGCACTCCCCCGCACACTCACCCACATCCAGTTCCGCAAGCGCCTGACTGGCACCGAGCAGATCATCTTCGACAACTTCGACGCACCTGAATACGCAGCAGCGGAGCCGAAGATCACCGGGCTGACGGTTATGCAGCGCGCCGCGGTGCGGAGCGGTCTTGCGACCTATAAGGAGGCCGACGAGGTCAATCTCGACGACCCCGACACTGTCGCCCTGGTCACGCTATTCGGCGCGCTCGGGCTGTGGGATCACCCGGGCAGAGCGGCGGAAATCCTTGCCTGACCGGCCACTGTTGTAACCCCCCGCCTCACAACCGGCCGCGCGCGACGTCATCGCGCGCGCGCGGCATTCTCGCCATGTCACTGCCCACCCTGGAGCCGACATGGCAACCGATTACCATCACGGTGTACGCGTCGTTGAGATCAACGAAGGCGTGCGCACCATCCGCACCATCGCCACCGCGATCATCGGCATCGTATGCACCGCGGCCGATGCCGACGCCACTGCGTTCCCGCTCGACACCCCTGTGCTCATCACCAACGTGCACAGCGCAATCGGGAAGGCCGGCACGGCTGGCACGCTCGCGAAAACCCTCGACGCGATCGCCGACCAATCCACGCCGGTGATCGTCGCCGTGCGCGTGGCCGACGGCGAAGGCGCCGACGAAACCGCCCAAGCCGCCGACCTCACCAGCAAGCTCATCGGCACCACAACCGCCACCGGCAAGATGACCGGCATGAAGGCGCTGCTCACCGCGCAGACCGTGCTCGGCGTCAAACCCCGCATCCTCGCCGTGCCCGGGCTGGATTCGCAGCCGGTGGCCGCCGAGCTGGTGGCGGTGGCCCAGCAGCTGCGCGCCTTCGCGTATGTCTCGGCGTGGGAGTGCGACACCAAGGAAGACGCCGTCGCCTACCGCGACAACTTCGGCGCGCGCGAAGTCATGGTGATCTGGCCCGACTTCGTGAGCTGGGATACCACCGCGTCCGCCGCCGCGCCGGCCTTCGCAACCGCCCGCGCCGTGGGCCTGCGCGCCAAGCTCGACGAGGAAATCGGCTGGCACAAGACGCTCTCCAACATCCCTGTGAACGGCGTCACCGGCATCACCCGCGACGTGTTTTGGGATCTGCAGAACCCCGCCACCGATGCCGGCTATCTCAACGCGAACGAGGTCACGTGCCTGATCCGGCAGGATGGCTACCGCTTCTGGGGCTCGCGCACGTGCTCCGATGAGCCGCTTTTCGCCTTCGAGAACTACACCCGCACCGCCCAGGTGCTGGCCGACACAGTCGCCGAGGCGCACATGTGGGCCGTCGACAAGCCCATGCACCCCAGCCTGGTGCGCGACATCATCGAAGGCATCAACGCCAAGTTCCGCGAGCTCAAAGCCCAGGGCTACATCATCGACGGCCGCGCCTGGTACGACGAGGAGATCAACAGCACCGCAACGCTAAAAGACGGGAAGCTGTTCATCGACTACGACTACACCCCTGTCCCCCCGCTCGAGAACCTGATGTTCCGCCAGCGCATCACCGACCGCTACCTCGCCGACTTCGCCGAGCGGATCACCGCCTGACCCCCGCCGGAGACATAAACCATGGCACTCCCCCGCAAGCTCAAGAACTTCAACGTGTTCACCGATGGCCTCAGCTGGATGGGCGTCATCGGCGAAGTCACCCTGCCGAAACTCGCCCGCAAGATGGAGGCCTGGCGCGGCGGCGGCATGAACGCCGAAGTCGACAGCGACCTCGGCATGGAAAAGCTCGAGGCCGAATTCACCTACGGCGGGCTCGTGCGCGAAGTGTTCAACCAGTTCGGCATCACCAAGATCGACGGTGTGCTGATCCGCTTCGCCGGGGCCTACCAGCGCGACGACACGGGCGACGTGGACGCCGTCGAAGTCGTCATGCGCGGGCGCTACACCGAGATCGACCCCGGAAGCAGCAAGGCCGGCGACGACACCGAGTTCAAGGCCAAGGCCTCGCTCACCTACTACAAGCTCACCATCAACGGCGCGGTCGTGATCGAAATCGACGTGCTCAACATGATCGAGATTGTCGACGGCGTCGATCGGCTGGCCGAGCAGCGCCGCGCCATCGGGCTGTGATCCATGCGCAACCGTGACATCGCCAAGATCCTGCTCGTCGTCCTGGTGGCCGGCTTCCTCTTCGTGGCGGGCGCCAAGGCCGCACGCTGGCTGATCCCCGAACCGCCGAGCCCGCCGCTCAAGCTGCAGCTCGACATCGATGAAGCCTCGGGCGACTCATGCAGCGCGCCCGGTAACGCAGCCGAACCCGCCCGCCTCACCCTTTAACCGGAGCCCACAATGAACGTCCCGCAATCCCCCAGCATCACACTCGACACCCCGATCAAGCGTGGCGACCAGGTCATCACAACGGTGGACCTGCACAAGCCCAACTCCGGCGCGCTGCGCGGCGTCGCGCTCGCCAACCTGCTGCAGATGGACGTCGAGTCGCTCGCCCTCGTCGTGCCGCGCATCAGCGCGCCCCCGCTCACCAAGCACGAAGTCCTCGCAATGGACCCCGCCGACCTCCTGCAGATCGGGTCGGAGGTCGCCGGTTTTTTGCTGCCGAAGGCCTCGCGGCCGGAGGCCTCCCCCGCTTCGTAGACGACGCAATGGCCGACCTCGCCGTGGTCTTCCACTGGGAGCCCGCGGCCATGGACGGCATGAGCCTGACCGAACTCATGGACTGGCGCGAGAGGGCGCGCATACGTCACAACCCAGCCGACTAGCGCACAGGCGCCCGCACCATGACCGAACCCGTTTCATCGTCCGCATTTTTCGGATTCACCGCCGGCGGCATCACCGTCCTCGGCATCGCCACCGGCCTGCACCCCGCCCTCATGCTCGCCGGCGCGTGGGGCGGCTGGTGGGCCATGACCTACCAGCCGCCCATGAGCGTTTGGGCACGACTCTCGCGCGTATTCATCAGCGCGGTGGCCGCCGGCTGGCTGGCACCTGGCACCATCGCCGTGGCCCACCAGCGTGGCTGGCTCCCCGACGGCATCGCTCCCGACATGCTGCACTTCCCGGCGGCCCTGCTCACAGGGCTGCTTGCCGTCGACGTCATCGGCCGCGGCATGCTGCGCGCCGGCCGCGCCAAGGCGAAGGAGATCGCCGAATGACTGCCCTGCAGCCTCTGCTCGCCCTCGTGGCCTGCGCGCTCATCCTGTGGCGCGTTGAGCCCGCGCTCAACCGCATGGCCTGCGGCACCCGGTTTTCCGTGCGCGTGGCCCTCTACCTGGTCGCCGTCGGCGCCTCGGGGCAGGCGCTGCGCATCCTGCTCGGCCACGTGCCCGACTGGCCCACCGTGCTGCTGCTCGCCGGCGTCGCTGCACTGTTGCTGTGCGAGCGCCGCCTGCGCGTGCTCGTACCCCCACCGCGCGCGGACAACCGTACCGGCCTCGCCCAATGAGCAACGATCGCCGCCTGCGGCTCGAGGTGATCCTCGCCGCGATCGACAAGGCCACCGGGCCGATGAAGGCGATCACCGGCAACAGCAAAGGCATGGCGCGCGCCGTCAAGGAAGCCCGCGACCGCCTGCGCGACCTCGAAGCCCAGGGCAAGCGCATCGACACGTTCCGCAGCGTCGCGCGCGACGTCGCGGTGACCGGCAACACCCTGCAGCAAGCGCAGGCCAAGGTTCGCGACCTCGCCCGCGAAATGGCGGCCACCGACGCGCCCACCAAGGTCATGGTGCGCAACTTCGAAGCGGCCAAGCGCGAAGCCGCGCAGCTCAAGAGCCGCCATGCCGCACTCAGTCAGCAGCAGCAGCGCCTGCGCACCGAATTGCAAGCGGCCGGCGTGCCGCTGCAGGGCATGGCCAACCATCAGCGCGCGCTGCGCACCCGCATCGGCGAAGCCACCGAAGCCTTGCGCCGCCAGAACGAGGCCCTGCGCGTACAGGGCGAGCGGATGAAGAAGATCGCTGCCGCCCGCGCGCAGTACGACAGCGCACTCGAAGCCCGCGACAAATTCGCCGGCGCCGGCGCCTCGATGACCGTGGCCGGCGCCGCGATGGGCGCCCCGCTCATCAACGCCGTGCGCGAGTACGCCACCTTTGAAGACGCCATGCTTGGGCTGCAGCGGCAGATCGACGGTGTCGGCGAGGTCGGCAGCAACTCGTACAGGCAGATTGCCGCCGAAGTCCGCCTGCTCGGCCGCGAGCTGCCGGTGCCGATCAACCAGATTGCCGACATGTACACGGCCGCCGCGCGCATGGACGTGCCGCGCGAGGAACTGCAGCGCTTCACGCGCACGATCACGATGATGGCGACCGCGTTCGACGCGGTACCCGACGAGATCGCGGAGTCCATGGGCAAGGTCGCGAAGAACTTCCGCATCCCGGTGACCGAGATCGGCGCGCTCGCCGACGTCATCAACTACCTCGACGACAACGCCATCAGCAAGGCGGGCGACATCATCGAAGTGCTCAACCGCACCTCGGGCGTCGCCGCCAGCGTCGCGATGTCCGAGCGTGCCACCGCCGCCCTGGCCTCTACCCTGCTGACCATGGGCGAGCGCAGCGAGCCGGCCGCCACCGCGATCAACGCCATTGTCCAGAAGTTCGCCGCGGCCGAGAAAGGCGCCAAGCCTTTCCTCTCTGCACTCGACGAAATCGGCATCTCCGCGGCCAAGGTGCAGGCCGGCATGCAGACCGACGCACAGGGCACCCTGTTCGAGGTCATCGAGGCCATCCAGCGCCTGCCAGCGGCCTCGCGCACTGGCGTGATGGTCGAGCTGGTGGGCATGGAGCACGCCGACACACTCGCCAAGCTCGTCACCAACACCAGCGAGTGGCGGCGGCAGATCGAACTCGCCAACAGCACGGCGGCGGCCGGCTCGATGGAGCGCGAATTCCAGAAGCGCACCCAGGCCCTCACCGCCCACTGGGAGCGTTTCAAGAACGCCATCTTCGACGTCAACACCGAATCCGGTGCCGCGCTCCGCGGTGCCTTGATCGGCGTGATGACATCCTTCGGCGGCATGCTGAATCGGGCGGCCGACTGGATGCGCGCGAATCCCGAGCTGACCGCCGCCCTGGTGAAGACCGCGGCCGTGCTCGCCCTCGTCGTCACAGCAATGGGCGCGCTGGCGCTCGGCATGGCTGCGGTGCTGGGCCCGTTCGCCGTGCTGCGCTACGGTCTCGTGCTGTTCAAGGCGCTCGGCGGCGGCCTGCTCGGCACCCTGCTGGGTCTGGCCAAGGGCGCGCTGCCCGCGCTCGGCGTGGCGCTCAAGTGGGTCATCGGTCTGATCATTGCCAACCCCATCGGCGCGGCCATTGCCGGCATCGCGCTCGCCGCGCTGCTGATCTACCGCTACTGGGAGCCGATCAAGGCCTTCTTCGGCACGCTGTGGGAAGGCATCAAGGCCAACTTCAACGCGACGGTCGACTTCTTCGCCGCGTTCCCCGCCCGCTTCGTCGAGATCGGCACGCAAATGATGCAGGGCATGGTCGACGGCATCAGCAACGGCCTCGGCAACGTCAAGGCGGCGATCACCGGCGCCGGCGAAAGCGCCATCGGCTGGTTCAAGGAAAAGCTCGGCATCCACTCGCCCTCGCGCGTGTTCGCGCAGCTCGGCGGCTTCACCATGGCCGGGCTGGCACAAGGCCTCACGCGCGGGCAATCCGGCCCCCTGGCTGCGCTGTCGCGCACCGCACGCAACCTGGTGGCCGCCGCCGGCACCGGCCTGGCCGGCGTGGCCCTGGCGAGCCCCGGCATCGCCTTCGACAACCGCCCCCCGCTCGCCGCCAGCGCCCCCAACGGCGCGGCAGCGGGCGGCAACCACTACGAGATTCACATCCACGCCGCACCCGGCATGGACAACCAGGCGCTGGCCCGCGCGGTGGTGGCAGAACTCGACCGCCGCGACCGCGAAGCCGCCGCCCGCCGCCGATCCCGCCTCGCCGACACCGAGTAAGCCATGGACATTTTCGACCGCGCCACCGAGCGCGAAGAGCAAGACCGCGCCCGCG
>JAEWVQ010000330.1 GCA_023459095.1 Pseudomonadota bacterium | reverse complement strand
CGCGATACGCGCGCCACCCGGGCCCGACGCGGCCGCACCGCCGACGGTTTCGACCTCGGCGGCCACCGCCGACACGCCTGCGGTCACGCTCACTGCCGGCGACCTGGCGGCGACCGGCTCGGCGCGTACCCCGAGCGCGGCGAGCACGGTGGCGGTCACCACATTCAACGCCGGCTCCAGCGCGGAGACGCCAAACGCGGGCACGGCGGTTTCGCCCGCGCCCCCCGCCCGGCCCTCCTCCAGCTCTTCTGCTAGCGCATCAGCCGACGCACCGCCCTCAGCACCGGCAAGCCAGGCCGCGCCGTCTGACGCATCGACACCCGCCGCAGCCTCGGCGAGAGCCGACTCCTCGCCCGCCGCCGCTCCGCGCAGCGCATCGAAGAACAAGGGCAGGGCGAGCGCCGGATCGGCCGGCAGCGTGGCCGCCGGTGCCGGCATGCCGGCACCGGTGCTGGCGGGCGCCTGGCCCGTGATCAGGGGCACACCCGTTAACAGCAGATTCATAGCGGACGCTCCTGAACGTCGGCATCGAGCGCGTAGGCCAGCCAGCCCTCCTTGCGCAGCCGCAGTTCGCCGAGATGCGCACCCAGCCGCAGACGCTCGCCTTCGCATTGCAGGCGGGCAGCGGTGTGGGTCTCGCGCACGACGTCCAGCGCCTGGCGCTCGCTCGCGCTCAAGCTGCCGCCGTCGAGCGCGCCGAGCAGCACGCCGAGCTCGCGGTCGGCGTCGCCGAGCGCGCTCCAATCCTGCCGCTCCACCGCCAGCTCGAGACGACGCGCGAGCGCGCGCAGTTGCCGGGCCTTATCCATGATTGGCCTGCACGCCTTCCCAGCCATGGCGCAGCGTGGTGATCAGGCCGACGACCTCGTCGACGATGTGCACATCGAGATCGATGCCCGCCTTGTACAGCCGATCGGCGCAGTAGTCGTAGAGCCGCCCGAGATTCGCCACCACCTCGCCGCCGTTGTCGAGATCGAGCGCGCTCGACAGGCCATTGAGGATGTCGACGCACTTGTCGAGGCTGCGCGCCTTCTGCTCGTAGCGCCCGCCCTCGATGTGGGCGCGCGCGCGCGCCAGCTCTTCGAGCAAGCCGTCCAGCAGGATCAGGACCAGTTGCACGGGCGAAGCCTGGGCGGTCTGCGCGCCCAGATTGACCTCGTGATAGTTGCGATAAGCGTCGTAACTCAAACTCGTACCTCGGTGGCGGAATCCTGCGGGCTAGCCCCCGTCAGGACGTTGGAAACAGGCTGCCCAGCAGACTGCTGGTCTGGTTCATCTGCGAGGACAGCGACTGCAACTGGCTGAACTGCATCAGATAGCGGTTGTAGGCACTGTCGTACTGGCGATCGAGCCGATCCTGGCGCGCACTCAGGCTGGTCTGCTGGCGCTGCACGGAGTCCTGGCGGCGCTGGATCTGACCGTCGGTGGTGCTCAGCCAGGCGTCGAGATAACCGTCCATCGCGCCCAACAGCCCGCTCTTCGAAGTCAGCGTGGCCTTGCCGAACACGGTGTCGAAGGCCGCGGGGTCGGACGCCAGCTTGGCCTCGAGCTTGGTCGAATCGAGCGACATGGTGCCGTCGCGCGCCACGCTGACGCCGAGATCGGCGAGACGGACGCCGCCGAACTCCTCGCGCGCCATCGTAGACAGCCGGTTCTTGAGCGCACGCACGCTGGCGTCGGAGGCGAACACCGCCGAACTCGTGCCGGCATCGGCATTGCCGACGCGGGTCAGATCGCCCAACACCTTCTGCACCGCGTTGTAGGCATCGACAAAGCTCTGCACGTTGGCCTTGGTCGCGCTCGCGTCGCTGGCCACGGTCAGCGTCACAGGCGAGGTGCTGGTCGCGGTGAAGGTCATGCTGACGCCGTCGATGGCGTCAAAGGTGTTCGAGGCCTGCTCCAGCTTGACCCCGGTGTCCTTGGCGCCGAGCCAGACGAGGGCGTCCTGGGCGGCGACGAGTTCGGTGGCGGTGCCCAGGTTGGTGGCCGCGGCGCTTGCCGGATCGAGGTCGGAGAGATCGAGCGAGATCGCATTGGCCGCGCCGGTCGCGCCCGAACTCAGCACCAGCTGGCTCTGGCCATTGACCGTAACCACCCCGGCCGACACCTTGCCACCGTTGTCGGCATGCTGGTTGATCGCGCGCGCCAGTTCCGGCGCGCTCACCTCGCCGTCGCCGTTGGCATCGGCGTCGCCGAGATTGATCTCGACCTGCGCGCCATTGACCTGGATGCGGAACGCCCGATTCTCGGCCACCATCGGCGGCACGTTGGGCATGTTGAAGGCGACCTGGTGTGCGGTCGCCAGGCGCTCGACGACGAAGGAGTAGGTCCCGGTGGCCGCCGACGATTTCGCGGTCGCGGTACCGACGTTGGACGAGAAGGTCGCCGAATTCTGCGCGATGGTCTTGGTCGTGCCCGACAGCCCGGCAAGCGCGGAGTCGAAGCTCGACAGCGCCGATTTGAGTTTGGTGAGCGCAGCCGAAGTGTTGGTCGCGGCGGTCTTCTGTGCGGTGACCTGGGTCTGCTGGGCCTGGGTGTAATAGGTCGCCAGCGAGGTCGCCATCGTGACGGGATCGAAATCAGCCATGGGAAACTCCTTCCGAAAGGAAATCGAGGTTTGCCATGTGAAAGGCGACCATTGCCCGGCCGTTCTGAAATCCGCCCTCGAACACCCTGCCGATCACGACCGCCCCCTCCACCACACCTGGGTGGCGAGTTCGTCCTGGCGTTTTTGCTCGACCACCGCCTGGGCCTCGGCGACGCTGCGCTGCTGGCGCGCATGGACCTGGCCGAGCACTTCGCGCTTGAGCGCGGCCGCGGTCAGTGCCTGCTGCGAGCGCACCATGTCGGCCTCGTGCAGCGCGAGATCGTCGCGATGGGCGTCGGCGAGCAGCATCACCGAGTGCTTGTAGGCGGCGCAGTTCAGCGACAGCGCCGGCGGCAGCGCACCGCTCGCCCCAGAACTGTCGCGCAGCTGTTCGAGGCGCGCGAGGTTGTCGAGATAGCGCGCGTGCTCCACCTGCTTGGCGGCGACCTCGGCGGTCAGGCGCTCGACCTCGCGCGCGCGCAGGTCGACCAGGCGCCCCAGACTGTGCAGATTGCGTGCCTTGCTCATGCGGCCAAAGCCTCCAGACGGGACACGGTGTCGTCGAGGGACGCAGCCTCGTGCACACCCTGCTTGAGAAAGGCCTCGATCTGCGGATAGAGCTTCACCGCGCGGTCGGTGGCCGGATCGGCGCCCGGCACGTAGGCACCGAGCGGCAGCAGGTCGCGCACCTGGGCATAGCGCGCGGCGAGTTCCTTGAGGTTGCGCGCGGCGCGCTGATGCTCGGGGCCGGCGACCAGGGCCATGCAGCGACTGATCGACTGAGCGATGTCGATCGCCGGGTAGTGGCCGCGCTCGGCGAGTTCGCGCGACAGCACGATGTGGCCGTCGAGAATCGCGCGCGCGGTATCGACCACCGGGTCCTGCTGGTCGTCGCCCTCGGCGAGCACGGTGTAGATCGCGCTCATGCTGCCCTGCTCGTGCTCACCGTTGCCCGCGCTCTCCACCAGTTGCGGCAGCAGGCTGAACACCGAAGGCGGATAGCCGCGCGTGGCCGGCGGCTCGCCGAGCGACAGCGCGACCTCGCGCTGGGCCATGGCATAGCGCGTCAGCGAATCGACGAGCAGCAGCACATCGCGCCCCTGGTCGCGGAAATGCGCGGCGATCGCATGGCACAGTTCGGTGGCCTTCAGCCGCATCAGCGGCGACTCGTCGGCGGGCGCGATCACCACGATCGCGCGCGCGAGCCCGGCGGGACCGAGCGACAGGTCGATGAATTCGCGCACCTCACGGCTGCGCTCGCCGATCAGGCCGACGACGACGACGTCGGCAACGATCTGGCGGGTGATGATGCCGAGCAGCACGCTCTTGCCCACGCCGCTGCCGGCCATCAGGCCGACGCGCTGGCCCTTGCCCAGGGTCAGCACGCCGTTGATCGCGCGCACGCCGACGTCGAGCGGCACACGCACCGGCCGCTTCTTGAGCGGATTGACGCGCGGCGGGCGCTGATCGAGCGGATGCTCGCCGCCCAGCCGCCCGAGGCCGTCGAGCGGTTCGCCCAGGCCATTGACGATGCGCCCCAGCCACGACGGCCCGATCAGCAAACCGGACTGCTCCGCCGCCGGCAGCACGCGCGCGCCGGTGGCCAGGCCCTCGGCGCGCTTGAACGGCATCAGATAGGAAACCTCGTCGCGAAACCCCACGACCTGGGCCGCGATCCATTCGCCGGACGCGGTCTCGATGCGGCAGCGCTGGCCGGTCTGCAGCGGGCAGCCGGCGCTCTCCAGGAGCAGTCCGGAGGCGCCCACCAAGCGGCCGGTGAGCGTGGCCACCGGCACCGCATCCAGTTCGAGACGGCGCAGCGCATCGCCGATCATGCCGCGGCCTCCTCGTCGATCGCGGGCAGCAACTGCGCGCTGACCTGCTCCATGCAGGCGGCCAGACGCTGGCGGCAGCCGGCGTCGGCCTCCTGGCCGTCGGCCTTGACCCGGCACTCGCCGGGCTCGAGGCGCGGATCGGCGATCAGCGTCCAACGCGCGCTGCGCACCGGATCGAGTTCGCGGATGCGCTGCAACTCCTCGGGATTGAGATAGACCTCGACGCCCTCGCGCACCGGCGGCATGGTCGCCAAAGTCTCGTCGACCAGAGCCAGCACCTGCACCGGCTGCAACGCCAGTTCGCAGCGGATCACCTGACGCGCGACCTTGCCCACCAGCTCGACCACTTCCTTGCGCAACGCCGACTGGTAGTCGGCCTGCAAGCCCTTCAGGCTGTCGAGCATGGCGTCGAGCGGCGCGGCCAGCGTGGCGAACTCGGCGAGCACCGCGCGCCGCGCCTCCTCGGCGCCCTGACGGCGGCCGTCGGCATAGCCCTGGGCGTGGCCTTCGGCACGCCCGGCGTCCTGCCCGCTCTCGAAACCTTCGCGATAGCCGCGTTCGAGTCCCTGCTGGAAACCCTCGGCGAGCGACGCCTGCAGCTCCGCCGCAGTCCCCGACTGCAACGACGCCGCGGCCGCGACCTGCGACAGCGGAGCGAAGCGGTGCGGGCGGTAATTCTTCATTCGACCACGGCCTCGGCGAAGAGCTGGATCTCGATCTCGCCAGCGTCGGCCAGGGCCTTGACCGTGGCCATGATGTCCTGGCGGGTCTGCTCGATGCGGCTGATCGGCACCGGACCGGCGCGCCGCATCATGTCCTCGAAGCTCTGCGCCTGACGGCGCGGCATCGCCTGCAGGATGGCGTTGCGCACCGCGGGCTCGGCGCCCTTGAGCGCGACCGACCACTGCTCGAGCGGCACCTCCTCGATGATGCGGATGATGTTGGCCTCGGTCTGGCGCGACAGGATGAAGAAGTCGTACATGCTGAACTCGATCTCGGACACCACCTCCGGATCGTGGGCGCGCAGCAGCTCCACCATCTGCTGGCGGTTGCCGGGCAGGCGGTTGAGGATCTCGGCGACCTGACGCACGCCTTCGACGCTCGCGCTCTGCAGGCCGAGGCTGGACAGGCAGCGCTCGACCACCTCGTCGAGCTCGATCAGCAGCTCGCGGTCGATCTCGTTCAGGCGCGCGACGTTGAGCAGCACGAGGTCGCGACCGTCGGCGGGCAGGGCTTCGAGCACCGCACCGGCCAGCGACGCCGGCAGGAAGGCGAGGAACACCGCCTGCATGCGCACGTGCTCGTCGGCGATCTGCTCGCCCAGCCACTTCGGCGACGCCCACTGCAGGCGCGCCATCTTCGGCCGGATCGCATCGCCGTAGATGCTGTTGAGCACGCTGTCGGCGATGTCCGCGCCGAGCGCCAGATCGAGCGAGCGCTTCAGATAGGAGCGCGAGGCGCCATGCACGCCGCTCTGCTCGCGGTAGTCGTCGAAGAAGCGCTGCAACGAGCCCTTCACCGCCTCGACCTTGATCCCCGACAGGCGCGACATCACCTGCGTGACCTCGAGCAATTCCTCGCGCGAGAAGCAGCGCAGCACCGCCGCCGCCGGCTCCTCACCCATGCTCAGCAGCACGATCGCGGCCTGTTCGAGCGGCGTCATCGCCGCGCCGCTGCCGCCCGCCGCGCCCTCAGGCGCCCTGTTCGCTTCGGCCATTGTTCTGCACCCACTGTTTGACGACTTCGGCGACGCGCTCCGGCTCCTTCGCCGCAAGCACCTTCAGGTGATCGACCATGACATCGACCGGCGAACCCGGCGGCGGCAGATCGTAATCCTCGAGCAGCGGCACCACCGGCATCGCGCCGCCGCGCCTGCCGGGCTCAGCGGCCTCGGGCAGCGCCGCGACCTCGCCCGCTACCACCGGCGCGGCGAGAG
>JAEWVQ010000329.1 GCA_023459095.1 Pseudomonadota bacterium | reverse complement strand
GCTGCGCGGCGGCGCGGCATCGTGATAGCCTCGCCGCTCGCCACCCTGCCGCGTAGCGCCATGTCCGCCGATCCCTGTCTTTCCGACCCTTTCCCCGCCGATCTCCGCCTGCCGTCGATCGAGGGCCTGCGCGCGTTCGAGGCGGCGGCGCGGCTGGGAACCTTCGAGCGCGCCGGTGAGGTGCTCAGCATCACCGCGAGTGCGGTGAGCAAGCGTGTGAGCACGGTGGAGGACATGCTCGGTACCCCCTTGCTCAGCCGCAGCGGCAAGACCCTGGTGTTGACCGCGAGCGGCAAGGAATACCTCGCCCAGGTGCGGGCGGCGCTCGGTTTGCTGGCGGCGGTGCCGCTGCACCGGCGCGCGGCGCAGCGCAGGGTGCGGCTGCGGGTGTGCGCGCCGCCCACCTTCGCGCGCGAGATCCTGGTGCCGGCGCTGCCAGCGTTCGCTGCCGCACACCCCGGGATCGAGCTGGAGATTGTGCTCAGCATTCCCTATCTGGAAGGCGCCGGTGGCGCCGAGGCGAACGTCGAGATTCGCCATGGCGATGCCGCCGCGCACGGCGGCGCGGTGCTGATGCACGACCGCCTGCTGCCGATGGCGGCGCCTGCGCTGCTCGCCGAGCTCGGCGGCATCGCCTGCGCGCAGGATTTGCGCACCGCGCCCTTGCTGCGCACGCCGCTCGAGCCGTGGGCGAACTGGTTCCGCGCCGCCGGCCTCGACGACTGGGCGGAGCCCGATCGCGGGCCGCGTCTGGTCGATCTCGGCCTGCTGCTGGAGGCGGCCGCGGGCGGCCAGGGCGTGGCGCTGGGGCGGCCGACGCTGGCGCGGCAGTGGCTGAAGCGGGGCGCGCTGGTGATGCCGCTCGCGCTCAGCGCACCGGCGCCGACGCAGTATTTTGTCGCACCCACCGCGGCGGGCGGCGCCGCCGAGCTGTTCGGGGCGTGGCTGCGTGAGGTATGCGCAGGGGTGGAGCGCGAGGCGGCGGAACTTCTTTCGCGTCTGGCCTGAGGAATATTCCGCCAGCGCGGCGGCGATCTCCGCGAACATGGCGGCCTGAGCATTTTCCCGCGCGTTTTCGCGCGCGTTTCCCCTGCGCTGAAAGGAGTCTGTCCGTGACCGTCATCACCTGCATCGAGGATCTGCGCCGCCTGGCCGAGAAGCGCGTGCCGCGCATGTTCTACGACTACGCCGATTCGGGGTCGTGGACCGAGTCCACCTACCGCGCCAACGAGCGCGACTTCCAGGGCATCAAGCTGCGCCAGCGCGTCGCGGTGAACATGGAAGGGCGCAGCCTGCGCACGACGATGGCCGGTGTCGACGTGGCGATGCCGGTGGCGATCGCGCCGACCGGCCTCACCGGCATGCAGCACGCCGACGGCGAGATTCTCGCGGCGCGTGCGGCGGAGAAGTTCGGCGTGCCGTTTACGCTGTCGACGGTGAGCATCTGCTCGATCGAGGACATCGCCGCGCACACTCAGGCGCCGTTCTGGTTCCAGCTCTACATGATGCGCGACCGCGACTTCATCGGGCGCCTGATCGAGCGCGCGAAGGCGGCGAACTGCTCGGCGCTGATGCTGACGCTGGACCTGCAGGTGCTCGGCCAGCGCCACAAGGACATCAAGAACGGTTTGTCGACGCCGCCCAAGCCGACCCTGAAGAACCTGCTCAACCTCGCCACCAAGCCGCGCTGGTGCCTGGGCATGCTGGGCACCGAACGGCGCACCTTCCGCAACATCGTCGGCCATGCCAAGGGGGTCAGCGACCTCAGCTCGCTGTCGAGCTGGACCGCGGAACAGTTCGATCCGACGCTGAGCTGGGCCGATGTCGAATGGGTGAAGAAGCAGTGGGGCGGCAAGCTGATCCTGAAGGGGATCATGGATGTTGAGGATGCGCGTCTGGCCGCGGACAGCGGCGCCGATGCGCTGGTGGTGTCGAACCACGGCGGGCGCCAGCTCGACGGTGCGCCGTCGTCGATCGAGGCCCTGCCGGCGATCGTGGAAGCGGTCGGCGATCGCATCGAGGTGTGGATGGACGGCGGCATCCGCAGCGGGCAGGACGTGCTCAAGGCGGTCGCGCTGGGCGCGCGCGGCACGCTGATCGGGCGCTCCTTCCTCTACGGCCTGGGGGCGATGGGCGAGGCCGGGGTGACCAAATGCCTGCAGCTGATCGCCAATGAGCTCGACATCTCGATGGCGTTCTGCGGCCACACCGACATCCGCAACGTCGACCGCGCGATCCTGGTGCCGGGCACCTATCCGCGCGCCTGAGTGTCGGCGCGGCGGTATACCGTGCAATGAAAAAGGCGCCCGCGGGCGCCTTTTTCGTGGCGGTGCGCAGCGCTCACCAGAGCTGCCACCACGGCCGCGTGTCGGCCGGGCCGCCGGCGTAATAGACGCTGTTCGGGAAGTTGGCCTGCAGCACGCGGTCGGCGTCGTCGCGCAGGTCGTTCATGCCCAGCGCCTCGTAGCTGCGGGCGAGGATGTACAGCGCTTCCTCGTTGGCGGGCGCGCGCGGATAGCCCTTGATCGCGGCCTGGGCGCGGTTGATTGCCGCCACGTAGGCGCCGCGACGGTAGTAGTAGCGCGCGACGTGCACCTCGTGCCGGGCAAGCGAGCTGACGAGGTAGTGCATGCGCTGCAGCGCATCCTCGTAGTAGCGGCTCTCGGGGAAGCGCGTGGTGAGCTCGCGGAAGGTGTCGAAGGCTTCGCGTGCGCCCTTGGGGTCGCGCTCGGAGAGGTCCTGGTTGGAGAGGCCGGCGAGCAGGCCCAGATCCTCGTTGAAATTCACCAGCCCCTTCAGGTAATAGACGTAATCGACGTGGGGATGGTTGGGGTGGAGCTTGATGAAGCGGTCGGCGGCGGCGAGCGCGAGCGCAGGCTCGTTCGACTTGTAGTAGGCGTAGGCGACCTCGATCTGTGCCTGCTGCGCGAAGCGGCCGTACGGGTAGCGCGCCTCGAGCTTCTCGAACAGCTTGATCGCGCGGTCGTAGCCGCCCTCGGTCATCGAGGTCTTGGCTTCCGAGTACAGCTTCTGGGCGTTCCAGCCCGTCGTCTCGTCGATCTGTTCGGGCAGGATGCCGCAGCCGCCGAGCAGCAGGGCGCCGATAACCGCTAAACTTCCGAGGGTGAATCTGGCCATCGATAACACTCGCGTGAATGAACCCGCCGATTATAGCCCAGCGCAAGGGGCGGACCTGCGCCGTCAACTGACGATTCCCGCCGACTGCGCCGGCCTGCGTCTCGACCAGGCGCTGGCGCGCCTGTTTCCCGAACATTCGCGCAGCCGCCTGCAGGCCTGGCTGCGCGAAGGGCGCATCCGCGTGGGCGAGGATTCGCCCGAACCCAAGCACAAGGTGTGGGGCGGCGAGGTGCTGGTGGTGGAGGCCGCACCGGCTGTCGAAACCGTGGCCGAGCAGGCCGAGGACATCCCGCTCGCGGTGGTGTACGAGGACGATGCCCTGCTCGTCATCGACAAGCCCGCCGGGTTGGTGGTGCATCCGGGCAGCGGCAACTGGAGCGGCACCCTGCTCAACGCGCTGCTGCACCACGCGCCGGCGCTGGCCGCGGTGCCGCGCGCGGGCATCGTGCATCGGCTCGACAAGGACACCAGCGGCCTGTTGGTGGTGGCGAAGACCCTGGAAGCGCAGACCGACCTCATCCGCCAGTTGCAGGCGCGCACGGTCAGGCGCCACTACCTCGCGCTCGTGCTCGGCGAGGTGGCACACGACGGCGTCGTCGATGCGCCGATGGCGCGCCATCCGACGCAGCGCGTGAAGATGGCGGTGGTCGGCGGCGGCAAGCCGGCGGTGACGCGCTATGCGGTGCGCGCGCGCCTGCCGCGCTGCACGCTGGTCGAATGCCGCCTGGAGACCGGGCGCACCCACCAGATCCGCGTGCATATGGCACACCTCGGCCATCCGCTGGTCGGCGACCCGGTGTATGGCCGTCGGCGCAGCGGCGATGCGCGCCTCGACGCCTTCCCGCGCCAGGCTCTGCATGCCTTCCGCCTCGGCCTGGTGCATCCGGCGAGCGGCGAGGCCATGGAATGGTCGGTGCCGCTGGCGGCGGACTTCGCCGCGCTGCTCGACAGCCTCGGTGTGGCCCCGGCGGTGTTGCGCGCGGCGGGTGGTGGCGCATGAGCGCCCCGCGGTTGCCCGAACGGGGCGCCTGTCCTAGGGAGCATGTCGCGCCGCCGGCCGGGCGCTCCTTGAGCGACTCCACTTTCATCGTTCCCGATTGGCCGGCGCCGGCCAATGTGCGTGCCTGCGTCACCACCCGCGCGGGCGGTGTCAGCCTGCCGCCCTACGACAGCTTCAACCTCGGCAGCCACGTCGGCGATGCGCCCGCCGCGGTGGCGGAGAACCGCGCCCGCCTGCGCGCGCAGCTGCCGGAGGCGCCGGTGTGGCTGGAGCAGGTGCATGGCATCGAGATCGCCGACATCGACGCCGCGCATGGCGTGCCGCGTGCCGATGCCGCGGTGGCGCGCCGCGCCGGCGCGGTGTGCGCAGTGCTCACCGCCGATTGTCTGCCGGTGTTGCTGTGCGATGACGCCGGCACCGTGGTGGCGGCGGCGCATGCCGGCTGGCGCGGGCTGGCGGGTGGCGTGCTGGAGGCCACCGTGGCGCGCATGGCGGTGCCGCCGGCGCGCATCGTCGCCTGGCTGGGGCCGGCGATCGGGCCGGCGG